>JAYVNY010000220.1:0-22747 GCA_043758205.1 Akkermansia sp.
GATATAGTTTGTCCCCACGGCGGCGTTGGTGCCGGGAACCAGGGCCATGTCATCAATCAACGCACTGCCCGCTTCGCCCAGAAGGGCCAATAAACGGAAGGTGGATCCGCCCTCGCCCACGCCGATGCTGCCGCTGGCGCTGAAGAACCGCCAGCCGTCGCGCACGCCGGCCGGCGTGATGATGGCGGGCGAGTACACGGCGGGAATGAAGGCCGCGTTCCAGTTGCCGGCGCGGCTGTTGTCCTGGTTGGGATCAATCAGTTGCAAGGAAGAGCCGGTGCGGTTCGCGTTCGTGTTCCACGGCGCGACGGACTCGTAGCGCACCCGGTCCACAACGATCTCGGGCGAGCCGGGCTGGAGGAGCGAGAGCGTCTCGCCATCGCCTTGGAGCGCGCCGCTGAACTGATCGTAGACCGGGATGGCCGCGCCAAAGGCGGCACTGAAAGACACGCGATTCTTGACCAGCAGCAGGAACCCGCGCGGCCCGATAAACGCGCCGGGCGGGAAGGTGTAATCCAGCCCGTTGATGCGCCAGTTGCCGACGTTGAAGGCGAGATTGCTGTGCGTGTTGAACAGCTCGATGTACTCCGCGTCCGGCGTGTTGGGCGACGGGTTGTACATGATTTCGTTGAAGACCACAAAGCCGCGCGGGTCGGGCAGGGCCGGGAGGGCGTAGTTCACCGTGACCGTGGCGGGCGTGCCGATGGCGGTGTGGGCCTTGTTGTAGCCCGCGACCGTGATGGGCGCATTGTTGGTGACCGGGATGGTCGCGGTCCACGACGTGATGCTGGTCCAGATGACGGGCCACGCGACACCGTTGAACTCCACGGTGGTGATGTCGAACGTGGCGTTGCCGGTGATGGTCACGACGTTCGAAACCGTGGCGCTGACGGCGGGCGTGGTGACGTTGAAGCCATTGAAGTCCACGGCGGCCATCGCGTTGGAGATGTTGTTCCGCGCGGTGTCAATGAAGGTCTTGATGCCCTCCACCGGGGCGGAGGCGACGTTCACGCCGCTGTCGAGGTAGGATTTGTACTTCGCGTTGACGTAGGGATAGACGTTGGCGACCTGCATGGGTCCGTTGACCAGTTCCTTGTAAGCCCGCCACCAGGCGCGGCGGAAGGGCGGGTAGGCGTTCAGGGTCGCCATCTGCGGGTCCTGGCCGCTCTGGGTGTTGAAGATGTTGGCGGAGGAGGGCAGGTCGGAGCCGGTGCCGCCCAGGTTCGGATTGTTGATCACGATGTTGTGATCCCAGATCATCAGCTTCCATTTTCCGTCCTTGGGTTTGTAGCCGTACATGTTCTGCGCGTTGACGTTGCCGAAGCTGTCCCAGTTGCCCATGGCGTGCTCGTGCGCAAAGATGCGCGTCCATTGGTCAATGTCCACGAGGCCGCTGAAGTTCTGCCAGTAGGTGGGGTTGCTCGTCGGGATGTTCGCGGCCTCAATGATGGCGATGACGTTGGTGTAATCGTTGGCCGTCTTATCCGCGCTGCGGGTGAGCCAATTTTGGCGGTAGCGGGCAATCTTATGAGCGTTGGTGCTGAGGTTGCGGGTGAGAGTACACCACATTTTGTTGTCAAAGGCCGCGCCGGCGCCGCCGATCACATTCACGTCGTCGAATTCGAACCAGGGCTGGATTTTGAAAAGACGTCCCTCGGTCTCGTCGGGGAAGAACTCGTTAATCAGTTCGCTGCCGGGGCGCTGGGTGTCTTCTTGCAACCGGTTGTCGCCGCCCTTGCGGTTGCCGTTCACATACATCGCGACGTGACGGCGATAGAGGTAGGGCAGGCCCATCTTGCGGCAGACGTAGTAGCCGACCTGCTCGCGCATGAGCGTGGGATCGTCGAAGCCGCCGTTGCCGGGTGCGTGGACTTTGTTGAAGCTGTCCTCGCCGAGATACTTGTCGTCCGAGGGCAGGTTGATGACGAAGTGGGTGCTGCCGGTGACGGGCGAACCGTTCTGACCCTGGTGATACGGGCTGTTCGAGTAACGGGAGACGACGTTGTAGATCGGGCGGTTATTGTTCACGATCATGGTGCCGTCCACTTCGTGGTTGCTGAGGGCGGGGCGGTTGATGTAAGCGTTCACGTTGGCCGTGCTCATCCACAGGCGGTACGAGCTGAAGGCGGCGACGGGAATCGGTTCGTTCCAGCGGACCAGGCACTCGCGGCGCTGGCCATCCACAGCGGGGACAATCGCGGCCACCGGGAACTGGCTCCTGGCGAGCAGCGTGTCGGTGGACTCCAAATAGAAAGACACCATGGTGCTCGCCGCCTGCGCGGGAATCGTGGCGCTGTAAATGCCGTCGCCGGCCACCGCGTCACCGCCGGTGCCGTTATCCACCATGAATTGCTGCGTGAAGGCCGGGGGCGTGGCGCTGTCCACGCGCCAGAACAAGACCACGTTGGTCACGCCTTGCGGGTCCTGCACGCCGGCGGTGACGACGACGCTTTCGCCGGTTTGTGGCAGCACGGGGAAGTGGGTGACGCCGTAAATCGCGGGCGCGGCGTTCGTCAGCGCGCGGCTGTTGGCTGCGCCCGGTGTGCCGAGGTTCGAGGGCAGTTGCATCCGGCCATAATTTTCCAGGAAGCCGCCTTTCACGCGCATCAACACCTCGGGCCAGCCGTGCTGCCAGCGCGCCCAGCCGCGGAGGGTGAACATCTGGCCTTGCGCCAGATCGGCGGTGAGGGCCACGCGCACGCGGTTCGCGCCGGAGTCGCCGTTGCCACCGGTCAGCACGCGCAGCGAACGGCTGCCGGTGCGACCACTGAACTCGAGGCTGCTGCGGACGTGATTGCCCTGTGGCGTCCACGGCGAGAGACCAAGTTCAAAGCCGGGGTTGGCCAGCAAATTCGCATTCGTTCCGCCGGCGTAGCGCGCCTCCATGTCGTCAAGCAAACATTCGCCCTCGCCGAGCATCGTGATCTCCAGGCGGTTGATGGCCGACCCGCCCTGCGTGCTGCCGGTGTCGAGCAGGCCGGTGTGCTCGAAGAAGGTCCACGGCGCCTTCTGCGTCTCGTCGCTGTCCGCCCAGTTGTAGGCGAGGCGATGATTCGAGCGCGCATCAATCAGTTCCAAGCTGCTGCCGCCCTGGTTGGCCCATTTGCCCCAGCGCCCGCCGGAGCCGTACGTCACTTCCTCGACCACGAGGTAGGCAATGTTGGTGAGCACCTGCTGGCCGTTGGTGGTGAGGTTCACCTCCGGCTTGGCGAGCGCGATGCGTTCGCCGTCGCGCGAAAGGGTGCCGCCGAAGTTTCCGAAGGTGTTGCCGTTGTTCAAATTCGCGTAGTTGCCAAGCAGGTGCGCCTTGTCCTTCGCGACAACGATGTAGCCGCCCGCCGGGATGGAACTGTTTGCGGGGAAGGTAAAGTTAATGCCGTGGGTGAAACGCCAGCCGCTCAAGTCCACCGCAGCCCCACCTTTGTTGTACAACTCGACGTATTCGTCCTGTGCCTCCTCCGAGATGGGGCCATACATGATTTCATTGATCACGATGTCGTCCACGCGCGGCGCCGAGTTTGTGGTCCCGGGCGTGCGTGTGGTCAGGCGGTAAAATTCCGGAGCGCCGTCCGGGTAGCGTCCGAGGGCGACGCCGCTCTCCTGCGCCTCGAATTCCACTGCGTCGAGCATCCGCGTGCCGTCGGCACTACGGAGGTAAAGGGTCTCGCCCGTGTTATCGAGCTGGAAGCCGAGTTGCGTCTCGTCCAGCGCGAGATAGCCGCGCGGCGGGAGGATGGTGCCGACGGGGATTCGATACTTGTTGGTGGAAGGCGCATCACTCAGGTAGCAGCCCGAGATGTCCACGGCCTGCGTGCTGTAGTTGTAGAGTTCGATGTAATCCACGAGCGGCAGGACGGTGTGCGCGAGAATTTCATTGATGACCACGGCGCGCAAACCGGCGCGCTGGCGCGGGGCCTCGTGCCCGCCGGGTGAGCCGCCGATGCGGTCGCTGGCGTCCCAGGATTTCGGGTGGCCCTGGCCGTAGGAAGCGCGCGTGAGCACGAGCGAGTGACCGGTGCCGTCCGCGCCCACGGGCCACGGATTCTTATCCTCGTACTTCACTTCAAGGAGGACGTTGTTAAACTCGCTGTCACCGCGCAGCCGCAGCGTGCCGTTGGCCGGGAGGGAATTCGAATACGGTCCGAGCACGCCGCTGAGACCGTAGTAGGCCATGACCGCCGCAGGATTTTTGGCGATGACGAGGAACGTGCCGCCGGGCAGCACGGTGTTGACCGGGAATTGGAAATCAATGTCGCCCGAGAGCCGGTAGCCGCTGATGTCTTCGTAGTAGGGATTCGAGTTGTAGAGTTCCACGAACTCCAAGTTGTTCGTCGAGAGCGGGCCGGACTTGTACATGATTTCTGAAATCACGATGGGTCCGGTCCGCGCGGCGGCGCTCAACGATTCCGTGATGAAATTGTAAGAGCTCAACGCCACCCCCGTCGCGCTGCCGGTCACGCCGAAGTCGCGGAACTGTGCGGTGGTGGAGTTCTGCACGTCATGGCTCGTGACCGCGTAGCCGAGGAAGACCGGGCCGACCGCGAGCGTGACGCTGCCGAGCGTGACCCAGTTCTGGCCGTCAAGGCTGGCGTAGCCGGTGAAAAGATTGCCCACGCGGCTCAGGCGCAGCCAGGTGTCGGGATAACTGGACGGAAAATTTCCTGACTTCACCGAGGCCGCGCCGGTGGTGGCGCGCGATTCGAAGACCGACCCGACGACGAACGGCGTGGCCTCCGTGGCGGCAAACACGCTGTTCGAGTCGAGCGTGGCCCGCGCCATCAACGACGCCTTCGTCCAAGGGTCGCGGAAACCCACGGTCGCCACACGCACCTTGAAATCAAAATCTCCCGCGCGCTGCTGGTGCGCGAAGGTGAATTGATCCCCGGTTCCGCCGATGTCCGAACCTGCGCCCGTCACGTTGTAGCCGCCGGGCACCTGCACGATGCTGCCAGGGATCGCAGGATTGCCGATGTTTGCCGCCGTGTAATCCGCCGTGATGAACGTGCCGGTGGTGTTGGCCGCGATGGGATTCGCCGCGGCGGACAAGTCGCGCACGTTGTTAATCACCAGGGTGTAAATCCCGCCCAGCGCCTGCGTGGCCGTGATGAACGAGACGTTCGTCAGATCCGGCGCGAGCGTGGCGGAGGTGATGGCGAGCGGCACGCCCGCGTTGTTCGTGATGAAATAGTTCGCGAGGTTCGTGGCCGTACTTTCCAGCACGCGCTCGGTGAAGGACAGCACCACCGCGTTCAGTCCTGCGCTCGCCACGGAGACGAGGGCGGGCGCGATCACATCCGCACTCACCGTCAGCGTGGCGACACTGCTGGTCACGGAGTAGAAGACATTGCTGGCCGTGTTTTGCACCACCGCGTGGAAGCCGCTTCCACTGGCGTTGAGCGGAGCGGAGGCGAGGCTGAAAGACGTGTTGGTGGCATCGGCCAAGGCCACGCCATTCGAATACCATTGCACGGTCGGGGTCGGGAAGCCGCCCACGCCCACGGTGAAGGACGCCGGTTGCAACTCCGCCACGTTCGTATGTGCGGGCTGGCCGGTGATGTTCGCCGGAATTTCACTGGCCGGCACAGCCGAAACGAAAAAGTTGTCGAGATGGTTTTCCCCGTCCGGCCCAGGCGAGCCATTGTCGTCCGCCCACAGGATGTAAAGCGCGCCGTTAGCCGCCCAGTTGATGGGCAAGGTGGCCGTCAACCGGCCGGACGTGCTCACGGAAAAGGACGGGATGAGCGTCCACGATCCCGCCGCGCCCGTCAGGCTGTAGAATGCACGGAGGCCGTTCACTTCTTCCGGCGTGCCTGAAACCGTGAAGTCATAATTGATGGTCGCGGAGTTGGCATTCACCCCGAGGTTGTTGATGAGAGTACACATCAGCAGGTTATAGGCGTTGCCGGTGGGGCGTGTTTGTAAATCCAGCCCGACGGAACTCCATGCCGCCACCGCGTTCGCCGTCATTTGCGCGGCGGCATCGGTGACCACCGCCTGATTGACGGCACTGGCCGCGATGCTCGACACGGCAGCGTCAAGGGCAGCGGGGGTGGTCAGATCGGCCGAGCCGCCCGCCACGGAAAGCGTGGACCAGTCGGCGGCCAGCGGAGCCGTGCCAAAGGCATTGGTGTAGCCGGAACTGCCGACTTGTGCCGCGCGAGCACGGGGCGGTGAAGTGAAGACCAACGCAGCGGCGAAGAGTAACGCGATTGTAACCTGGGCCAGACGTGATGTGATTTGCATGGAGTTTGGTGTTTAGAAACGAACCTGCGGACCACCACGCGAAAGCGTGGCGCTTCGCGAGGCGTAGGTGAAATTACGCGTTTGGGTCATTGGGTTCGCGCCGCAATGTAACCACCGAAAATCGAAAAGCAATCGCGCAGTCGTTGTAACTCGCCGCGCGTGACCTTTTTCCCCCGCTGCGGGCTGGAAATCCACGCGCCGCTTGCCACACTCCGTGCGTGCTCTTGCTGCTCGACATTGGAAATACCCACACGCACTTCGGCTGGGCGCGCGGGGAAAAAATCATCCGCCCCGGCGTCCTGCCCACGGCGGACTGGCGCGCCGGACGCGCGCTGGCGGCGCTCGCCCGCGCAGCAGGGCCGGGACTAACTGGCGTGGCCTTGTGCAGCGTGGTGCCGGAAGCCACCCGCCAGGCGACGCGACAGATCGAGCGAGCTTGGAAACTGAAACCCTTTCCACTCACTGCGGATACGGTGCGCGGCATCGGCATTGATTATCCCGCGCCCCGGACCATTGGTCCGGACCGTCTCGCGAATGCCATCGCCGCTCGCGCCTTGTTTGGTGCGCCCGCCGTGGTCGTGGACTTCGGCACGGCGGTGACATTCGACGTGGTGAATGGCCACGGTGATTACGTCGGCGGCATCATCGCGCCGGGGCTGGCGGCGATGACCAGCTACTTGCACGAGAAAACGGCGTTGTTGCCTGAAATTAAAATTCGCGAAGTGTCCGGGGCCGTCGGCAAAAGTACCGAACAGGCGATGCTCATTGGCGCGGTGCATGGCTATCGCGGGCTGATTCGTGAACTGATCGGAAAGTTGAAGGATGAGTTGAACTGCCGCCGTCTCCCGGTGGTCGCGACGGGCGGCTACGCAAAATTGATGGCGAACAAGCTGCCCGAGATCACCGCTGTCGATCCGTTGCTCACCTTGAAGGGACTGCGGCTGGCGTGGGAGTTGGATCAAAAATCCAAACCCCAAAATCCAACCTCTAAATAAATTTCAAAGCGGCAAATCCTAAACTCCAATCGCGTGCGAGCAGTGTGATGAAGTGGAATTTGCAGTTTGGCGCTCGGTTTGGATTTTGGGCTTTGGGATTTGAAATTCCTTCTGCCAGTCTCCGCGCCGCATGAATCGCATTGACCAACGGTTCGCCCAGTTGCGCGCCGCCCAGCAGAAGGGCTTCGTCGTCTATATCGGGGCCGGGGATCCCACCCTCGAAGCCACGCGCCAACTCGCGCTCGTTTTCGACCAAGCCGGCGTGGACGTGCTGGAACTCGGCGTCCCCTTCAGCGATCCGCTCGCCGATGGTTTGGTCAACCAACTTGCAGCGCAGCGCGGTTTGGAATCCGGCACCACGCCGAAGAAAGTTTTGGAAACCGTGGTCGCCATCCGCCAGCACTCGCAGGTGCCCATCGTCCTCTACATTTACTTCAACCTCATCCACAAGCAGGGGATGAAACAGTTCATTAACGATGCGGCGCGGGCCGGAGTGGATGGTTTGCTCGTGCTCGATCTGCCGCCGGAAGAATCCGAGAACTACGAGGCGCTCATGGCCGCCGCCGGTCTGTGCAACATCTACCTGATTGCCCCTACCACGCCGGAAGACCGCATGGCCCTGATCGTGAAACGCGCGCGCGGTTTCATCTACTACGTCTCGCGCGAAGGCGTGACCGGGATGCAGACCAAAGTCTCCGACACCATCGCCTCGATGACCGCGAAGATTCGCGCGCACACGAACCTGCCCATCGCCGTCGGTTTCGGGATCTCGAATCCTGAGCAGGCGAAGCTCGTCGCGCAGCACGCCGAGGCCATCGTTGTTGGCAGCGCCATCGTCCATCAAATCGCCGAACACGGTCACAGCCCCGACCTCGTGCCGGTGGTCGGCGAGTTCGTGCGTTCTCTGGCCAGGGCGGTGAAGCCGTAAAGTCCGCACTCAAATGCGACGATAGCCTGAAAACTAAAAAGGGTTCTGATGAAAGCTAAGACAAACAATTCGGATCGATTCGTTATCATCATGGCTGGCGGGCGCGGTGAGCGCTTCTGGCCGATCAGCCGCGAGAAGACGCCCAAGCAACTCATCACGCTGCTGGGCAAAACATCCTTCCTCCAGCAGGCCGTCGAGCGCGTGCTGCCCGTCGTGCCGTTGAAGAATATCTTCATCATCACCAACGCGGTGCAGGCCCCCGAGGTGCGCCGCCAGTTGCCGAAGCTGCCGAAGGAAAACGTCGTCGCCGAACCAGTCGGTCGCGATACGTGTGCGGCGGTCACGCTCGGTGCGGCGCTCGTCGGTGCGCGCTCCACCACAGGCGTCATGGCGGTGTTGCCGGCGGATCACGTCATTCCCGAGGAGAAAAAATTTCAACAGGTGTTGAGCGACTGCTTCGATCTCGCGTCGCGCGGACGGGCCATCGTGACCATTGGCATCAAGCCCACGGAACCAGCCACGGGCTACGGCTACATTCAGACGGGCGAGCCGCTCCCGCCGCCGCAGGGCGTGAAGGCTTACAAGACCACGTTTTTCCGCGCGGAGCGTTTCGTGGAGAAACCGAACTTGGACAAGGCCCTCGAATACGTGAACAGCGGCCACTACCGCTGGAACGCCGGCATGTTCATCTGGTCATTCGTGACCGTGACGGAAGGATTGCAGAAGCATCAGCCGGAAATGTACGAGGCGTGCCAGCGGTGGTTCGCCGCCGCCAAGAACCCGGCGAAGCTGAATAAAATTCTCGCGAAGGAATATCCCGCGATCAAAAAAGTCTCCATTGACTACGCACTCATGGAACACGCGCAGAACGTCATCTGTGCGGACGGCGCTTTTGCGTGGGACGATCTCGGCGCGTGGCCTGCGCTCGCCCGCCATCTCAAAGCGGACGCCGAAGGCAACTGCGCCGTCGGCGATTTCATCCATGTGGATGCCGCGCGCAACATTATCTTCGATGCGCGCACGAAGAACCGCACGCCCATCGCCGTCGTTGGCCTGCGTGACTCGATTCTCGTGCAGACCGACGACGCCGTGCTCCTCGCGCACAAGAGCCAAGCGCAGAAGATCAAGGACATGGTCAAAAAGCTCTCCGAGGATGCGCGGTTGAAGAAGCTCGTGTGATTTCGTGGCGGCGTCTCGGCAGAGCGCCGCTAGTCCACGGGAAAAATATGACCGCGCTCTGCCGAGACGCCGCTACGAGGATGGCTCACTTCGTTCCGTAAATTTCGCTGGGCTTTTTCAGCATCGCTTCCGTGGTTTTGAATGCGCCGTCATGCCCTTCGACGGAACGGAAGAAGCAGGACTTGTAACCCTCATGACAGGCCGCGCCATTTTGTTCGACTTGGATCAAGAGCGTGTCCCCGTCGCAATCAAACGCGAGGTCTTTGACCGTCTGTGTGTGTCCGCTCTCCTCGCCTTTCATCCAAAACTTCTGCCGCGAGCGGCTCCAGAAATGCGTCCGGCCCGTCGAGATCGTTGATTCCAGTGACGCGCGATTCATCCACGCCATCATCAGAACGCGCCCGGTGGACTGCTCCTGGACGATGGCCGGGATCAATCCATCCGCGTTAAACTTCAGCTTGTCGTAAAAACTCATGACGTGGGGAATGTTGTGGATGGGCGGGGAAATGCCAACCTCAAGCTCTTACTGTGGAGAGTCCGAAGCGGGGACTACGTGACGACCGCGTCGCCGAGGTGCGGGGAATGATGAACTTGCGAGGCCACCGGTTCAGGTGTTGGCGCGGGCGGCCGTTCTTCCGCGTGGGATTCGATTGAAGAGTTCACCGCGACAGGGGACACCTGTTTCCTGGCTGCCGCCGCGAGCGCCAGCACGAGGACCATCGCTACAGTCAACCAGACTAATCCGCCTATCAGAATGAAGGTGAGCATGGTTTTGTTCTCCGCCTAAATTCTCCGTCGTTCGTTTGTGAATAACGTGTGAATATTTTGTGGATAACATTGCTGTTACGATGCGGTCAACAAATTGGTTGCGCCGGGTGAAGGTATGTGCAGATGAAGATGGACGAGATGGCGGGTAGAAATTCCCGGTGCCGTGCTAGGCCAGAACGCTTTTCACAATTTTGCCGCTCACGTCGGTGAGCCGGTAGTAACGCCCCTGAAATTTGTAAGTGAGCCTCTCGTGGTCGAGGCCGAGTTGATGCAGCAGCGTCGCGTGCAGGTCATGCACGTCCACGGGATTCTCGGCCACGTTGTAGCCGTAGTCGTCCGTCGCGCCGTAGATCATGCCGCGTTTCACGCCGCCGCCACACATCCAGATGGTGAAGCAACGCGGATGATGATCGCGCCCGTAGTCTGTGGCCGTGAGTTTGCCTTGAGAATAATTCGTGCGCCCAAATTCACCGCCCCACACCACGAGCGTATCGTCAAGCAGTCCGCGTTGTTTCAAATCCTGCACCAGCGCGTAGCACGCTTGGTCCACATCCTTCGCCTGACGTCGAATACCGCCCGGCAGCCCGCCGTGATGATCCCAACCGGGATGATAAAGCTGGATGAAACGCACATCGCGCTCGGCGAGGCGGCGCGCGAGCAGGCAGTTTGCCGCGAAGGTGCCAGGCTCGCGCGCCTCCTTGCCGTAAAGCTCGAAGGTCACGTCCGTCTCCTTCGACAAGTCCATCACGTCCGGCACGCTGGTCTGCATCCGGTAGGCCATTTCGTATTGCGCGACGCGGGAATTGATTTCGGGATCTCCGAGGTCTTCAAACTGTTGCGCGTGCAATTCCGCGAGCCGGTCGAGCATCTGCCGCCGCCCCGCAGAGGAAATGCCGTCAGGATTTTTCAGAAACAGCACCGGCTCCTTGCCCGCGCGGAACTGCACGCCCTGATGAATGCTGGAAAGAAATCCATTCCCCCACAGGCGCGAGTAGAGCGGTTGATCAATGCGGTCTTTCGAGATGAGCACGACGAAGCCAGGGAGATTTTCGTTCGCGCTGCCGAGTCCGTAGCTCAACCACGCGCCCATCGAAGGACGACCGGGCAGTTGATGGCCAGTCTGAAAAAACGTGATCGCGGGATCATGATTGATGTGCTCGGTGTGCATGGAGCGGATGAAGCACAGGTCGTCCACCATCTTCGCTGTGTGCGGCATCAACTCACTGACCCACGCGCCGCTCTGGCCGTGCTGCGCGAATTTGAATATCGATCCGGCGAGCGGTAGCGTGGCCTGGTTCCCCGACATGCCGGTGAGCCGTTGACCGCCGCGCACGCTCTCCGGCAGATCTTGCCCGTTCAACTTGTTCAGCAGCGGCTTGTAGTCGAACAAGTCGTGCTGCGACGGCCCGCCGCTCATGAACAGGTAAATGATGCGCTTGGCCTTGGGCGCGAAGTGCGGCTGTTCGAGAATACCTTTGAACGGATTCACCGCCTGCGCCGCGCGCGCGTCGCGGTTCAACAAACTGAACAGCGCCATGCCGCCCATGCCCATGGCGAAGCGACCGAAGAAGTCGCGCCGGTTCATCTGAAAGTTGACGTGTTGGCAGTTCATTCAAATATCCAGCTTCGACGCGCTGCGCACTCCGGGAATCAAATAAAAAGCTTCATCATGCGTGAGCACCACGGCTCCAATGCGCCGAGCGCAACAGGCAATGACCATATCCGTGAGCGAGATGATGATTCCTTGCCGGTCCAGTTCCCGCAGCGACTGCTCCACGTCTCTCCACAGATGGTTGTCCGTCGGGACATTGAGCATCACGTCCCATGAACCCTGGAATTTATTGAGCATGGAGGTGTGGCGCAGCGCGCGTCCGACTTCGCAGCGCACGACTCCGCAGACGACCAGATCGCGTGTCGCTGCCGCCAGGGCCAGTTCCTTCAGCGGATCGCGTCCTTCCCGCAGCGAGCGGATGTAGAAGCTGCTATCGGCGAGAACCGGGCTTGCGGCCATAAGTGGTCGGAATTTCCGCGCGGCGTGAAGCGTCGAGATCGTAAGCCGGATCCACAGCATCGCGCAATTCGTCCGGCGTGGCCCCCAATCCTTCGCGGGTCAGGGCGATCAATTTGGACTTCCGGTCCATCTCCCGGAGGGCCAGATCAATCGCCTTGGTCTTGCTGTCCGTCCCGGTGACAGCCATGACGCGACTGAGCAGCTTGTCATCAATATGCAATGTCATCTTCATGCCAGACATCGTATGGCATTCATGCCATACCGGCAAGGTTTTGCGTTTCTCGGCCGGGAGAATTTCCAATGGACTTGCCTTGCAGAACGTCTGACAACTCACCACGAACTTGATGAAAACTTTTTTCCGCTGGCTCTTCCGCCTCTGTATGGCGCTCTTCTTTCTCGTCGTGGTGCTGGCGGTGGTGGCGGTGGTTTTTAAGGACGTGATCGCCAAGTCGATCACCGAGCGAAGTCTCCGCCAGAACACCGGCCTGGACGCGAAAATTGCGAAGATGGAGATCGGCCTCGCGACGCCGGTGGTGAATGTCGAGGGCTTGAAGCTCTACAACACGGATGATTTCGGAGGCACGACGTTCCTCGAAATGCCGGAGTTGCGCGTCGAATATGTTCCCGACGCCATGCGCGAGGGGAAAGTCCGTTTCAAGACCGTGCGCCTCAATCTTGCCGAGGTTCACATCGTGAAAGGCAAGAACGGCAAGACCAACCTCGAGATGATGCAGAAGCACACGAAGAAAAAATCCGAGGACCAGAGCAGCGGAGGCGGAGGTGGCGTGCCGGGCGTGGACTTCGGCGGCATTGATGCGCTCTACCTCACGGTCGGCAAAATCCGCATCACGGACGAGAGCGACGCGCGGAACAACGACGTGATTGACGTGGCCTTGAAGGAGGAAGTGGGGCGCAACTTGAAGACCGAGTCCGAGGTAACGCTGTGGTTCAGCGGCGTGCTGTTCAAAGTTGCGGCGCGTGAGATGTACAATCCGAAAACCGGGGAAGAGCGGCGCAAAAAACTCGCCCGCCTGTTTGGTTGGAAATTCTAGCGCGCGGTCAGCGCTTCTTCTTTTTCAACTCCGCCTTCGTCTCTTCGGAGATGAAGTCGAGTTCAGGCTTCAACTCCTTCTTCGTCTCCGTGGTCATGCGGTCAATGAAGAGGATGCCCTGCAAGTGATCGAACTCATGTTGCACGGCCTTCGCCAGCAGCCCGCCCGCACGGAAGGAAATCTTCTCGCCCTTCTCGTTGATTGCGCTGACCTCGGCGAAGGCCGGGCGCGTGATGTCCCCAAAGACTTCGGGGAAACTCAGGCAGCCCTCGCCGCCCTGCACGGTCTCTGCGCTCAACTTCAGCTCGGGATTGATCAGCACCAGCGGCATGTGCTTCTCGGGGTCAACAGACTTGCCGCCAACTTCCATCGTCGAGGGGCGGTCCTTGATTCCGCTTACGTCAATGACGGTCAGTTGCAGCGCGTGGCCGACCTGCTGGGCCGCGAGACCGACGCCGTGCGCGTCGTGCATCGTGGCGAACATGTCCGCGACGAGATTTTTGATCTCGGGAGTAATCGTCTCGATGCGCGCGCCTTTGCGGCGGAGCACTGGGTCGCCGTATTTGGTGATCGGGAGTTTCAAGATTCTTTGGTCGGCCAGTCGCGGAGCAAGGCGACGAGATCGCTGATGCGCGGACTTTGTCCGGTGCGCACGTAGGAGCCGCTGGTCGTCACTCCGACGAGCACGGACATTTCGTCGTCGAAGCCCAGGATTTTGCCGAGGCAGAAGCCGGCGTTGAAATGGTCGCCCGCGCCCGTCGTGATCAATGGCTTGGCGATGAACGGGCCGTCCACGATCTGGCATTCGCCGCCATTGCTGATCGCGAGCGCGAAGCTCACGGGATGCACGACCAGCGAGTCCACATTCGTCGCGGCGCGAATGTCGCGTATCAGTTGCGCTAGCGACGCGCGGGTGCGGGCTGTCGGATTGAAGCCGAGCACGGCACCGACTTCCCATGCCTCCTTCTCGTTCAAGCCGAGCAGCACCTCGAAGTAGGTGCGGAATTTCTCGATGAGTTTCAACGCGCGGCGCAGGTCATCGTGCGTGCGCTTTTCCGGGTCGGCGAGGTCGAAGAAAATTTTCCGGCGCGGCTGTTTGCTCGCGGGACACAACTCATTCTGCACCGACTCCCAGATGTCGCTCATGAACGGAATCATGGTCCAGTTCACGAAGGCCACGAGATCGCTGCCGAAGAAATGGTCGGCGAATTTCTTGCGCCCGAATCGTGTTTGAATGTTCTCCCACGTCACCTCGCCGAGCTGCGTGGTCTTGCCGACGAGGATTTTTCCGTCCTCGAATTCCAGCGCATCCGTCGTGCCAGGCGGCGCGATGGAATGCACGTCCGCGTGCGCCGCGAAATCCGCGAACACCGGATGCAGGGTTGGATAGCCCAGTGCGCCGACGTAGGTGACGCCCACGCCGAAGCGCGAGAGCGCGTGGGCCATGATGGGACCGTTGCCGCCGAGCTTCACGCGCTGCACCACGGCCTCGATGTTTGTGCTTTTGCCGGCGGCGGCGGCGAGACGTTCGGAAAGTTTCGCAATGCTCGGGATGCGTTGGAAGGACTCGGAGTTGTGGCGCACGTCCACGAGGTGAATGATCTCGTCCACGAAACCATCCAGCCCGATGAATGACGTGAGATGACTGGCGCGCTCGACCGAGGCGAGCAGGCGTTTGGCGCATTGTTCGCGGAGTTCCTGCGGCGAGTGCATGTCAGTCCACTTTCACGCCGATGACCGCGAGGATGCGTTCGAGATCGGCGTCGTTGAAAAACTTCACTTCGAGCGAGCCTTTGCCGGCGCGGTAACGCAACTGCACTTTCGTGCCGAAACGCTCGCGCACTTTGTTCTCCACGGCCACGACATGTGCGTCGCGGCTGGTGATGGTCACGCCGTGGCTGGTTTTACCGGGCGTGATGTTCGGCTGGTTCAGCAGGCGTGAAACAAGTTCCTCCGTTTGGCGCACAGTGAGTCCTTCCTTGATGACGCGCTCGGTCGCGAGCTTCTGCTGCGCGGCGTGCGGCAGACCGAGAATCACCTTCGCGTGGCCGACGGAGAGCTTTCCCTCGCGCACCAGCGCCTGAACCTCGGGCGCGAGTTTCAGCAGGCGCAAGGAATTCGCCACGGCCACGCGGCTCTTGCCAACTTTCGCGCCCACGTCTTCCTGGCGCAGCGCAAACTGGCCGATCAACTGCGCGTAGCCCAGCGCCTCTTCCATCGGGTTCAGGTTTTCGCGCTGGAGATTTTCGATAAGCGCCAGTTCCAACACCGAGCGGTCATCGGCCTCGCGGACGATGACTGGCACCTCCGCGAGATGCAGCAACTGCGACGCGCGCCAGCGGCGTTCGCCCGCGATGAGTTCGTAATGTGTCTGCCGGTCGCGCACAATGAGCGGTTGGATGATGCCGTGTTCCCTGATCGAATCGGCGAGTTCCTGCAAAGCCTCGGCGGTGAAGTCCTTGCGCGGCTGCATCGGGCTGGGGCGGATTTTTTCCAGCTTTACGCGCAGCACACGGTCGCGCAGATCGCTGATGGGAGCGGCGGCAGGCGTGGGAGGCGCGGCAAAAGGATTCGGCAAAGCTGCCGCTGGTTTGGCTACAACCGCCGTTGGCGCGAGCGCCTGGGCAGCCGGCGCGACCGGGGTGACCACGCGCGCGGGTGCCGTCCCAAGCAGCGCGCCCAGCCCACGACCAAGAGCGGATTTCGACATGACGGGAGAGTGGGGGGACAGGCTTCAAAATCCAAATCCCAAATTCCAAACAAACTTCAAATTCTAATCTTCAACGGTTGCATCTTGGCCCAGTGTTCTGCGGCGGTGGCGGCGGGCATCCTTGCCTGCCAATGAGGGTCGGCTTCCAGCCGCCCGGCCCCAGTGCGAATAAGCCCGCCGTGCTCGAACCTTTTCCGCGTGTCGGCGCAGAGCGGCCTGGCCCGCCGGGCTGGAAGCCACGGCTCACTGGCCGGCAGGATGCCCGCCGCCACGGCAACAGTGGCAAGGTGCACCCATTTGCAACGGTGAGCGCCGTCGAGGTTTGAAATTTGGCCGTTGGAATTTATTGAAGGATTGGAATTTGAACTTGGAACTTCGGCAGCGGTTCTGAACCCCATCAGGTGTGCAGCCGACAACACACTTCCTGAAACAACCGACGCGAACAAAGCTACCGTCCCTGATTGATGCTGCTGGGCAGGCCGTGCTGCCAGCCCTGCTGGGCATTCCACGGACGCTCGGAGGCGTTCTCTGGTTCCGAAGTTTGGCAGCCCGCGAAGAGCAACGCCACCACGGCCAGGCAAAAAATGAATTGGAGCGTCTTCATGTCAGTAGAGGACTTGGTCGCCTTCCTCGATGTCGCCGAGCTTCCAGCCCGTCATGAGGTTGGCCACGCTGCGGTTGGCCATTACTTCGCGGATGCGGACTTTGCCCACGAGCTTGCTGTTGCGATGCACCATGAGGACGCCGCCTTCGAGCATGCCCTTGTCGGAACCGAGGTCGAGGACGACAAAATTCCACTTCGGATCCACGGCCAGCACGCTGCCCTTGGTGTCCGGCGGAAGTTTGACCACATAGTCTTCCGGGCCGGTCAGTTGATCCAACTTGTTCTGCAATACCGCGATGCTGCGGTTCAAAATCTTTTTCTCATCCTCCAGCGCGGCGACCGCGTCCTGGGTGGTTTTCAAGTTATCCGCCAAGGCCTTGATGCCCTCGGGCTTGAAGCCGGTGCTTTCCCACTTCGCCAGTTCCGCCTGCGCGGCCTTGCGATCTTCCACCGCTTTGGCGAGGTCTGCCTTGGTCTTGGCCAGCGCGTCCTGGGCGGTGGTGAGCTGCTGCTTGGTGCCGTTCAACTCTTCCTCGGTCTTGGTGAGCGTGTCTTTGGTCTGGGTCAGCACCTGCTTGGTCGCGGTGTGGTCGCGCTCGCTTTTCTCAGCGCGGGTTTTCTCTGTGGCCCGTCCCTTGATGTTTTCGTCGCGGGAATCGCGGATGGAGGTAAAATGTTCGCGCGCCATCTTCTGGGTGACGAAAATCGTTCCGGCTCCCACCAGAATCGCGAGGATCAAACTGATACGCAGCAACATGTGTTTTATTTTCCTACTGTCCTAACGGGTTAAAGCGATGCGCGAAACTATGCGGGGTGAAATCGCCTGTCAACGTCGCGCTCGTTCGCAACCCGAGTCGGGGTGCCTTTTGGCACAGTGGAACCGGCGTCCCTGCCGGTCAGGAGTCTCGCAGTCGCCCCGCCTGTCGAACTGCGGGCGGGGGCACCGCGAGACTCCTGACCGCTGAGACGGTTGCCCCACTACGGTGTGGGCCGCGCCGAAATCTCCAGCATCCGCTCAATGGGCAGCCGCGCGCGCTGGATGATCTCAGGACTCAACTCCACACGCGGATGCAGGTTCGCCATGCAGTCGTGCAGCTTCTCCAACGTGTTCATCTTCATGAAGCGGCACTCGTTGCACGCGCATCGGTCGCTCGGCGCGGGGATGAAAATCTTGTCCGGACACTCGCGTTCCAGGCGGTGCAGCATCCCCGCTTCGGTCGCGATGATGATGGCCTTGGCCGGTGAATTCTTGCAGTAGCTCACCATCTTCTCCGTCGAGCACACTTCATCCGCCAGCATTCGCACGGCCTTGGTGCATTCGGGATGCGCGACCAGCGGAGCGCCCGGATGCTCGCGGCGGATGCGCGTGATGCTCGCGTGCGTGAACTCGACGTGGACGTAACAGTTGCCGCGCCACAGTGTCATCGGGCGACCCGTTTGCTCCATGACCCAGGCGCCGAGATTTTCATCCGGCACGAACAGGAGGTCGCGATCCTTCGGCGCGGCGTGGACGATTTTCACCGCGTTGCCGCTGGTGCAAATCACGTCGCAGAGCGCCTTCACCTCCGCGCTGCAATTGATGTAGGCGATGGTCCAGAAGTTTGGGTTGGTGTCCTGCAACGCCTTCAACTTCGGCCCGGGGCAACTTTCCTCCAGCGAACAGCCGGCGTCCTTATCAGGCAGCACCACGATCTTGTTCGGGTTCAAAATCTTCGCCGTCTCCGCCATGAAGTGGACGCCGCAAAAAACAATCACGTCCGCCGGAGTCTTGGCCGCCTGCTGCGCGAGTCCGAGTGAATCGCCCACGTAGTCGGCGAGGTCTTGGATTTCCGCGATCTGGTAATTGTGCGCGAGGATGACGGCGTTGAGCTTTTTCTTCAGCGCGAGGATGTCGCGGGAGAGCGTGTCCAAGTTTGGCGGCGGCGTGCGGGCCTTCGTCTCGAAGCGATCCACGGTGGCAGGCATCTCGGCGACATCAATCATGCGCGGAAATTAGGGGCGGGGGAAAAGGGCGTCAACGCGGGCGTCCGCCGGGGCTGGCTCTATTTGCCGTCTGCCATCCAAACCCGGCTTAGAAACCCACGCGCTCGTAGAGCCAGGTCAATCCGCGGGGCGCGTAGAAAATCATCCCCATCATCAGGGCGAGCGCGAGCGGCGGCGCGAAATCCACCTTGCCCACCCGCAAGGGCAGGGCGGCGAGCGGACGCAGGCCACCGCGCGCGGTGGCATTGATGAAATCCCAGAACGGCGCGGGCCCGAAATAGACATAGCTCGCGGCGATGTGCAGCCCGAGCACTCCGGCGATGATCCACGGCCACGGCAACCACGCGCTGAGTCCGATGACGAGCGCCTGCTTCGTGAGTTGCGCGAAGGAGGCGGCGGGCGCGGCGAGTTGCAGCCAGCCGAACACCGGCCCTGCGGCCAGCCAGAACAGAAACGCGACCACGAACGGCACCAACGCGAGCACCCACGCCGGCCAACGGGCGAACCGGCCCAGATGCGCGCGCACCAGGGCCAGCCAATGGTTGCTTTCCGTCTGGCCCCGATTCACCAAGGCCAGCAGCAGCAGCGAGAAATAAAAAACCGCGGCGAAGAATCCAAAACCGACCAGCGAGAACAGCAGCATGGGCATGAACATGTCATTGCGAAAGTGCAGCGTGATGGGCCCGAGCGGAATCGTCGGCATCCAGCGCGCGGTGCCGCCGATCTGCCAGTAGAGAATCGCGCGCGCGAAGAGCAGCACGGCCAGCACGAGCTGCGAGGGCCATCGATCGGCGGGCCGACGCTGCGCGCTCTTCAGCGTGGCGATGAGTGCGATGCCGGGAACGCGCGGGAGACTCGCCATCTGCCGACTGCGCCCGTTCAGCCACAACAGCAGCGCGGCGCAGTTCAGGATGAAGTCGAACTCTGGCATCTCAATGTCAAATGACTAAGGCCGAAACGTGGACCAACGGCGGGCAGCAATTCGTCATTGGCCATTCGACATTGGTCATTCCCCCGGTCACATCATCTTCAACAGCGTGTCCGCCATGTCGCTGGGCGTCACGGCCACGCCGATGCCGGCGGCTTTGAAGGCTTCGATCTTCGCTTCGGCCGTGCCTTTGCCGCCGGAGACAATCGCGCCCGCGTGGCCCATGCGGCGTCCGGGCGGCGCGGTCGCGCCGGCGATGAAACCGGCCACTGGCTTGGTGCCGTGCTTCGCGATCCATTCGGCGGCCTCTTCCTCGGCGCTGCCGCCAATCTCGCCAATCATGATGATGCCCGTGGTCTCGGGGTCGGCCATGAAGAGTTTGATGACATCGAGATGCGACGTGCCGTTCACCGGATCGCCGCCGATGCCGACGCAGGTGGACTGACCGACTCCGCGCGACGTGAGTTGCCACACCGCTTCGTAAGTCAAAGTTCCGCTGCGCGAGACGACGCCGATGTGGCCCTTCTTATGAATGTAGCCGGGCGCAATGCCGATGCGGCAGCCGCCGTGCGAATCCTGGCCTTCGCCGGGCGTGACGACACCAGGGCAGTTCGGCCCGACGAGCCGCGTCTTGCTGCCGATCATCGCCTGCTTCGCGCGCACCATGTCGCGCACGGGAATGCCCTCAGTAATGGCGACGACGAGTTCGAGTCCGGCATCCACGCCTTCGAGAATCGCGTCGGCGGCAAAGGGCGGCGGCACGAACACCGCGCTCGCCGTTGCGCCGCTCTGCTTCACGGCGTCGGCCACGGTGTCGAAGATCGGGACTTTCTTCCCGCCGTGCTCGAAGAACTGCCCGCCCTTGCCGGGCGTGACGCCGGCGACGACTTGCGTGCCGTAATCAATGGAGAGCTTGGCGTGGCGCGCACCGAATTCGCCGGTGATGCCCTGGATGAGAAGTTTGGTGTCGGGTTTTACGAGTATGGCCATGTCAGTAATCAGTTATCAGTCAGTCAATAAATCATCGAGCGTCGGGTTGTCCCGCGCCGCGTGCCGGACGTGCGAAATCTCCACCGTCCGGCGCTCGCGCAGGACGCGATAAAAAATCCTATAACTTCGATGCACCAGAATCCGGTGCGGCAGCTCCGGGTCATAGATCCGCCCAAGCTCCGGGTGGGTTCTGAGCAACGCGACACGGGTCAGCAGGCTTTCGCCAAGTTTTTTCGCGGCTGACGGATTTCTGCGCCGCAGGTAGCGGTCGATCCGTTCCAAATCGCACAAGGCCGGCTCGGTCCATGCCAGTTCGTAATTCACTTTTGATGCCACGAGCGGAAGCGGCGCAGTACCTCAGCATGGGGAACCACCTTGCCCCGGGCCGAGGCCGAGTCCGACTCGCGCAGCGCGGCGAGCACGTCCACCCGCTCCCGCACCTGCCGGGCCGTCGCCTTGTTCGGTAACCGGCTGATGGCCAGCAGCGCCTCCTCTTTGAAAGTCATCGTTGCATTCATGACGCAAAGTTATCAGGCGGGTCTCAAGGCAGGAAGAATTCAATGATGTCCGGCTTTCCGCTTGTGGATGCAAATCGCGTTGCCGTCGGGATCGGGAATGAAAGCCATCTGGCAGACGGGCGTGGGGAACGGCTCCATGCGAAACTTCACGCCGCTGGTCCGTAGGTGCGTGATGGCGGCGTAAAAGTCTTCCACTTCCAAGCCGACGGAACAGCCGTTCGCGCTCGGCTTCCAGTCCGGCGCACCGGCACCGTTGGAGAGCGTGCCGTTGGCGATGTCGTATTCCGACCACTGCATCCCGTCCGGTTCGCCGACGAGCATCGTGGGCTTCAAGCCCAGCACGCTCTCGTAAAAAATCCGCGCCCGCGCCATGTCCGTGACGGGGTAGCAGGTGAAGGCGCTTTCGCTGATGTCAATCATGGTCAGCGCAACGGAATTAAATCTTCCTCGCTTGGCTCGGCCCGCGACGAATGCCAGACGCGGCTGATGAAAACAGTGCGCGAGGGATGGTCCACGAAGTAGATGATGCGAAAAGGGCGGAAGACAAGCTGTCGCCAGTCACCACCAAGTTCCCGGAGTGAACGGCCCAGTTCGGGAAAGGATGCGAGGTGCTCCACTCGCTGCATGATTCCATCCTTGAGTTCATTGAGCGCGTCTTCGTTGTAGGTTGGATCGTGGCAGTCGAGACAACGCAGGTCGCGCCAGGACCGGGACGACCAGCTTATTTTGTAGGTTTCCGCCATGGCGCAAATTCCCGGACAATTTCCTCGTGAGGAATTCCCTTTCCCGAGCGAAAATCTTCAAGCGTCTCCGGCAAGGACTTGCGCAAGGCGGCGACTTCATTCTCCGACAGCGGCCAATCTGCCTCCTGTTCGGCTTGCAGGGCTTGGAAGAGATTGATGGCCAACTCCTCCCGCTCCTCGCGGCTCAAGGTCGCGAATTCTTTCTGGATTCGTTCAGCAGTTGCAGTCATGGGAAAATCCTATCACCCCGCCACCGTCTTGACCACCTTCTGCGCCGCGCCGGCCATCGGAGTCGCCGGTGAGGAGCGTGGAGTCGGGTTCGGCCAGGGTTTTCTTGGTGCATCTGTTTTTCAAGCCCGGCACGCCCTTGTAAAACTTCCGCGCCCGCGCTATGTCCGTGACCGGGTAACAGCTAAACGCATTTTCAGGAATCTTGATCACATACCTCCTTACGAAGCGCGCTTCGTGAAGCATTGCACGACCTCGCGGAACCACCGCAGCGGCGACCACCGCTCGCCCGGACGCCGCCGCGACTGCGACAGTTCGTGCCGCAGCGCCGCGCATTGTTGTTCCGTGAGTTCATTTTCGTTGGCCAGTTTCACGATCTGAGTCTGGATGGCGATGAGCCGTTTGAGCTGCTCCACCTCGTCCACCTTTGATCTTGGCCTGGCCCGCCGTTCACCGCCCACGACCGTCATCCGTCTCCCAAATTATTTGACCGTGGCGACTACTTTCTTTGCCGCGTCCGCCATCGAGTCGCCGCTGATAATCGTGAGGCCGCTTTCCGCCAAAGTCTTCTTGCCGGCGGCAACGTTGTTGCCTTCGAGGCGCACGACGAGCGGCAGGGTCAAACCTGTTTCCTTGACCGCCGCGACGATGCCGGTGGCGATGACGTTGCAGTCCATGATGCCGCCGAAAATGTTCACGAAGATCGCCTTCACCGCCGGATCGCTGAGGATGATTTTGAAGGCAGCCGTGACCTGGTCCTTGCTCGCCCCGCCGCCCACGTCGAGGAAGTTCGCCGGGCTGGCGCCGTAGTGCTGGATGATGTCCATCGTGGCCATCGCGAGACCCGCGCCGTTGACGAGGCAGGCG
>JAYVNY010000221.1:0-12232 GCA_043758205.1 Akkermansia sp.
CCTGATACTTCTCCATCAGGAAGCCATCGAGCGTGACCATGCCGAACTTCGCGCCGGTCTGGATGTCCGAGTTGATGCGGTAAGATTTGTTATCGCGAATCAGCGCCGCGATGGATGGCGTATTGATCATGATTTCGTAAGCGGCCACACGGCCCGGCTTGTCCGAGCGCGGCAGCAGCAACTGCGAAATCACCGCCTGCAACACCGTCGAAAGCTGGATGCGAATCGTCTCCTGCTGGTTCGCGGGAAAGGCGTTCACGATACGGTCAATCGTCTTGGCCGCGCCCGTGGTGTGGAGCGTGCCGAAGACCAAGTGACCGGTTTCCGCCGCCGTGATCGCTGCCTCCATCGTTTCCAAGTCGCGCAACTCGCCGACCAGAATCACGTCCGGGTCCTGACGCAGCGCGCGGCGCAACGCCTCGGCGAAGTTGGGCACGTCCACGTTCACCTCGCGCTGCGTGACCACGCCCTTCTTGTGCTTATGGTAATACTCGATGGGGTCTTCGATGGTGATGATGTGCGCGTCGTCGCGCTCCTCGTTGATGATGTTGATCATCGAGGCCAGCGTGGTGGTCTTGCCGGAGCCGGTCGGGCCGGTCACGAGCACGAGACCGCGCGGCTTGTAGAGCAGGCGCATGACCGTTTCCCTGGGCAGGCCGATCTGTTCCAAGGTCAGCAGCTTGTTTGGAATCTGCCGCAGCACCATCGCGAAGTTGCCCTTCTCCTTGAACACGCTGACGCGGAACCGCGCGAGATCGCCGAACGCAAAACCGAAGTCCGCACCGCCGCGCTCGCGGCATTGCTGGATGTGGTCCTCGGACGTGATCGAGCGCATCAACTCTTCCGTGTCCTCGGGTTTGAGCAGCGGCCCTTCGACGCGATGCAACACGCCGTGCAACCGGATGACGGGAGGAACCCCTACGCGCAAGTGCAAGTCCGCCGCGCCTTCCGACACGACCAACTGCAACAAATCGGACATCGAGTAAGACATAAAAAGCTATTCAGTCTGCCGGGCGAACGCAGGGAACGTGGCACAGGCTGAATGGAAAAACAGCGGAGAAAAATCCGAAGGCCGAAATCCGAAATCCGAAGGAAATCCGAAGGCTGAAATCCAAAGCAGCACTCCTTCAAGCATCCTGCCAACAAAACCATGACCGACAGGCCCGACATCGCTTCGACCTTCGGGCTTCGGATTTCTTTCGGATTTCGGATTTCGGCTTTCGGATCTCATCTTCACCTCAATCCGCGTCTCCCACCGTAGCACGGATCACTTCTTCCGCCGTCGTCAACCCCGCCAGTACTTTGCGCGCGCCGTCCTCACGCAGCGTCCTCATGCCCATCTCGCGGGCGCGCACCCGGAGCACGGACGAGGGCACGCGGTCGTAGATTAATTTCCGCGCCTCGTCATCAATGACGAACATTTCAAACACGCCAAAGCGCCCGCGATGGCCCGTCTTGTTGCAGTCGTTGCAACCCTTGCCCTTCATGAAGTTCGCGTTCTTCGCCTTGTCGCCGTCAATGTTCAGCGCGCGCAACTCCGCCTCGGTGGGCGTGTGCGGCGCGGCGCACTTCTTGCAAACTTTACGCACCAGACGTTGCGCCAGCAGCGCGCGCGTCGAGGACGCCACCAGAAACGGCTTCACGCCGATGTCAATCAAGCGCGCCACCGCGCCCGGCGCATCGTTCGTATGCAGCGTCGAGAAAACCAAGTGACCGGTCAGCGACGCGTTGATGGCGATGGTCGCGGTTTCGAGGTCGCGAATTTCCCCCAGCATGATCACGTTCGGCGCCTGGCGCAGCATTGAGCGCAACGCCAACGCGAAGGTCAGCCCCACCAGTTCGTTCACATGCACCTGGTTGATGCCGCTCATCACGTACTCGACCGGGTCTTCGACCGTGATGATTTTGCGGTCGGGCCGGTTGATGAAATTAAGCACCGAGTAGAGCGTCGTCGTCTTGCCCGAGCCGGTGGGACCGGTGACGAGCAAAATGCCATCCGGCAAACCGATCAGCCGCTCGAACGTCTGCTGGTCATCCGTGAAGAAACCGAGCTGCGGCAGACCGAGCTTCAAACCCTCCTTGTCGAGAATACGCATCACGATGCTCTCGCCGTGGTTGCTCGGGATGCACGACACGCGCAAGTCAATCATCTTGCCGCCGATGGAAGTCTGGATGCGCCCGTCCTGCGGAATGCGATGCTCCGCGATGGACATGTTCGCCTGAATCTTCAGACGCGCGATGATCGAAGCCTGCAACCGCTTCGGCGGACTCTTCTGCTCCGCGAGCACGCCATCAATGCGGTAGCGGACGCGAAAACTTTTCGACAGCGGCTCCAGATGAATGTCCGAGGCGCGCAGCTTGAACGCCTCGACGATGAGCGAGTTGACCAGCTTGATGATGGGCGCGTCTGCGTCCACCGTCGCGCCATCGTCCTCCGCGCCGCCTTTCGGAATGGAGATTTCGACATCACCTTCTGTGATGTCCTGGATCATCTTGCCGACCGAATCGTCCGACGCGCCGTAGTATTTGTTCAGCGCCGCGTCGAGGTCTTCGTCGCCCGCGACCTTGGCCTCGATTTCCAGATTCAGCAGGTGATGCAGCGAGTCAATCGTATCGAGGTCGGAAGGATCCGTGAGCGCGATGCCAATGACATTGTCGTGGCGATAAACCGGGACGACGCGATAACGCTTCGCGACGTGACGCGGCACCGAAGCCACGACGTCGTCCGGCAAATTCATGTCGGCCAGCGTGACGACTTCGGCGTGGAAATACGTGGCCTTGGCCTGCGTGACGGCGTTGGGCGGGAGAACGTGCCGGGTGATGAGCAGGTCAATGATGCCTTCTCCGCTCGCCTCGGAGTCTGGACGCACTGCGTCCACCTGTTCGTGGGTCACGTAGCCGAGTTCAATCAGCGTATCGAGCAAGTAATCGTCTTTGGCGGCCACGTTTGAATTTGTCGTCTGTTCTTCGGAAAATCTTGGTCGCGAACTATTGCCAGTGAAAATCCATGTGTCAACGAACCATGCGGCGGAGGAGCGCAGCGTTCACGACGCTGCACTGTTGATGCGACCAACGGGCCTCGAAAACCAATGGGTAGTCCACCTGGCAGCGGCATGAAGGCCGCGCGCCAGACCGGACGAAACACAACTCAGTGCAGCGGTGCCGTCCCGCTGAAGAGCGCCTGCTCGAAGACGCGCACGTATTCGCCGCTCGTGCGTTCCCACGAGAAGTCGGCGCGCATGGCGTTGCTGCGGTATTGCGCGAGCAGTTCAGGATTTTCGTAGAGCACCAGCGCCTTGCGGATGGCCCGGGCCAGCGCGCGCGCGGAGTATTCGCCAAACTTGATGCCGTCAGCGCGCTCGGCGTTGTCGGTCAGGTCGGTCACGGAATCGTCGAGACCGCCCGTGCGGCGCACGACGGGAATCGTGCCGTAGCGCTGCGAGTACATCTGGTTCAGCCCGCACGGCTCGAAGCGCGAGGGCATGAGGAAGAAATCCGCGCCCGCCTCGATGCGGTGGGACAGTCCTTGATTGAAGCCGAGTCGAATCGCGACTTGCTGCGGATGACGGCGTTGCAATTCAAGGTAGGCCTTTTCAAACAGCGGGTCACCGCTGCCGAGCAACACGAACTGAATTTTCGCGGCGAGCATTTCCTGAAGCGCGGCGAGCTGGATGTCCACGCCTTTTTGATCCGCAAGCCGCGTGACGCTGGCGAAGAGCGGGACGCGCGGTGCGATGGGCAAACCCATTTCCAACTGGAGCGCGACTTTGTTCTGATCCTTGCCGCGCAGTTCCTCGATGGAATAGCGGTGCAGCAGATGACCGTTCTCCACCGTGTTCCATTCATCGTAATCCACGCCGTTGAGAATGCCGGTCAGGACGTGCTGGCGGCGGCGCAAGACGCCGTCGAGTCCGCAGCCGTACAGCTCGGTCGTGATCTCGCGCGCGTAACGCGGGCTGACCGTGGTGAGCACGTCCGAATATTCGAGCGCCGCCTTCAAGCAGTTCAATTGCTTCCACGCCTCCGCGCCCTGGCTGTGAAAATAATCGAGCGGAAGATTCGTCAGCCCGTAAGCCGGCGCAGCGAAGTTCCCCTGGTAGGCGAGATTGTGAATGGTCAGGCAGGTGCGCGGCGCGTTGGCCCAGCCGTCGCGCGCCGCCTGGTCACGAATCATTAGCGGCACCAGCCCGGCCTGCCAGTCGTGGACGTGGACGAGTTCCGGTTGCCAGGGCAGATAGCGCGCCAGATTCGTCACCGCCTTGGAGAAAAAAATGTAGCGCGCCGCATTCTCCTCGTACGGCCATGCGCCCGAGTAAAGTCCATCACGGTCGTAGAAGTGCGGCTGATCAATGAAGTAGAGCGTGAGATTCTTCGCCGGCTCCAGCACGCGCACGCCGCCCTGCACGCGGCGGTCGCCGAGCGTCAAATCGAGCTGCCAGTCCAACGGACGAAGGTCGGGAAATTTTTTCTCGAGGCCGCGATAAAGTGGCGTGACCACGCCGACCTGATGCCCCAGCGCCGCCAGCGACTTGGCCAGCGCGCCCACCATGTCAGCAAGGCCGCCGCTCTTGGAGAAGGGATGGAGTTCGCTGCTGGCGAGCAACAGTTTCATGCGTGGGTCACGCCGAAATCTTGTCCGCCTTCAGGTAAGGTTGCAATGCCGCAGGAATAACCACGCTCCCATCCTCCTGCTGATGCGTCTCGATGAGCGCCACAAACAAGCGCGCCAGCGCCGTGCCGCTGCCGTTGAGAATGTGCGGCAGCTTGTTCTCACCCGCCTCGGTCTTGAATCGCATGTTCATCCGGCGCGACTGGAAATCTTCGCAGTTCGAACAGCTCGACACTTCGAGATACGTCCCCTGCCCCGGCGCCCACACTTCGATGTCGTAGGTCTTCGCGCTCGCGAAGCCCATGTCGCCCGTGCAGAGATTGATCACGCGGTAATGCAGGCCGAGCAGTTGCAAAACTTTCTCCGCATTCGCGACCATCTTCTCCAGTTCATCGTAGCTGTCCTCGGGCTTCACGATCTTGATCAGCTCGACCTTGTCGAACTGATGCACACGAATCATCCCGCGCGTCCCGAGACCCGCCGCGCCGGCCTCGGCGCGGAAGCACGGGCTGTAGGCGACGTAGCGGATGGGCAACTGCTTCTCGGCGAGAATTTCCTCGCGGTGAATGTTGGCGACAGGGGCCTCGGCAGTGGGAACCAAAGCCAAACGCTCCATGTCTTCAATATCCATATTCAAAAGATCAACACTCTCGAACAGTTTCTTTGCGAGTGCTTCGACGTTGCCAAAATTAGCGTAAACGTCTCTTTTCTTTTCACCGAGGAATTCTACCAATGACTTTGCGGCGGTCTGGATCTTCTTTCGACTCTCCCACAGAGAAATCACATTTGCCCCCTCAGCCACCGCATAGGCTTGGTCTTTGAATTTTGGAAATTGACCAACCCCTTCCATGCACTCGGTCTTTACGATGAATGGTGGGGAAACCTCAGTGTAACCGTGCTCAGTCGTATGCAATTCGAGCAACATGTTGATTAAGGCACGCTCCAGTTTTGCGCCACAGCCTGTGTAAAGCAGGAAGCCACTGCCTGAGAGCTTGGTGCCACGCTGAAAGTCGATGAGTTTGAGTTGCTCACAAAGCTCAACGTGTGACTTGGGAGTAAATGCAAATTCTGGCTTATTGCCCCATCGGCGAATCTCAGGATTCTCTTCCGATGTTTTGCCTCTCGGCACACTCGAATGCGGCAGGTTTGGAATTGGGAGAAGAATCTTTTTAAGGCGACGAACCCATTCGTCTGGAGAGGTATCTACAAGGTCAATTTGCAGTTTGATGTCGCGGACTTGCTCCTTGAGCTTCTCAGCTTCTTCAACTTTTTTTTGCGCCATGAGAGCACCGATTTCCTTTGAGATGCGGTTACGATCTGCGCTCAGTTTCTGCACTAGTGCTTCCGTCTGTCGACGTTTCTGGTCGAGTTCAAGCACCTCATCAATTTTCGTCTCGTCGCCACTGTAGCGCAAAGCGAGCCGCTCCCGGACATGGTCGGCGTTCTCCCGAATCAAACGGACATCAAGCATCGCAGGAGTAAAAGACAACGCCGCGGCAAATGAAAATCCCAAAATCCGCGCGCCCTTTTTGCCTTCTGCGGACTTGATTCCCGGCGCGCGAGGTTATTGACTCCGGCTCATGAAAAAATTCCTCGTTACCTCCATCGCGGCTCTGGCTTTGAGCGCGTCCCTTCACGCCGCCGATTCCGAGGCGGGCTTCACCCAACTCTTTGATGGGAAAACGCTCACCGGCTGGAAAATCGCCGAGCCGGAAACCAAGTCCTGGCGCGTCGAGGACGGCATGCTCATCGCGCAAGGCAACCGCTCCCATCTCTTTTACGTGGGCGATGAAAAGCCGTTCAAGGATTTCGAGTTCAAGGTGGACGTGATGACGGAGCCGGGTTCCAACGGCGGCATTTACTTCCACACCGCTTGGCAGGAAAGCGGCTGGCCCAAGGCCGGCTTCGAGTGCCAGGTCAATGTCTCCCACGCCGACTACAAAAAAACCGGCAGCCTGTATGACATCGCCAATCTCGGCGTCACCCCCGCGCAGGACAACAAGTGGTGGACCCAGCACATCACCGTGAAGGGCAACAAGGTGCAGGTGCGGATTGATGGCAAACTGGTGCTCGAATACAACGAACCGCCCGGCACGCAGGCCGGCAAGGATTTCCAACGCAAGCTCCACGAAGGCACCTTCGCCTTCCAGGCCCACGACCCGAAGAGTGTGGTGCGCTACAAGAACATCCGCGTGAAGCGGCTGTGATGGGCGACGAGCGGACACGATTGTCCGTCGCTTCGATTCTGGGAAAAGAGAAAGGCCGGACAACAGGTCCGGCCTTTTCACACACACTGCGCTCTGAGAACGAAGCGCAGTAACAACGTGGACAGATTATCCGTGAACCTCTGCCCAGCCAGTCGCCAGTTGTGGGGACAGCGCCGCGCCGCTGGGACGATTGGCGGGACACAGGAACACGGCGGGCAGCGGCTCGGTGCTTTGAGATTCCCCATGCTTGTGAACCTTCAGGGTGCCGTGGCCGACGGTTGAAAATCCTTCCCGTCCAGCCGTGACTCGCGGACGGCGCGTAAGCGGCCCTGGCTTTCCGTGTAGAGCAGGCTGGTCATTTTGTAATCCACGGCCTGAGTTTCGATGATACCTCGGAGCTTCGTGAGCATGGTGACGTTGCGAAGATGGACGGTGACGTTTTGGGTCGCGGTGCTCAGGCGCGACACTTCGATGCGCTCGTTGCTCAAGCCCTCGCCGACGAACGTGCCGTTCAGATAAATCTTATGCACCGCGCCATTCAGCACGACCGGCTCGGGCAGTTCATTCTGAATGCGGATGGTGAAGTTCACCGCCGTCTCCCAAACCGTGGACTCGCCGAGCGCGAGATTGACGAGAGTCACTTGCACACCCGCGCGGCGGGCGAACGTGGCACAAGAAGTCAGCAGGAACGGCAACAGGAGCAGCGGAAAAAATCGAAGGCGCATGTTCGGGAAGAGTCATTTGTTCGCCAGCAACAGCACGGTGCCAATGACCGCTAGGAGCAGCAACACGGCGAACAAAATTTTCACCCAGCTCTTCGGATACTCACCCGCCACGGCCCCGGTGTAGGCGTTGATCACGACTTGGAATTTCTTCGTGCCGTAGTCGTAGTTCAGAAGCCAGACCGGCACGAGGATGTGCTTGAAGGTCTGTGCGGAATAGTCCGCGGCGACATCCAAGGCGCGGTGCGTGTCGCCCGGCACTTGCGCGGCGCACATCTGCTGAAGCTTCGCGTCCATGGTGCTGCGCGCATTCTGCGCGGCCGCAAGCAGATCAATTTGGTAACGCTCCACCACCCAACCGCTGAGGAAGCCGGCCTTGTAGGGCACGAGTTCCCCGGTGGGGAACGGTTCCACGGCGCGCAACAATTCGGCGTGCACGCCGCGCGAGGCCGGCACCAGTTCGTCGTCAAAGAAATTGTCCAGCGAACCGGCGCTCGGATACCAGCGCACCTTCTGCACCTGACGCGTCCGGGTGTTGCCCTGGGCATCGCGATAGCTTTCCGTCACGTAATAGTAGTCGCCGCTCTCGGCCGTCCAGTCGGCGTGAACCTGCGCGTCGAACGTCCAGTAGGGAATGTAGAGACCCTGAACCTGATCGGTCATGGCCTCGTTCTTCAGCTTGTTCGGCGCCCAGAAATGCCCGCCGTACCACTGGCGAATCATCTCGCGCACTTGCGTCTCGGCCAGCTTCATCGGCAGCACGCTCTCGGGCCGGAAGGCCTCCTTGATCTCCTCGTACGGCACCAGCGCGGACGAGCCGCAGAAATCACAGCGCTGCCCGACGCGCGCCGGATCGAAGACCGAGATGGCCTGGCAACTCTGGCAACGAACTGAAGTTTTTTCCGCCTGCCAGCCGCGTTGGTCATCGGGAATGGAACGCAGCGCGGTGGCCAGATCGTTCTCCCTAATGACTTCATTGCCCGCCGCCGTGAGTTCCACCTGCGCGGGCGACGTGGCCCCGCAATACGGACAGATGAGCGCCTGCTGCGCGGGATTCCACTGCGCCTCACCGCCGCAGGCCTGGCAGGAGAATTTTTTATGGGCGGTGGCTTGGGACATAAAAATTAGCTGCCCACGGCTGACATTTTCCAAACCGAAATAATGGTTTTTGCCCTACCCAAATGGCGACCGTGTTCAAATCAAATTCCCAGTCGGCTTTGGAATTGTTGACGATACCTCGTTCCATCCCGGCAGAGACCTTGTGTGCGTTCAACGGAATTTTGACCGTAGCAAAAGAATTCTGGATTGCGAAAGCGTGCCGAGGCGCTTGACCTAGATTCTTCACGAACATGAATACGCCCTGCTGTTTCACTGCAAGCACTTGCAACGTCACTTTTTTGACGTCGAACCCAGCTTCCGTGAGCAATGTCTGAATTTGTTCTGCAAATTTTCCAGCCTCAGCATCTGTCCAGTCAGCTTGAACTATTACTGGCCCCTTAGCTCCTTGGCTCAGGAGCTTGAGTAATATGGCCCTTTGGTCCGTGGTGATTGAGCGCGGTTGCTGCCTTGCAATTGCTTCTTCCGCTCGTTTTCGGGCTGCTTCTGAATCTCGATAATCAAATGCGGCAATTGAAAGGCCTGCAATCAAGAGAGCAATTGCCATCAAATCGAGGTGAGCGTCCCTAAAGCGAGGAAGTTTCCTTTTCAGGAAGTCTCTCGCTACTCCGATTCCTACCAAGCCCGAAATCAAACTGATTGCTAAACCTAGCCAGAACATATTTTTGTCGCGGTAAACCTTCCCTCAATGAACTACCCCTTCAAAAACTCCTCCAGCGCCGCCTTCGTCACGCGCCACGTCGCACCAATCTTCTTGCCCTTGAGCGAGCCGTCGTTGAGCGAGGCCAGCACGTCCGCTTCGCTCACACCGAGTGCGGTGGCGACTTCGGCGGTGCTGAGGAGTTGCGGCAAACCCGTCGCCGCAGCACCGGGCAGTGTGGGCGGCGCTCCTGCGGCGGGTGTCGTCTGCGGCGTGGCCATCGCCGCCGCCATTTGCTGGCCCATCGCGAGGCCCGCGCCGAGTTGCGCGGCAGTGTTCGCCATGCCGCCGCCTTCGCCGCCCTTGGTCATGGATTCGGCCATTTGGAACTTCACGTAGTCGTTCAGGTTGCCAATCGCCGCCATGCTCGAACGCTTGTCAATCGCCGCCTCGACTTCCGGCGGGACGGAGACGTTCTCGACAATGAAGCTCGCCATCTCGATGCCGTACTTGCTCGTGAGCGCCGGATTGATGAGCGGCAGCAGCGACTCGCCCAGTTCCGAGTAGCGCGTCGCCACGTCCAGCACCGGCACCTTGGCCGAGGCCAGCGCGTCGGTGAACACGCTCACGATGCGCGAGCGCATGGCATCGAGGAATTCATCGAGGCGGAAATGATTGTCCGTGCCCGCGACTTCCTTCAGGAACACCTTCACGTCCACGACCTTGAAGTCGAACGTGCCAAAAGCCCGCGCGCGCACGATGCCGAAATCCGTGTCGCGCATCATGATGGGATTGCTCGTGCCCCACTTGTTGCCGGTGAAGAGCCGCGTGTTGACGTAATAGATGTCCGCCTTGAAGGGCGATTCAAAGCCGTACTTCCAGCCCTTGAGCGTGGAGAGGATCGGGATGTTGTCTGTGACGAGCGTGTGCTTGCCCGGCCCGAACGTGTCGCCGAACTGGCCGAGGTAAATGAACTGGCACGTCTGCGACTCGCGCACGATGAGCTGTGCGCCGCGTTTGATTTCCTTGTCCTCGTCGGGAAAGCGAAAGGACAACGTGTCGCGCGAATCGTCGTTCCACTGGATGATCTCCAGCAGTTGACCCTTGATAAAATCCATCAGTCCCATAAGTGATTTTTGGTTGAAGTTTCGCCGGACTATTCCAACCGCCCCGACTGATGTCCAATGCAAAGGGCGACGGCGAACCGGAGGGGGTGTGAGACAAAATTCTTCCTTCAGGCTGCGAGCGACAGGGTGTCGTTGCGGGCGGCGTGTTGGTTGAGTCTGTGTTTCCAGAAGTCCTCCAGCCTCCGGCTGCTGTGCAGGCAGCGCAGCGCGAGGATATTCTCCGCGCCGGTCTTCGACCAGAACATGCCGGATTGTTTGCACCGGCCCCCGATCACGGTCTTGCAGCCCGCTTCCACCACGCCCGAACCAATGAACCAGCCCGACGCCCGAAACGTGCCGTATTGCATCCGGCTCACGTTGCGCACGAAGTAGCCCAACGCCTGCTCCACCGCCGCTGCCTGCGGCGTGCCTGCGCAGTGTTGGCGCGTCTCTTTGATCAATGCCTCGACTTTGTCTTTGAGCAGCCGCTTGGCCCAACGGCGCAGTTGCTTCGGGTAATCGGGATGGCTTTTCCCAAGCCACGCCTCCAACACTTGGCCGGCGTGTTCCATCGCGTGGTAGAAGTCCACAATCTGCACGCTGTCCTTGAAGCACAGTCGCCCCATGTTTTCCAGGCCCACCGCCCCGTCAATCAACAACACGACTTGGCCTGCGCTGCCCATCCCCCGGCCGATGGCCTCCCGCCGCAACAGCGGCCCGAAGTCATCAATGGATTGGAAGCTCGAAACGTAGGTCGTGGATTCATGGTCCCGCACCGGATGGCCCTCCTCATCGGTCCGGTGCTGGGTGAAGACGCAGCCCAGATAAACCTGGCGCGTCTTGGCCGTGCCGTCAGCCTGCTTGCCGCGCCGCCCCTTTAACTCCGCAGCCGCCATCGGCACGCCCGTGCCGTCGGCACTGACATACAGCACCGGCGCGTCGCACGCGCCGGGGGTGCGCTCGCGTTCCTGCCATTGTTGAGCCTGGCTCCCGACCCGTTGCACGACCCGTTGAATTTGCCGCGCTGAAACCGTGATGCCGCCCGTCTGCTCCAGATGACGTTCGGCTTTCAGGTAGGTGGGTTCGTCGGCCCCTTCCAGACAGATGAGTTTGGCCAGGGCCGGAGTGTAGCCCACTTCCAAACCCAAGGCGGCGTCGGCGGGATGGTGGCCCTGCTTCTTGCCCGCGTGATAGTAATAATCCCGCTCCAACTGGAAGCGGCCAAAGATGCCTTGAACCCCGATGGTTTCCCGGCCCTTGCGCGTCTGTCCAGCCTTGGGCTGGTAGGCAGCATCGGCCCGGTCAGCGGCCTGCTGGAGCAACCAGCCGACCAAGGCATTGGCGGACTTGAACACCGCCGTGCGCACCAGCACTTCCAGTTGGGCGACGCTCTGTCCGCTCAACGCCCCGGCTTCAAAGCGGGCGATCAGTTGCCGGACTTCTTCCTCCTGGGCGAGGAGGATGGGAGGCGGGAGCGAAACTTTTTTTTGGCGTCAGCGATGTTTTGGCGGGTCTCCTGGATGACCATCTCCGCGTATTGTTCGGTCAGTTGTTGGTATTGGGCATAGCCTGCCAGCGCGCTCTCCACTGCGGGCAGCTCGTCCGCCGCGACATGGCGGGTGTGGTTCTTGCCCTCCTGCCAGCATTGGAGTTTTTGATGCCGGCGCGAGGAGTGTGGGGAGAGTGTGCCGCGCTCCATGGCGGGGATGGCTGCGATTTGTTCCAACAGATGGGTTTTCTTGGATGGATTCATGCGTGCCTATACCACTAGGCACAGGCGACTCAAAAATCCACCCCAAAAACTGCATTGGAAGAATTTTGTCTCACACCCG
>JAYVNY010000222.1:0-39332 GCA_043758205.1 Akkermansia sp.
CGCGGCACGAGGCGTTTACTGCTTGCGCCAGCGTTTGGAGTGCGGTCGCTTTAGCGCCGCTTTTCTTCGCCACGTCGAGCAAGGTCATTTATCCAAGCAGTGCCCTCAAAATGGTTCCGCCCCTGCAGGGCTGTGATTCATCTAGCATTCAACCCAGGGCTTTGCCCTGGGCTGTCGAATGACGCCCCGTTGGGGCTGAGGATTTTGCAAATCGCTAATGGACGCTGATAAACGCTGATGGGGAAGGGGCAGGACGGGTTGCTTCGCACTTATCCATGAGCGTTTATCAGCGTCCATTAGCGGTTCAAAAACTTCCCCACAACTTTTCTGCGTTGGACTCTCCATGTCACCACTCGATGACCGCCGCGCCCCAGGTCAGGCCCGCGCCAAATACTAGGAGGAGAATCAAATCGCCACGCTCAAATCTTCCCGACGATACCGCCTCATCGAGCGCGATGGCGACGGAGGCGGCGGAGGTGTTGCCGTATTTGTGCAGGTTCACGAAGACCTGCTCGGTGGTCGCGCCGAGGCGCTCGCCCACGGCGTCAATGATGCGCTGGTTGGCCTGGTGCGGGATGACGCATTTGATTTGCGTGATGTCCACTTCGCAGCGGCGCAGCACTTCTTGCGCGGCGGTGTACATGGCGTTGACGGCGTTCTTGAAAGTTTCTTTGCCGTCCATGCGGAGGTAGTGCAGGCCGTCGGCGACGGACTGCGCGGTGGGCGGGCATTTGCTGCCGCCGCCGGGGAGCGAGAGGAGGTCGGCCTTCGAGCCGTCCGCGCCCATGCAGGCGGTGAGCAGGCCGTGGGTGTCCGGGCGGTTCTGGAGAATGGCCGCGCCCGCGCCGTCGCCGAAGAGGACGCAGGTGTTGCGGTCCCGCCAGTTGATGATGGAGGAAAGTTTTTCCGCGCCGATGACGAGCACCGTTTCGTAGGTGTGCGACATCACGAACTGCTGGCCGATCTCCAGCGCATAGATAAAGCCGGAACACGCGGCCTCCATGTCGAACGCCGCCGCGCGAAACGCGCCAATCTTCTGCTGCACGAGACAGGCTGTGGCGGGAAACGGCATGTCGGGCGTGATGGTCGCGACGATGATGAGGTCAATTTGCTCAGGCTTGATGTTGCCGCGCTCCATCGCGAGCAAGGCGGCCTTCGTCGCCATGTCGGAGGTGAATTCATCCGCCGCCGCGATGCGCCGCTCGCGGATGCCGGTGCGCGACATGATCCAGTCGTCGGTGGTGTCCACCATCTTCTCCAGGTCAGCGTTGGTCAGGATGCGTTCCGGCACGTAAGAACCCACTGCGGCGATGGAGCAGGAGCGGCTGGTGTAATTGTTCTTCGCGCGCGGGTTCAGGAATTTTTTCGGCGTGGTGGTTTTCATGCGGGAACGGATTTGGATTCTTGGGCGTGCGCGATGGTGGCGGCGATGCGTTCGTTCAAATGCTGGCTGGCGGTCTCGGCGAGCTGCCGGAGGGTGTTCGCGACCACGCGCTCGCTGCCGGAGCCGTGGACTTTCACGACGGTGCCGTTGAGTCCGACGATGCGCGCGCCGCCATGCGCCTCGGGGTCCATTTTCTTTTTCAGCGTGCGGAAACCTTCCTTCGCAAGCAGCGCGCCGAGCTTCCGCACGGGTGTCGCCGTCATCTCACTCTTCAAAATATGCAGGATGGTTTTTCCCAGACCTTCCGCCGTCTTCAAAACGATGTTCCCGGTGAAACCGTCGGTGACGACGACATCCACCTTGTCCGCAAAAATGTCCGTGCCTTCGACGTATCCGATGAAGTTCAGTTCCGACTGCTTGCACAACTCCGCCGCCTGTTGCGTGAGGTCGGTGCCTTTGAACTCCTCGCTGCCATTGCTCAGGATACCGACGCGCGGCTGGGCGATGCCGAGCATCTCGCGCGCGTAGGTGGAACCCATGAGGGCGAATTGAAAAATGTGCAGCGGCTCGCACTCAGGATTCGCGCCCGCATCCAGCATCACGAAGTGGCCTTGCACCGTCGGCATCACGGTGACGATGGCGGGACGCTTGACGTGTTTGAGGCGACCGAGGCCGAAGGTCGCCGCCGCCACCAGACCGCCGGTGTTGCCGAGCGAAACCACTGCGTTCGCTTTTCCATCGCGCACCAAGGCGACGGCGCGCACGACGCTGGAATCTTTCTTGCGGCGGATGGCGGTGAGCGGGTTGTCCTCCATGGTCAGGACTTGGGTGGCGTTGACGACTTCGACGCGGGGATCGGCGCAACCTTGCTGCTGGAGCGCGGCGCGGACTTCCGCTTCCGCGCCGACGAGGAAAAGTTTTTCGATGCGCTCCTGGCCGGGCGATGTGAGCGCGAGTTTGACTCCAGAAACGACGACGCCACAACCGTGGTCGCCGCCCATGACGTCAACAGCGATGCGCATAAAACAACAAGAGCGCGAAGAGAAATACTCGTCCGCGCTCTTGGGGCAAAGGGAAATTACGCGCTGGCCTTGATGGTCAGGACTTGGCGGCCTTTGTAGTAGCCGCAGGCCGGGCAGACGCGATGGGGCCGGTAGGCCGCCGCGCACTGCGGGCAGGAGCTGATTTGCGGCAGCGTGAGCACGCTGTTGTAAGCACGGCGCATCTTCATGCGGCTCGTCGAAGGTTTTCTCTTGGGAACGCCCATATCAATTTTTCAGTTTCAGTTTATCGAGTTCATCCCAGGCGGACGGCACTTCTTCAAACGCCACGCTTGGTTCCTTCCGCGCGGGCAGTTTCAAGCCGCCGCACTCCGTTTCACACAACGGATGTTGCGGAAGGGTGAGGAGGATGTCTTCCCGCACGTAGGGTGTCAAGTTCACCAAATCGTTCGAGACACTCACCGCGTCCTCGCCGGTCAGTGGCAGATGGCAGGCCCAGTCCTCCAGCCGCAGCGGACTGCTGAACTTCTTCAGGCAGCGCACGCAGGTCAGTTCCAGGGGCAGCGCCAGTTCGCCGCGCACGAGCAAGGAGTCGTCCAGACTTTCCGCCGTCAGGTCGTAAGCCAGCGGGCCGGTGAACTGCACCAGGTCGTCCGGCCAGTCGAGTTCCAGTTCCGTGACCGGCAGTTCCCCGGCAAAGGGGAAATCCTCGGTCTCAAGATGTCGGATGTTAAATGTCAGTGGCATGTTGGCCTCCGTTTCTGGGTCATCAGTAATGGTTCTGGGCGAGCGTCGTCAAATGCGCGTCACCCCAGTTCAGTCTCACTTCGCTAATTTCGTCTTCAACGCCGCCTCCACATGGGCCGGCACGAAGGCGTGGATGTCGCCGCCGAGGCGTACGATTTCCTTGATAATGCGCGAGCTGACAAAGGTGTAGGTCTCCTTCGGCATCATGAAGATGGTCTCGACGCGCTCGTTCAGCTTGCGGTTCATGAGCGCGAGCTGGAACTCGAACTCGAAGTCCGAGATGGCGCGCAGCCCCCGAATGACGGCCTGCCCGCCGCACGCCTCCACGTAATTCACCAGCAGCCCGTTGAACGAGTCCACCTTCACGTTCGGCAGCCCGCGCACGGACTCGCCGACCAGCGCCACGCGTTCGTCGAGGCTGAAGAGGGGCTTCTTCCCCTCGTTGTTCGCCACAGCCACGATGACGGTGTCAAAGAGCTTGGTGGCGCGCTGCACGATGTCGAGATGACCATTGGTGAAGGGGTCAAAACTGCCGGGGTAAATCACAGTGCGCACCGGCCGAGCGTAGCAAGAGGCGGAAGATTTCCCATTGGAAAATCGCGCCGGAGGAAATGTGATGCGCCTGTGCTCAACTTGGCCTGTGCCGCGCGCTCCGCTATCCACCGCAGTCCACATGATGTTCGGGAATATTTGGCATGCAGGACGGCATGCGCCCGGCCCTTTTACATCTTGCGGCTTGAATCCACGGGCTGTTCGGGCAGCGTAGGGCCGCATTCTCCTGTGTTGCCCAAAGCTATGAACAAACGGTTTGTCTCCGCGCTCGCCCTGGCGTGTCTTTTCGTGCGGCCCGCCGCTGCGGCCGACGTGGTCATCAATGAAATCATGTATCACCCGCCGCACACCGCCGCGCAGGCGGAGGACACGGGACGCGAGTGGATCGAGCTTTTCAATCGCGGCACCAACGGCGTGAGCCTGCACAATTGGCGGCTGACGCGCGGCGTGGAATTCACCTTCACCAATGTGACGCTCCCGGCGGGCGGCTATCTCGTGGTGTCGGCGAACCGCACGAACTTCCTCGCCGCCTATCCCGGCGTGTCAAACGTCGTGGGCAACTGGACCGGGCGCCTGGGCAACACCGAGGACAAGCTCAGCCTCGTGAACGGCGCGGGCGAGGAAGTGAACTCCGTCCACTACGCGGACAGCGGCGAGTGGGCCGTGCGTGCGCGCGCCTCGGCGGATGCGCTCGGCCTGCGCGGCTGGGACTGGCTCGCGCCGCACGATGGCGGAGGCAACACCTTGGAATTGATCAATCCCGCGCGACCGAATGACCTCGGGCAAAACTGGGCCGCCAGCGTTGGCGCAGGCGGCACGCCGGGCGCGAGCAATTCGGTACTCGCGACGAACAGCGCGCCGTTTATCAGCCGCGTCGCCAATTTCCCGCTCGTTCCGCGTTCGACCGACGCGGTGCAGATCACGGCACGCATTGAAGACGAATTGACCACCGGCCTGACCGTCGCACTGTTTTACCGCAACGCCTCCTCGGCTTCGCCGCCCGCGTTCAGTTCGCTGTCTATGTTCGACGACGGCGCGCACAACGACGATCTCGCGGGCGACGGTCTGTTCGGCGCGCTCATTCCGGCGGCGGCGAACAACGTGGTCATCGAGTATTATATCTCCGCCACGGACAGCGTTGCGCTCACCCGTCTCTGGCCCGCGTCCGCGCGCAGTGCGCCGGATCAGGGCAGCACCATCCTGCCGCAGACCAGCGGCGCGAACGCGGTCTATCAGGTGGACAACACGACCTATTCCGGCACACAGCCTTACTACCGAATCATTCTCACCGAGACGGAGCGGGCCTTCCTCGCCAGCATTACCGGCAGCCTGCAAAGCAGCGACGCGGCGGCGAACGGCACCTTTGTCTCCGTGGACCCGAACGGGACCGAGCAACACCACCGCACCGGCTTTCGTCGGCGCGGTGCGGGCAGCCGGGGCGCGGCGGTGCCGAATTACCGCCTGAACTTCGGCTCGGACGACCGTTGGAAAGGTGTGACGGCGATCAATTTGAATTCGCAATACCCGCACTCGCAGATCGCGGGTGCAGTGCTCGCGGCGCTGGCCGGACTCCAGGCGGAATACCAGAAGCCGGTCCAGGTGCGCGTCAACAATGTGAACTTGCTCGGCGCGAATTCGTACGCGCAACAGGAGGTGCCGGATGGTGATTACGCGAAGCGGCATTTTCCGAACGACCCGAACGGCAACCTGTATCGCGCCTCCTCCGGCAGCCACAGCACCACGCTGGCCTACCTCGGCACGGATCCGAACAGCTACATCTCAGTTGGCTACAGCAAGACCTCGAACGGCGCGGAATACGACTGGACCGACTTGATCGATCTCACCTCGGTGCTAAACAACACGCCGGATGCGAACTACGCCGCCGCCGTTTCCGCCCGCGTCAACGTGCAGGAATGGATGACCTACTTCGCCACCTTCTCGCTCTTGGAAAGCCGCGAGACCAGCCTCGGCACCGGCAGCGGCGACGATTTCGGCATGTATCGCGGCGTCTTCGATACGCGTTTCCAACTGCTTGGCCACGACTTCGACACCGTGCTCGGCCAGGGCGACACGGCGGGCAACGTGAACTCGGACATCTTCCGCGCCACCGCCGTCGCGTCGGTCAACCGCTTCCTGAAATTTCCCGCGTTCGCGCCCCTCTACTACCGCACGCTCACGAACCTGATCGCCACGGCGTTCACGCCTGCGACGGTAAGCGCCACGCTCGATCAACAACTCGGCAGTTGGGTCAGCGCGAACGTAATTGCGAACATGAAAACCTTCTCGTCGAACCGCAACGTGGGCGTGAGCGCGCAGATTCCGCTGGCCATCACCATCACCCACGCGCTCGGCGTGCAAGGCGGCTACCCGCGCACGACCACGCCTTCCGTCGCGCTCTCAGGTCGCGCCAACGCCATCGAGACGCGCTCCATTTTGATCAACGGCGCGCCCGCCACCTGGACGGCGTGGACCGCAAGCTGGTCCGGTTCCACCACGCTGTTGCCCGGCATCAACCGCGTGCTTGTGCAGTCGCTCGACGCGAACGGACGCGAGTTCGAGCGCGCCACGCTCGACGTGTGGTTCGACAACGGCGTGGTCACGACGGTGAACACCGACATCACGACCGCCACGACGTGGACGGTGGCAGGCGGGCCGTATTACGTCACCGCACCAATCCTCATATTGGACGAGGCCGTGCTGACCATTGAGCCGGGCACGACGGTTTATCTCGGCGCGGGCGTGACGGTGACGGTGCAACAGGACGCGCGCATTCTGGCCGAAGGCACGGAGCGACTCCGCATTCGCATCGGCAGAAATCCGGCGGTGGCGGGCAACTGGGGCAGCCTCGACTTGGTCAACGCGCCGTTCGAAAGCCGCTTCACCTTCGTGGATTTTGATTCCGGCGGCGGCACCACCATCGGCGGACACAACGCGCAGATTCACGTCAACAACGCGCGCGTGTTCTTCGGCCACTGCACCTGGCCCGGCACGCCGGCGGTGGAATACATCTCGTTCGATGCGTCGTCGTTCATCGTCGAGCACTGCGTCTTTCCGACTTATCCCGCGCCGGTGCCCGCGAGCGCGGGGCAGCCGGAGATGCTGCATGGCGTGAACGGAATTCCCGCCGGCGGTCACGGCATTTTTCGCGACAATTATTTCGGCCACACCTGGGGCTTCAACGACACCATTGATTTCACCGGCGGCCATCGCCCCGGCCCGGTGCTGCAAATCATCGGCAACATCTTCGACGGCGCGGGCGATGACCATCTCGACCTCGACAGCACGGACGCGTGGATTGAAGGCAACGTGTTCATGCACGCGCACCGCGACCCGGCGCGCACGGACAATCCGCTCGACACCGCGAGCGCGATTTCCGGCGGCGTGGATGTGCTGGGGCAGAACTCCGACTGGACGATCATCAACAACATTTTTTACGACGTGGACCACGTCTTTCTGAACAAGGGTAACTCGACTTCCGTGGGCAATGCGGGCGGGCGCGTGGCCTTTCTCTACAACACCGTTTCCCATGTCGCGCGCGAAAACAGCGGCACGCCCGCGAACCAAATCTCCGTCTTCAACTGGGCGGACAACAACATCGTGCAGCCTGACCCGGCCGTGGGCGCGGGGATGTATGCGGCGCACAACATCATTCACGACGCGGGCACGCTGCAACGCTTCTACAACCCCGCGAACCTGAGCGTGATTTTTGAGAACAACATTTTCCCGCCCGCGCTCCAAGGAACCACGAACGGGTGGAACGGTCCGGGGACGGGCAACCGCTACCTCGATCCCCGCCTGAAGCTGGCCGCGCTCACCGGCGTGGCGATCTCGAACGCCACGGCGGCGCAAGTGCGCCAGGCGTTTCAACTGCTCCCCGGTTCGCCCGCGCTCGGTGCCGGCTTCGGCGCGCGCAACATCGGCGGGTTGAATCCGCCCGGCATCGCCATCAGTGCGCCGGAAGGAACGAACACGTCGTCGAGCGCCACGGTCATCTTCGGACCCGGCGGCGTTTTCAATTGGGGCACGAACGCCCCGCAGCCCTTCGGCTGGACGGCCTTCCGCTGGAAGCTCGACAACGGCCCGTGGAGCGCGGTCATCACCGTGACCAATCTGCCGCCCTTCACGAACCTGCCTTCCATCGCGCTGAGCAATCTCAGCAACGGCCCGCACACCGTCTTTGCCGTGGGCCGCAACGACGTGGGCTTTTTCCAGGATGACCTCTTCGTGTATCCGACCAACTCGTTGTTCGCGTCGAACATCACCGCGTCGCGCACCTGGGTCGTGGACACGAATCTCAACCGGCTCCTCATCAACGAAGTTTTGGCGAACAACGCCGAGGCTGTGCCGGCGGCGGGAAAGTTTCCCGACCTGATCGAGTTGAAGAACGCGGGCACGAAGCCCGTGGTGCTGGACGGCATGAGCCTGACCGACGATCCGCTGGTGCCGCGCAAATATGTTTTCCCCGCCGGCACCACGCTCGCGCCCGGCGCGTTGCTCGTGCTGATCGCGGGCAGCGGCGAGGCGGCGGGCCAGACCTTCCTTGGCTTCAGCCTTAAAGATACTGGCGAGGGCGTGTATCTCTACGATGCGCCGATCAGCGGCGGCGGATTGCGCGACTCGGTGGTCTTCGGCTGGCAGTTGCCGGATCGTTCCATCGGCCGTCTTGCCGATGGGACGTGGGCGTTGAACGTGCCGACGTTCGGCGCGGAAAACGTCGTGCAACCCGTGGGCGATTCCTCGCGTTTGAAAATCAACGAATGGCTCTCAGCGGCGGGCGGCATCTTCCAAAGCGACTTCATCGAGCTGTTCAATCCCGATCCCCTGCCCGTCGCGCTGGGCGGACTGGCCTTCTCGCACATTCCGCAGAGCACGCCGTTGGAGAGTCCGATTCCGCCGCTGAGTTTCATCGCGGGCGGCGGCTGGCGTGCGTTCATCGCGGATGAAGATGCGGCGGCGGGCGCGGACCATTTGAACTTCAAACTGTCTGCCGAGGGCGGCTGGATTTCTCTCGCGCGCGCCGACGGCGTGCGGATTGACATGATCGTTTATCAGACGCAGGTGCCCGACGTGTCGCAAGGCCGCAGCCCGGACGGCGTGGCGTTTTACGTGTCGTTCACGCAGCCCACGCCGGGTGCGGGCAATCCCGGCGAGACCATCACCATCACGCCCGTCAACACCACCGTCATCCCGCTCACGCATCCGTGGCGCATGGAGTCCTCCGCACTCGACCTCGGCACCGCCTGGCGCGCGACGAATTACAATGACGCGTCGTGGACCGCCGGCAACGCGCTCTTCTTCGGCTCGACCGACGGAGCCACGCCGCCCATCCCTACCGGCACCACCATCCCGCTCGCCACGCCGCGCCAGACCACGGTGTATTTCCGCAGCTCCTTCGTCTTCAACGGCCCGACGAACGGCGTGAGCTTCGTCCTCTCGCAAGTCATTGACGACGGCTGCGTGCTCTACCTGAACGGCGTGGAAATCTACCGCTACAATTTCGATGTCAGCGTCACGGTGCTTTACGCGACGCGCCCGACGCTGGTCAGCGGCACAGCGACGATCATCAGCGGTATCCCCATCACGCTGCCCAACTTGATCCAGGGCACGAACTACCTCGCCATTGAAGTGCATAACCAAAGCTCCACCAGCAGCGACCTGGCGATGGCGATTGGCCTGGATTCGCAACGCTTCGTGACCAACTTCCTCAGCACGCCCGTCGTGCTCAACGAGGTCTTCACCAAGAACCAGTCCTTCACGAACGGGAACGGAAAAATCACGGACTGGGTCGAGCTGTTCAATCCCTCGACCAACCTCGTGGACATTTCCGACCTCAGCCTCACGGATGATTTGAGCCGCCCGCGCCGCTGGGTTTTCCCGCAGGGCGCGGCCATTCCGCCCGGTGGTTACTACGTCGTGGAGTTCGATGACTCGGAACCGTACTCGCCTTTCAACGCCGGCTTCGAACTCAGCGCGGACAGCGGCGCCATTTATTTGTTCCACCGTCCGTCCGTCGGCGGCGCGCTGCTCGACGGCGTGGTCTATGGCGTGCAGGTCGCCGATCTCGCGCTGGGCCGCGCCACGCCGGGGCCGAACAATTCGTGGACCCTGACCGCACCGACCCGCGGCTTCGCGAACGTCACAATGCCGCTGGGCGATCCCACCGCGTTGCGCATCAACGAATGGATGCCGAATCCGCCTGCCGGTGAAGACGACTGGTTCGAGCTGTTCAACCCCGGCCCCCTGCCCGTCTCGCTCGGCGGACTGTTCCTCACCGATGATCAGTCGAATCCGTTGAAGCATTCCATTCGCGCGCGGTCCTTCATCGGCGCGGGACCGGAGGCGTGGCTGCAATTTATCGCGGACAACAACACGGCGGCCGGCGGCGATCACGTCAGCTTCCAACTCGCCGCAACCGAAGGCATCGGCCTCTACCGTGTTTTCAACAACGCACTCTCGACCGTGGACGTGATCACTTACACCAACGCGCAATCCGGCGTGTCCTACGGCCGCCTGCCGGATGGCGCGTCGAATTTCGTGAGCTTCCCCGACAGCGCCTCGCCCGAGGAGGCGAACTGGCTGCCGCTCGCGAACAGCGTGGTCATCAGCGAAGCCCTGACGCGCCCCACGCTGCCGCTGACGCAGGCCATCGAAGTGCGGAATCCCGGCGACGTGGACCTGGCGGTGGGCGGCTGGTTCCTGAGCAACGCTCGGAAGGACTTGAAGCGCTTTCAAATTCCGCCGGGCACGATCATCCCGGCGCGCGGCTTCGTGGTCTTCAACGAGGCGCAGTTCAATCCCACGGCGGACGACGTGCCGCCGGGCTTTGCGCTCAACAGTTTCAAGGACGACGAAATCATTCTCAGCGTTGCGGACGCAAACGGCGCGCTCACCGGCTATCGCGCGAACGTGAAGTTTGGCCCGGCGGCCGACGGCGTTGCGTTCGGACGTTATGAGAAGAGCAGCGGTGATGATTTCGTGGCGATGAGCGCACGCACGTTCGGCACGACCAATGCCTACCCGCTCGTCGGCCCGCTGGTCCTCAACGAGATTCACTACCATCCGCCGGACAACGGCACGAACGACAACACGCTCGACGAGTTCATCGAGATTCATAATCCCACGGCGTCGCCAGTCGCGGCCTACGATCTCGCGCATCCCACCAACACCTGGCGGTTGCGCGACGCGGTGGATTTCAACTTCCCGACCGGCGTGATCATTCCTGAATACAATTACGTGCTCGTCGTGAGTTTCAATCCGGTGACGAACGCGCCCGCGCTGGCGGCGTTCCGCGCGAAGCACGGACTGGACAACAGCGTCGTCATTCTCGGCCCGTGGAGCGGCAAGCTCGACAACAGCAGCGACGCGCTGGAACTCAAGCGCCCCGACGCGCCCGTCGCCAGCGGCCCGGATGCGGGTCTGGTGCCTTACATCCTCGTCGAGCGCGTGAAGTATTCCGACCGCGCGCCGTGGCCCTCCGCCGCGGATGGCAACACCAACGGCGTGGGCCTTTCGCTCCAGCGCATGATTGCCACCGATTACGGGAACGATCCTGTGAACTGGATCGCGGGCGTCCCCACGCCGGGCGGCGAGACCGGTTTCTCCGGTGGACAAGTGCCGACGATCACCAGCGCGCCGGGCGACTTGGTCGTGGCAGGCGGCAGCAATGTGATCTTCAGTGTGGGCGCGGCGGGGGCGGCCCCACTCGCTTACCAATGGCGGCGGAACGGCGCGACCATTCCGGGCGCGACGAACTCGGTCCTGATCATTCTGAACGCGCAATCCACGAACGCGGGACTTTACTCCGTGCTCGTCGCGAACCAGTGGGGCGTGGCGCAGGGCGGCCCGGCCCGCCTGTCCGTGCAGGCTCCGCCGCTCATTGCGCAACAGCCGCAGAGCCGCACCGTGATCGCGGGCAGCAACACAACCTTCATCGTCACGGCCAGCGGCGGCGCGTTGCAGTATCAATGGCGCTTCAACGGGACGAACCTCGGAGGCGCGAACAGTTCGGCGTATGCGCTCGCGAATGTTCAGCCGGCGAATGCGGGCGGTTACAGCGTGGTCGTCAGCAACTCCTTCGGCTCCACCACCAGCCTCGTCGCCACGCTCACCGTGCTGGTGCCGCCGTCCATCACCAACCAGCCGCAGAGCCTCACCGTCATCATCGGGAACAGCGCGGACTTCTCCGTCGTCGCGGACGGAACTGCGCCGCTGACTTTCCAATGGCGGCGCAACGGGACGAATCTCGCGGGCGCGAATTCCTCCTCATTCAACATCGCCAGCGTGCAGTCGGCGGACGCGGGCAATTACTCGCTCGTGATCACCAATGCGGCTGGTTCCATCACCAGCGCGGTCGCGACGCTCACCGTCGTCGTGCCGCCCACGGTCACGGTCACGGCCACGGACCCGAACGCCAGCGAGCCGGGCGCGAACACCGGCACGTTCACCATCACGCGCACCAGTTCCACGGCGAGCAACCTCATCGTGAATTACACCGTGAGCGGCACGGCGGGTGCGGGCGTGGATTACGTGGCGCTGAACGGCACGGCTTCGTTCGGTGTGGGAGAAAGTTCGATCCAAGTGCTCGTCACGCCGCTCGACGATCCGACTCTCGAAGGCGATGAGACGGTGATCGTGACGCTGACGGCGAATGTGAATTACCTCCTCGGTTCCCCCGCGCAGGCCACGGTGATCATTCGCGACGACGACAATCCGCCGCCCACGATCAGCATCCTCTCGCCCACGAACCAGCAACTGTTCCTGCTCACGCCGACGAACGTGCTCATCACCGTCAGCGCGAATGATCCCGGCGGTTCCATCGCGAAGGTGGAGTTCTTCGCCGACGCCACGAACAAGCTCGGCGAGAGCGCGCTGGCTCCGTTTGATTTCATCTGGACGAACGCGCCCGCCGGCAGCAACACGCTGACCGCGCGCGCCACGGACAATCTCGGCGCGACCGCCGACTCCGCGCCGGTCGTGATCGTTCTCAACGCGCGGCCCAGCGTCGGCATCGTCAGCCCGGTGGCGGGCGCGTCCTTCGGCGCGCCGGGCGCGTTCACGATCACTGCCTTCGCCAATGACGCGGACGGCGTGGTGACGCAGGTGCTGTTCTTCGTGAACACCAACCTGACCGGCACGAGCACCAGCGCGCCGTTCAATGCCAGCGCCAGCGGACTCGCGGCGGGCCCGTACGCGTTGCGCGCGGTGGCCTTCGACAATCGCGGCGTGGCTTCCACCTCCGCCGTCGTCAACGTGGTGGTCAATCAGCCCGGCGTGTTTGATGACTTCGAGCCGGACATTGATCTCTCGCAGTGGTCGGCGTTCGGCGACGCGGCCTTCACACTGGCGAACGCGAACGGCGGCAGCGTGTCGCCCACGCGCTCACTGTGGTTCGGCGGCGACGTGGCGCGCTTTGCCACGACCCGCTCCGTGGACACTTCGCTGGGCGGCACGATTGGTTTTCAACTGCGCCTGTCCAACGGCAACGGTGAGCCGTGGGAAAATGTGGACCTGCCCGGCGAAGGCGTGGTGTTGGAATACTCGGTGAATGGCGGCGGCGCGTGGACGGTGATCGCGACTTACGACACGGCGGGCGCGGCTTACACGCAGGGCTGGGCGGCGCAGCAGGTTTCCATTCCGGCCGGCGCGCAGACGGCGAGCACGCTCTTCCGCTGGCGGCAGATGAGCTTCAGCGGCGCCTGCTGCGACCACTGGGCGCTGGATGATGTGCAAATTCTTGTCGGCCCCACGCCCCCGCAGATTGCGACCCAGCCTGCGAACTCAGCCACAACGGTCGGCGGCTCGGCGACCTTCTCTGTGAATGTCTTCGGGAGCGCGCCGTTCACTTATCAATGGCGCTTCAACGGCACGAACCTCGTCGGCGCAACCAACGCCTCGCTTGCTCTCGTCAACGTCTCGACCAACCAGGCCGGCATGTACTCGGTATCAGTCACGAACGCCTACGGTTTCGCCCTCAGCTCGAACGCGTCGCTCACGGTGCTGGAGTCGGGCGGGGAATATTTCCGCATCTCGGCGATGACGGCGAACAACCCGGGACTCGTCGAGCACGCCACGCCGACCGGCGATGATCGCGGCGGCATCGCGACCTCGGCCAATCAGGTCTTCGTTACGGGCGACAACGCGACGGGACGTTTCGCCATCGGCGACTTGTCCGGCGGCGCAAGCGTGGGTTCACGCTACGACGCGCTGGTCGGCGACTTGCGCTCACAGACGGCCTACGCACTCGGCACCAACGCGACGTCGCCGGCGATCAACAACAGCGGCGTGGTGTTCCTCACGCACCTGCTCGAGCTGAATCAAAACACTGGTGCGCTGACCGGCGGCGCGATTCCGCTCACGCCGCCCATTCTCCTCAACAGCTCGTCGGGCAACTATGGCTTCTTCTCCGGCTACGGGCGCGTCGTCGTTCACGACGGCACACGCGTGAAACACATTTCGCTGCCCAGCGGCGTGGTCACAGATCTCGGTGCGTTGCCCGTGCCGTCGCATACTTTCTCGGAGAGCTGGGGCTACTGGGGCATCGCGGAACTCGACACGAACGGCGTGGCGCTCGTGTATGTGCGCAGCTCGACGACCATCGCCCGCACCCGCGTCCCGTCCGGCCTGACGACGACGCTGGCGACCTTCTCGAACCTCGGGGACATGGCGTCATTCACCGTGTCCGTGCCGCGCGGGCGCTGGTATTTCCATCACGAGGGGACGAGCCAGTTCGGCGGCAGCGATGAATCGGTGGGTTACGCGGACGCGCAGTTCGAGTTGTCGCCGGGCAGCGGAGTGCCGCCGCAGATCATCCTCGCGCCGCAGCCTGCCGCCGTGTTGCAGGGTGCGAACGCGGGCTTCTCCGTCACCGCCGTGGGCAGCCCGACGCTGATGTATCAATGGCGGTTCAATGATACGAACCTGCCCGGCGCGATTGCGCCGACGTTCACCGTGCTGGATGTGCAGCCGGACGAACTCGGACTTTACTCCGTGGTGATCACGAACGACTTCGGCGCGATCACGAGCGCGCCCGTGGCATTAAGCATCGGAGTGGCGCCGGTCATCACGAGCCAGCCGCAAAGCGTGACGGTGCTGTCGGGCACGAACGTGAGCTTCACCGTGGGCCACACCGGAACGGGACCGTTCACGTATCAGTGGCGGTTCAACGGTTCGGACTTCTCGCTCACGACCTCGAACACGCTCGCGCTGCCGCTGGTGAATTTTTACTACAACGGCCTGATCAGTGTGGAGGTGCGGAACGCCGTGGGCAGCGCGACCAGCTCGAACGCCGCGCTCGTCGTGCTCTCGCCGCCGTTCCTCGCCTCGCCGCTCAACACGTCGCGCCAGGCATTGCGCGGCATGAACGTGATCTTCGCTCCGTTGGTGGACGGCAACACGCCGTTCTTCTCGCAGTGGAGCCGCAACGGCCTGCCCATTTCGGGCGCGACGAACACGGCGTTTGTCCTGCCAAATGGGCAGCCGGCGGCGGCGGGCAATTATGTTTTCACCTGCACGAATCTGTACGGCTCGCTCGTCGTGACCGTCGCCGTGGACGTGGTGGAGCCGGACACGAACAGCTTCGCCATCGGCAGCCTCGGCACCAACAACGCCGTGGTCCAGGACGTGTTTCCAACCGTGGGCTACTACTATTACAACGGGCTGGCCGCGTCGTTCTCGCGCGTCTTCATGAACGGCTATGGCCAGAACGGCAGCGGCCCGGCTGGATCATTCTCCGCCGCAAATTTATCCGGTGCGACTCCGCTGGACGGCCCACGCAATGGACTGGTCAGCGATTTGCGCACGCGCAAAATTTATTCGCTCGCCAACGGGACCAACCTCGTCAGCTCCAGTGGCGGCGGGATCTCAACCTTCGTGGAACTCGATCCGAACACCGGCGCCGCGACCACGAATGTCATCACGCTCACGACCAACGTCATCAACCTCACGTCGGCCTCGGCGATCTTCTCCGGCTGGGGCCGCGCGGTGTTGGTGGACAGCAGTTCGCGCGTTTGGGATGTCGCGCTGCCGTCGGGGCAGGTGCGTTATCGCGGCTTCCAAGCGTCGTTCAATTACAACAGTTACTCCTTTGGCCTCGGATATCGCGGCTGGGGCATCGCGGAGCAGATCGGCACGAATCTCTGGCTGGCCCACTCGCCCAACGCGCAGTCCATCGAGCGCATGCGCGTGCCGGACGGCACGGTGGAAACCATCGCGACCTTCAGCGACCTCGGCACCTACTCGGGAGCCTTCACCGTCTGCGTGCCGCGCAACCGCTGGTATGTCAGTTGGACCGGGACGAGCGGCACCTTCGGCGGCGGCTCGCAGAACAACCTCGCGAGCGCGAGCGCGTCGTTCATTTATCTTGCGCCACCGAATGTGCCGCCGACGTTCCTCGAACCGCCGTCCGACCAGTTGGTGACCGTCAAGTCCAACGCCCTCTTCAGCGCCGCCGCAGAAGGCTCGCCCGACTTGCGCTATCAATGGAGCTTCCAAGGCTTGCCTCTGGCGGGCGAGACCAACGGCACGCTGCTGGTGACCAACGCACGGGCGCTCGTGGCGGGAAATTATTCCGTGGTCGTGACCAACGCCTTCGGCGCCATCACCAGCGCGCCCGTTTTGCTGACGGTGGATTACGGCGCGTCCTCCAGCAATACGGTCCCACTCCTCGGGCTGACCAACACCTTCTGGCGCTACAACCAGACCGCGACGTTCTTCGACAACGCGTGGGCCGCGTCGAATTACACCGACAGCGCCTGGTCCGGACCCGGACGCGCGCTGCTCGCCGTTGAAAGCGCCGCCGGCATCGTCCCCTTCATCGGCACGACCCTGACGCTGGGCCGGACCACGTACTACTTCCGCACCTGGATCAACATGCCGACCAATCTGCCGAACGGCACGCTGCTGCGCGCCACGACGATGATTGATGATGGCGCGGTGATCTTCATCAACGGGAAGCAAGTCCAGCGCGTCCGCATGACGAGCGGTTTTTATGATGGAAATTCTTACGCGCTCACCCAGCCGCCGGTGGCCGGTGACGCGTCGCAGGAATTGTTCTACTGGATCGCGGCGACGAACTTGGTGCGCGGCAGCAACCTCATCGCCGCCGAAGTTCACCAGGTCAACGCCAGCAGCTCGGACATTGTGTGGGGCATGCAGCTTGAGGCGCTGGTGCCGGTGGCCAACCGCCCGCCGACGATCACGACGCACCCGGTCAGCCGCGTCGTCTCGAACGGCGTGAACGTGACCTTCACCTCCGCCGCGACCGGCAGCACGCCGCTCACCTACCGCTGGCGGCGCAACGGCACCAACCTGGGCGTGACCTCCACGTCGCTCCTGCTCACGAACGTGCAGCGGTTCAACGCGGGAAATTATTCCATGCTCGTCTCGAACGCCTTCGACATCGCGGTGAGCAGCAACGCGACGCTCACCGTGCTCGTGCCGCCGATTCGGGTCGTGGGCGGGACCAGCGGCTTCACCGGCCCCGGCCAGTTCACGCTGAATTTCCTCGGCGATGCAGGCGCGGTCTTCGCCATTGAAACTTCCACCAACCTCGTGGATTGGACGGAGCGGGGCACGGTCACGAACGTGTCCGGCGCGGCGCAATTCACCGACCCGACCGCGGGCGACGCGCAGCGTTACTACCGTCTGCGGTTGCTGCCGTGAACCGAGCCTGGCGCGGGAACTGGCTCGGGCCACCCGCGCCGGATTTCTTTTCCCCTCCCCGTCGGCTGGTGTAATTTCCGCGTCATGAAATGCGCGAATGCGCTGTTTGTAAGTTTGCCGACTATGACTTTGAACCTGACTGCCGCTGATTCGTCGTCCTCGACCGCCATCACCTCCGTCCCGCCGGATGTTCGTTTCGTCACGCTGGACAACGGCCTGCAACTCATCATCCGCGAGGATCGCTCCGCGCCCGTGGTCTCGGTGCAGGCGTGGTGCCGCGCGGGTTCCATCAACGAAGGCCGGTGGCTCGGCGCGGGTCTCTCGCATGTGCTGGAGCACATGCTTTTCAAGGGCACGACCAATCGCGGGCCGGGCGTCATTGACAAGCAGGTGCAGGACGCCGGCGGTTACATGAACGCCTACACGTCGTTCGACCGCACGGTCTATCACATTGATGTGCCGAACACGGGCGCGAAGATCGCGGTGGATATTCTTTGCGACATCATGATGAACGCCACCATTCCCGCCGACGAACTGGGCAAGGAGATGGACGTGATCCGCCGCGAGATGGACATGAACGTGGATGATCCGCGCCAGCGGGCCGCGCGCCGGCTGTTTGAAGTCGCGTACACGCAAAGCCCGTATCGCTTCACCGTCATCGGCTATCCTGACATCTTCAACGACCTCCAGCGTGAGGACATCTTCACCTACTACCGCGAGAAGTACGCGCCGAACAATGTGTTCTACGTCGTGGTCGGCGACATCAACGCGCAGGAAGTGGAGGAACAAATCCGCGCGCTTTACGCCAAGTCCAAGACGCGCGCCCTGCCGTCGCAGCCTCTGATCATCGAGCCGAAGCAGGTCGCGCCGCGCGAAATCATCGAGGAAGCCACCGTGGAACTCGCGCACCTGCACATGAGCTGGCACATCCCGGACGTGCGCCACCCCGACATGCCGTTGCTCGACGTGCTCGCGACGTTGTTGGGCAATGGCCGCAGCTCGCGCCTCTATCAGCAGGTGCGTGAGAAGAAGGGCCTGGTAAATTCCGTGGATGCGTGGACCTACACGCCGGGCGGCGCGGGCATCTTCGGCATGAGCGCGATGCTGGAGGCGGACAAGTTCGAGGCCGCACGCGACGCGATGCTGGCGGAACTGGAAGTGATGAAGAACAAACTCGTCACGCCCGAGGAACTCACCAAGGCGGTGAAACAATTCACCGCCGGCACGCTCAGTGCGCGCAAGACGATGGCGGGCCAGGCCGCTGACCTCGGCGGCAGTTGGATGGCGGCAAACGATTTGAATTTCTCCAGGCGCTATCTCGACACCGTGAAGCGCATCACGCCCGCTGATTTGCAACGCGTGGCCCGCACTTACCTCACCACCGAGAACCGCACGCTCTACGCGCTGTTGCCCACGGGGACGAAGCCGAAGTCGCAACTTGCCGCCGAACTGTTGCAGACCAACGCGATTCAGAAGTTCGAACTCGCCAACGGTCTGCGCCTCTTGGTGAAGGAAGACCATCGTCTGCCGTTCGTGGAGATTCGTACCGTGCTGCGCGGCGGCGTCCTCGCCGAGACGCCGGAGAACAACGGCGTGACCCTGCTCATGGCCAAGATGCTGTTGCAGGGCACCAAGACGCGCAGCGCCGAGCAGATCGCCAGCGAGATGGAGTCCATGGGCGGCAGCATTGACAGCTACGGCGGCAACAACAGCTTCGGCGTGAACGCCGAAGTGATGAGCGAAGATTTCGCCACCGGCCTGAACATCGTCGCCGACGTGCTGCTGCATCCGGCGTTTCCCAAGGATGCCTTCGAGCGCGAGCGAGAGATGCAACTCTCGGCCATCCGCGCGCAACGCGATCAACTGCTCCAGAGCGGCGGTCGCCAGATGCGCCGCGCGCTCTTTGGCAACCAGGGCTACGGACTCGACAGCCAGGGCACGGAGGAAAACATTTCCAAGCTCCAGGTCGGCGACGCCCGGAAATTTTACGGGAGCCTCTTTGCTCCGGCCAATTGCGTGATCGCCATCTTCGGCGATGTGAAGGCGGAGGACGTGAAGAAAGCCATCACGCAAAAATTTGGCGCCTGGCAGAATCACTCGTTGCTGCCGGAAGCCGCCGTGACGCCCGCGCTCACCGCCATCCAGCGCGTCCACGACACGCGGGATAAGAAGCAGGCCGTGCTGCTCATCGGCTATCCCGGCGCGACCGTCTTCAGCGAGGACCGTTACGCGCTGGAGTTGTTGCAGGAATCCCTCAGTGATCTCGGCTCGCGGCTCTTCACGCGCATCCGCGAGAAACTCGGCCTCGCCTACTACGTGGGCGCGCAGAATTTTCTCGGCCTCACGCCCGGCTACTTCGCCTTCTACACCGGCACCGAGCCGGAGAAAATTTCCCTGGTCGAAACGGAGATGCTCAAGGAAGCCGACGCCCTGCGCGCCGACGGCCTGACCGCCGAGGAACTCACCCGCGCCAAGGCCAAGGTCGTGGGCCAGAAGAAAATCGCCCGCCAGGATCTCGGCGGCTATGCGATCGCCGCCGCGCTCGACGAGCTCTACGGCCTCGGCTACGACCGCAGCGACAAGGACGACGCCAAATACGAAGCCGTGACCCTCGCCGACGTGAAGCGCGTCGCGAAGAAAGTCCTCGCCGAGGACAAGTTCGTGATCTCCGTGGTGCAGCCGGGGAAGTGAGGAGGAATGAACAAATCTCAAACACTCGCTGACAGTTTCCACAAACAGTTTGACCTGCTTCAGAAAGAATTACTCTCAGCCAGCACTCATCTTTACGTGGCACAGTGCCTTAAGAATTCCATTGCAGAATTTGAGAGCGAACTGAACGAAGCGCCCCTGTTTTGGGGCCACACGATTCAAGCACATTACGTCGCAGCGCTTGCTGCCCTTTGCCGTGTTTTCGACACGGATCCCGCAGGAACGCATTTGCCCCGTCTGCTGAAAGACATTCAGGAAAACTTGCCAGCTTTCGATGCGGAACAATTTCGCCAACGATATTCTCACGACCCACTCAGGATGAGTTTCTTCGACAAGGCTGGGCGTCCCGATTCCAGCTATCTTGCGCGAGATATAGCCTTCTGCTCCGATAAGCGGGCAGTAGCTGATCCGGCAGTGACGACACTGCGCAAGTGGCGCAACAACGCGTTGGCGCATACAAACCAGCAAATCACGGCTGGGACATTACGATTGGAAGAGAGCGACCCTTTGCGAATCGAGAACCTCCAAAAACTCGTGGATGGCGGTTACGAGATACTCAATTACTACAGCACGCTTTTCCAAGGCATGGATTACAGCGGTTTTCTTCCGGAACACTTGGATGACTACAAATTTATGCTTGCGGCATTGAAAAGAGGGTATGCCGCAAGCAACCCAACTCATCGCCGGGCGTGAGTAACCCGATTTGTGATCCAACGAGCTACATCGGCAAGGTCTTTTGGCCGCCACCACACACGTAAATCTTCTTTCAACCTGTCGTCGCGGTTAATCACTCGCTCAATGTCCACTTCTGCCGTTTTCTTGGTAAGCCTGTATTCAGCTTCAAAGTAACTTTGAGTTGGGGGCATGGCTTTCCCGTCCCATCCCGCGAAGCAAAGACCTTTCCCGATGTTACCCACGAAATCTGATTTGAACGTGAAGTCTCGGACGCAGATCGTTGCAAGTGCAAACATCGGAAAGTCCAATTGAATCAGCTCAGGCGATGGAAATCTAACGACTCGTTTAACGCTGTCGAAGATCATGGCCAACTGAACACCGGCATCCAGTGCGGCTTTGTTCTCCACGCGGAACTCAATGTCCCACTGCTTTCCTCTTGCACGACAAATTTCCAGGTACTTCTCGCCCGCAAGTCGGCGGGGGCGCTCAGTTACAATTTGTGCAACCACTGCATCGCGATACTGCACATCGTTGATTTGAATCGGTGGCGGCTGGGGTGGTGAAGGCTTGGATTCAGGTTCTTTTTTGGGTTTAGGCTCCTCCTTCTTCAGCTGGTCCGGCGGCACGGAACGGAGGAATTCGTAAGCGAGATTGATTTGCTTGCACCGGTTTTCGGCGAACGTCCGAAGTTCCGTGTCGGTTGCAAACCTGTCGGGATGCCAGACCATCACCAGTCGCCTGTAAGACTGTTTGATTTCCTCCTGCGACGTGCCGCGCTCAAGTTCGAGAACGCGTAAGTGTTGTTCGATTGAAGCCATTGTCGGTCGAGCGGAGAGTTTCACCTCGCCTTCAGAATGCAATTGGATTCTCGTTCAGCCAGACAGGTGCACGCGCACTTTAAGGTCGGTCACGAAGACGAAGCAGCGCGAAAAGCTGGCGATTACGCCGCGAGGATTTTGAGCAACTCACTCGCGCGGACAATCTGAATGCCGCGAAACTCCTTCAGCACGAGCAAATCATCATCACCAGTGACGATGTGGCTGGCTCCACTTTCCAGCGCACACTCCAGCACGGCATTGTCGTCCGGGTCGCGCGGGACGGCGGCGAGCGTCTTGGGAATGCTGACCACGCGGTGAAAGCTCAGATAGTCGGCCAGTGTTTCAGTGGTTTGTTCGGGTGAGAACTTCAGCTTGGTGTCCAGCTTCTCCGCGAGTTCCTGAATCAACTCCGGGCAAGTCACCGCCATGATTCGCCCGGCACGGGCGTGCTCGACGCATTGAAACGGGTTGCCGCGCCAGCCGGTGGCGGAAAAGAGGATATTGGTGTCGAAGACGACGGTGAGGGCCACGCTATTTCTCGTGCAGGAGACGGTTCACAAAATCTTCGCGCTCGTCTTCCGAGAGCCGGTTCCAATCCAGTCCCCGCTCCATGCAAAGCCGCCGCAACTGCGTTTCGCCGAAGCGAAGGCGCTCGTCGCGCCGCACCTCAGCATCTTGGGCCAGCACAAGCAGTGCGCTGCGTTTCCGTTCGGTGGGGAGTTGCCGCACCAAGGAAACCACCTGCTCATCCGTCAACTCGAGCATGCTCATGGGCGGAAGGTAGTCGCCCGCACCGCTGAAACAACTTCCAAATATGGCTGGCCAGCCCCGGCCACAGCCGCAGCGACAACGGCGACACCAAATATGAGTCCGGCACCCTCGCCGACGTGAAGCGCGCCGCGAAAAAAAGCCCTCGCCGAAGACAAGTTTGTGATCTCCATCGTGCAGCCGGGGAAGTGAGCGAACTCAAATGGCTGCCCCGCCATTCACCAATCCGTGGGCTGGTAGTCTTTCAGAAATTTTCCCCAGACGTGCGTGCCGGTGTTCACGCCATCAATGACCGGGTCCACGATGCGCGCCGCGCCGTCCACGATGTCGAGCGGCGGATGGAAGCGGTGCTCCTGGACTTTGCGCGCGGCGATTTGCACCGGGTCTTCGTCCGTGACCCAGCCGGTGTCCACGGCGTTCATGTGAATGCCGTCGGCGTGATAGTCGGCGGCGGACGTGCGCGTCATCATGTTGAGCGCGGCCTTGGCCATGTTCGTGTGCGGATGGCGCGTGGTCTTGAACTTGCGATAGAACTGACCCTCCACGGCGGAGACGTTGACGATGTGTTTGTCGCGGCCCGGCGTGCGGAGCATCAGCGGCTTGAGGCGCGCGTTCAGGATGAAGGGCGCGATGGCGTTGACCAGTTGCACTTCAAGCAGTTCCACGGAGGAAACTTCCGCCATCATCAGCCGCCACGAGTTGCGTTCGCGCAAATCTACTTGTTGCAAATCTTGGTCGAGCCGGCCTTCGGGGAACAACTGGCTTTGCGCGGCGAGTTCTTCGGGCAGCAACGGCACCTGCGAAAGTGCGGAGGCGTGCTTGAGTCCGGCCAGTTCGGTAAGGCGTGTCTGCAATTCCACCGGAGCGGCGGATGCGCCCTGCCCTTCCGGCAGCATGTGGTAGCCGCGCAGACCTTCGTACGCGCCGAGCAGTTTGCGCGCATTTTCCGGCAGGTCGTGTAGGGCACCATTCTCGCACGCCATCATGTGCTGATAAAAATCCGGCGGACGCCGCACCGTCTGGCAGGCATTGTTGATGATGAAATCGAGCCGCGAATGCGTGGCCAGCAAATGACGGCAAAACGCCTCGACACTCGGCGTGTGGCGAAGGTCCAGCCCGAAAATTTCCAACCGATGACCCCACTCCGCGAAGTCTGGCTCCGCTGCGTAACGCGTGGCTGAGTCGCGCGGAAACCGCGTGCAGACGATCACGTGCGCACCCGCGCGCAGCAGCTTGATGCCCGCCTGATAACCAATCTTCACGCGCCCGCCCGTGAGCAACGCCACGCGCCCGCGCAAGTCGGCGGTCTCGGTGCGCTTGCGGAAATTCAACTCCGCGCACGCCGGACAAAGCTGATCGTAGAAGTGATGAATCTGCGCGTAGTCCTGCTTGCAGACGTAACAGTTCTGCGGCTCAACCACTTCGCGGAAATCGGGATCGTCCACGTCCTCCTGCTGGTCGGAGCCTTCCGGGAGATGGAAGTTGGGCGTGGTGAAAACAGACTGGGCGCGCAGTTTGCGAATGCCGGTCTGGTTCAGCACGCCTTGATCGCGTTCGGTCTTCTCCTGCTTGCGCGCACGCACCCGGGCCTTCACGAGCCGACGCCGCTCGCTTACGTCGGGGCAGTAAATATTTCCCGCCGCCTGGAGCAGTCGCGTGCGTTCCTCCACGGTGAGTTCGAAGAGCAAGGCGCGGTTGGCAGCGACGGCTTCCAAGACTTCTGCCGCGGCGCGCAGGCGCTCGGTCAGCGCCGTATCGGCTTCGGGCTTGTCGTTCAAGGGTTCGGAGGGAAGCGGCATGTTATTTAATCAACGTGACGAGTGACTGTTCCTTGGCAAAAGCCCGCGCGAGCGGCGCATCAAACGTCGCCAAACTTCCCCGATGCTGACGCGCCAGCGCCACCAGATAATGATCCGTGACCTGATTGTGGGAACGGATGTACGGACGAAGAATCTCATTTCCGGCAATGGAAAGTCCATCCGGCCAGAATTCATGCCGGGCGTCTTTGATGATGGAATCCAGCGAGAGAAAGGCATCCGCCGGCTCATTTGCGTAACCAACGGCTGGATTTGCAGAGATGCGGATGAAGCCGCCTTGCGTGAACGGGCAGGTCGCGAAAGATTTCACGCCGCGCAACCAGCGCGTGACCGGGACGTGATGCACATGATTTTCCCAGGCCAGCGCGATGAGCGCGTTGGTATCGAGCAGATACGTCATGCCGTTTCCGCTTCGAGTTTCTTAACGAGTTCGCTGGAAAGGCGCGGCCCTTTGGCGGAACGAAAGACGAGGAAGCCTTCCTTCGATTTCACGAGCGTGGCCTTGGGGCGCTTGGGCGGAGCCAGTCGTTCGAGAAGATATTTACCGCGCCCGAGCCGTTGCAGCCGGAACAAATCGCTCTTGGCCAGATGATCGGACTCGCGCAGTTGCTTCGGCAAAGCAAGCTGGCCTTTCGATGACAACGTGACGGTCGTTTCCATACGGCGGTAAGATAGTCTTTCACTGACGAAAGTTGCAACACCCCATCTCACTCCCCGCCGTTTCCCGAATCCGACTTTCGTTCCCACGCGCGCTTGGCCTTTTCGGGCAACGCCATGTCCACGCTGGCGTAGAAAGTTTCCTCGCCGAACAGTTCATCCACGGTCTGTTGGAACTCCCGCGACGGGGCGACGAAGTAGCGGTCGTGGGTCTCGATGAAAACAATCTGCCCGCCGGGCTGGCGGATGCGGAGGAAGAGCGGGCACTTGCCGGGGTAACGCCCGGTCAGCGCGAGGAGTTCGTTCAGCTTCGGCTCGCTCAGGTGAACAGCATCGAGGCGCAAGTGAACTTGCTTGGTGAATTTCTTCGGCGCGTCTTCGAGCGGCATGATTTCGACGGGGAAAATTTTCGGCGGCGCTTCGTCGTTGTTCACTTCGCCGATGATGAGGAGCGGCTTGTTGACTTCGAGCAGGTGGCGATACTTGTCGTAGTTCTCGTTCATGCAGAGCATGGCGAACGAGCCTTCCAAGTCTTCCAGCGTGACCATCGCGTAGGGCTTGCCGCTCTTTTTCGACATGCCCTGCTGCACGGCGGTGACGATGCCGCCGAGACGCGTCATGCTGCGGCCCGGCAGCGCGGCGGCGGTCTTCGAGTTGGACAACGTGTAGCGCTCCAGTATCGGCGCGAGCGGCGTGAGCGGATGGCCGGTGATGTAGAAGCCGAGCAGTTCCTTCTCGTTCGAGAGCAGCTCGCTCTGGGACCACTCGGGCACGCGGAGCAGGCCGTCATCTTTCACGGCGGCGCGTTCTTCCAACATGCCGAACATGGAAACTTGTCCGCGCGCGCGGTCGGTGGCGGCGCTCGAAGCGCGGCCCACGACGCGATCAATCGAAGCGAACAGCGTGGCGCGCGTCTCGCCGAAGCAGTCGCACGCGCCGGATTTCACCAGCGACTCGATGGCCTTCTTGTTGAGCGCGCGCAAATCCACGCGCTCCAGCATGTCGGGGAAGGATTTGAACAGGCCGCCTTCCTTGCGCGCGGCGAGGATGCTTTCCACCGCGGCTTCGCCCACGCCTTTGATCGCGGCCATGCCGAAGCGGATGACGCTAGTGGGGCAGCCGTCCCGGCTGCCATCAGTCTGACATGCGTCCCGCTTGTCGGAGCCTGCAGGCGGGACGCCCGCAGGGACGGGTGGCAGCCGGGACGGCTGCCCCACTACGGGGACGGGGCGCGGCGCGGGCGCGAAAAACATGTGGCCTTCGTTCACGTCCGGCTGGAGCACGTCCACGCCCATGGAGCGCGCTTCGGTCAGCAGGATGACCAGCTTGTCCGTGCTGCTCAGGTCGTTCGTCATCATGGCGCAGAGGAACTCGACCGGGTAGTTCGCCTTCAGATACGCCGTCTGATACGCCACGATGGCGTAGGCCGCCGCGTGTGATTTGTTGAAGCCGTAGCCCGCGAATTTTTCCAGCAAGTCGAACACCTCGTTCGCCTTCGACTCGGGAATGTTGTTCTTCGCCTTGCAGCCTTTGACGAAGTTCACGCGCTGGCTTTGCATCTCCTCGATCTTCTTTTTGCCCATCGCGCGCCGCAGCAAATCCGCCGCGCCCAGCGTGTAGCCGGCGAGCAACTGCGTGGCCTGCATCACCTGCTCCTGATAGATGAGCACGCCGTAGGTCTCCTTCGAGATCGATTCGAGCAACGGATGCGCGTACTCGACCGGCACCTCGCCGTGACGGCGTTTGATGAAGTCGGGAATCAGGTCCATCGGGCCGGGGCGATAGAGCGACACGAGCGCGGTGATATGTTCGACGCTCGCAATCTGAAACTTCCGGCAGAGGTCGCGCATCCCGCCCGATTCCAACTGGAACACGCCCACCGTGTTGCCCTTGTTCAGAATGTCGTAGGTCTGCGCGTCATCGAGCGGCAGATCGTCGAGCACAATGCTGATGCCTTGCGTGCGCTGGATCATCTCCACGGTGTTGCGGAGCACCGTCAAAGTTTTCAGCCCGAGGAAATCCATTTTCAGCAAGCCGAGATCGCCGACCGGATTCATCGGATACTGCGTGACGATGGTGCCGTCTTCGTCCTGACGCAGCGGGAGCAACTCGACCAGCGGCTTGTCGCTGATGACCACGCCCGCCGCGTGGACGGACGAGTTACGCGCGATGTCTTCGAGCACGAACGCCATGTCCACCACTTCACGCGTCAACTCTTCGGTATTGTAAGCCTCCTTGAATTCCGCCGACTGCTTGAGCGCGAGTTCCAGCGTCATCTTCAAGTCGGTGGGAATCATCTTCGCCAGCCGGTCGCCCTCGCCATAGCTCAGGCCCATGACGCGGCAGACGTCGCGCACCACGGACTTCGCGCCCATTGTGCCGAAGGTGATGATCTGCGCCACGCATTCGCGCCCGTATTTCTGGCGCACGTATTCGATCACGTCCGCGCGGCGGTCGTCCGCGAAATCAATGTCAATGTCGGGCGGATTGACGCGCTCGGGATTCAGAAAGCGCTCAAAGAGCAGCCCGTAACGAATCGGGTCCACGTTCGCGATGTCGAGCAAGTAGGTAACGATGGAACCGGCGGCGGAACCGCGCGCCACGCACGAAATGCCAATTTCACGTCCATGGCGAATGAAGTCCGCGACGATGAGGAAGTAGGAGATGAACCCGGTCTTCTCGATGACGGTGAGTTCGAGTTGGAGGCGGTCGATGACGTCTTTGATGGCAGAGGCGACGGCGGGATCAGTAATCAGTGAGTCAGTGTTCAGTGAATCAGTTTTCGGTTCGCTGCCACCTGACGCGATCGGGCCGGACTGATTACTGATAACTCCCTCACTGATTACTTTCCGATAAGTCGGCAGTTTCTCCGGCTTCTCGATCCCTTCGACCACAAACTCCTTCCCCTCCGCCCGCGCGCGAATCGTGTATTTCCGCTCCAACCCCTCTGCCACCAGCTTGCGCAAATAACCCTCGCGAGAAAAATGTTCCGGCGGCGTGAACACCGGGTAGTGCAGCTTGCCGAACTCGATCTCCAAATTGCACTTCTCCGCCACCTCCAAAGTATTCTGCACCGCGTCCGGCACCTCCGCGAAGAGCGCCTTCATCTCCTCCGCCGAGCGCAGATAAAACTGCTCCTGCATGTAACGCATCCGGCGCGGATCGTCGCGCACCGTCTGCGTGCCGATGCAGATCAGGCAGTCGTGCGCCTGCCAGTCCGCACGCTCGATGTAATGCACGTCGTTCGACGCCACGCACTTGAGGCCGAATTCCTTCGCCCACGGGATGAGATGCCCGTTCACCTTCGCCTGCTCGACGATGCCGTGGTTGTGGAGTTCGAGATAAAAATTGTCCGCGCCCAGCGTCTGCTTGAACCAGTCCAGGCTCGCGCGCGCTTTCTTCAAGTCATCCTTGATGATGGCCTCGGGAATCTCGCTCGCGAGACAGCCGGAGAGGGCGATGAGTCCGTCCTTGTGCGCAGTGAGAATTTCTTTGTCTATGCGCGGCTTGTAGTAGTAACCATCGAGATGCGCCGAGGTGACGAGCTTGATGAGGTTCTTGTAGCCCTGTTCATCCTTCGCGAGCAGGACGAGGTGGTTATAGACATCGCGCCCGCTGCCGCCGGACGATTTTTTCTCGAACCGTGAACCCGGCGCGACATAAACCTCGCAGCCAATGATGGGCTTGATGCCCTTCTTGCGCGCCTCCTGGTAAAAATCAATCGCGCCGTAGAGCGTGCCGTGGTCGGTGAGGGCGAGCGCGGGGAACTTCAGCGCGTGCGCCTTCTCCATGAGCTTGTCGAGACGACAAGTCGCGTCCAGCAGCGAGTACTCGCTGTGAAGGTGAAGATGCACGAAGTCCGCGTGAGACATGGGCAGAATTTCGGGCGGCGCGGATTTCTTGTCGAGTGGCGAGTGGTCCGACATGGAGAAAGACTTGCGCGGGGGCGTCCCGCCAATCGCCCTCATCACGGATCCACGTCTTGGATTTTGAGCCTTGGACTGCCCACGCTGACTCCGCTGGTGACCAAACTGTCACCGAAGCGGGAATTGACATTCCGGACTAGCTCTGTGCATTTTACGCGCACAACCATGAAAGCAACGGCATCTCAACGCGCCCGGGGATTCACCCTGATCGAGTTGCTTGTGGTCATCACCATCATTGCCATTCTCGCTTCCCTCCTCCTGCCTGCGCTGGGCGGAGCCAAGCGCAAGGCCAGAGATTCCGAGTGCATCAACAATTTGCGGCAAATCGGCGTGGGTCTGCGCCTTTGGGCCAATGACCAGGGCACGTTCACTTGGAACGTCCCGGTCGCCGACGGTGGCAGTCTCGGTTCACCTGACTGGACCGATCATTTTCGCGCCGCGTCCGACGAACTCGTCAACCCCAAGGTGCTTTACTGCCCCACGGACCGCGAGCGCACCTCGGTGGCATCGCTGAACAGTGGGAAAAATCCGTGGAGCGCATTGGATGGTGACCGGCACATCAGCTACTTCGTCGGTCTGTCGGCGGATGAATCGAAGCCGCAGACCATTCTCGCCGGCGACCGCGCCATCGGCAGCGGCGCGGGCGGCAATGTGATTTCCTACACGCCCGCCAGTGGGAGTTCCATTGATGTCTATTTCGAGGGCGGCAAGATGCACAGCCCAAACAGCGGCGACTTTGGCAAAGGCTTCGTCGTCCTCTCCGACGCCAGCGTTCACGCCGTCACGACTTACCAGTTCCGCGAATACATCACCACCGCCCTGACCACCGGCAGCAGCAACGTCCTGCTTTCGCTCCCACGCGGTGTAGATTAACCCCCCTCCGTGGCGCAACATCCCACAGCCAACCGGGGATGCTCGAACCCATTCTGGCGGAGGGTGATTCAACTCTCCGCTCGCCAGCCGCGAAAGAGTGTGACAAATCTTTGTCACCTCAACCGCCGCACTGATCGCGCCGATTGAGATTTGAATTATGGCTGGAGACCGGATGCAGCAATCGCGCTTCGAACTGAAGTACATCATTACTCAGGAGATGGCGCTCAAGGTGCGGGACTTTGTCCGCTGTTACCTCGACTTTGATGAGTACAGCGTGGGCAAGGCGGATTTTTCCTATCCCGTCCACAGCCTCTATCTCGACTCCGATACGTTGAACCTCTATTGGGGCACCATCAACGGCGAGAAGAACCGCTTCAAACTCCGCCTGCGTTACTACGACACCAACGCGAAGTCGCCGGTCTTCTTTGAGATCAAGCGGCGCATGAACAACTGCATCATGAAGCAGCGCGGCGGCGTGCGGCAGGAATTCGTCCAGTATCTGCTCGCCGGCCACATGCCGCGCGAAGAACATTTGCTCTCGAAAGCGCCGAAACAGATGATTGCGCTCCAGAACTTCTGCACGTTGATGACCAACATCCACGCCAAGCCCAAGGTGCACATTTTCTACATGCGCGAAGCCTACGTCAGTTCCGACGACCAGGTGCGCGTGACCATTGATCGCAACGTCTATGGCGAGGAAAATCCCGGTCTGTCCATCAAGACCACGATGAAGAACCCGGTGTTGAGCTTCAAAGATGAGGTCATTCTTGAACTCAAGTTCACCAACCGTTTTCCCAACTGGTTCCGCGATCTCGTCCGCATGTCTCAGGTCATGCAGTGTGGCGCGGCCAAATACGTCGAGAGCATCCAGAGACTCGGTGCAGCGCGCGTCGGCGCGGATCATCCGGTGGTCGAAGAAAAACCGCCGCAGTTGTCTGATTTCCAATCTCGCGATTTAGTGCCGACTTGGGTGGTCTGACGTGCGGAGCGCGGACTTTGTGGTCCGCAGCAATGTTCGCAACCGGGGCGCAGAAACTTGGGGACACTTCACCACATCTCACGTTGCTGCGGGTTGAAAACCCGCGCTCCGATGCCTACACCCACAGCACGGCGGAAAACTTTTTCTGCAACTGCGGTTTGAGCTTCGGATAACTGTTCGTGCGGAAGGCCGGCCAGTTAAACGTGGCGTCGAGACGCTTGCCGTCGGGCGTGACGAGCCAAAGTTTCACCGGCACTTTTCCCTCGCAGAGATGCGGGTGTTCCTTGAGCGGAAAGCACTCGTGCAACTTCACCTGCACCTCCGGTGAATTCGGCTCGCCGTCCTCATCCAGCGGTTCGTCGGGATATTGCAGCTTGAGTTTTCGGCCATCTGGCCAGGTCACGGTGAGCGGCGCCAGTTCATCCAGCCACGCGCGCTGTTCGGGCGCGAGATGCTTGCCGAATTCCTCCTTCACATGCGCCGCCTGCGCTTCCTTCGCCAAGGACATACCATGAAAAGCGCGGGCCAGTGACGCGGTGATCGCGGCCTCGTCTAGCGGTGGAAATTCCAGTTCCGGCTGCGCGGCACAGACCAGATTCACGCGCGCGATGAACTGCTTCACCTCGTGATTCAAGAGCGGCAGTTCAAAATATCCACGCCGCGCCGCCTCCGCCAAAGCCCGGCCTGACGCCTCGGGGATGATCTCCCGTTGATGCTCGTGATGCACCACCAAATCCACGAAGCGCACCAGCTTCACCGCCGCCACGCGCTTGTGCGTGCGGTCATAGAGATGCTCGACCGTCGCGTGCAGATGCTGCGGGAACATTTCCTCGATCCACTCGCGCTTCACGCCCGTGGCCAGGCCGAGCAACGTCATGTTATCCGCGCCCCGCCCCGGCACTTCGCGAATCGTCGCCGTGACCAGCAGCGGCGAATTCTGCACCACGCTCTCACGCATCAGCGTCCCCTGCCGCTTCTCCGTCATCTCGCACTCCAGCGTCCCGAGATCCCGCCGCACGCAAAGCTGGTCAATGAATCCCGCCATGAGACAACGCAGCAACGCGTCATCCGAAGCCGGTGCCAGTTGTTCACTGCTCACTGATGACTGATTACTTTTCCCTCCCCACATTTTCTCCCGCTCCGCAATCGTGATGAGCTGATCAAACGTCTGCTCCACCTGCCGCGCGACCTGCGCGTTGAGGCCGTAACGCCGGCACGTCTCAAAAGCGAAGTTCGACTTCTTGGCGAACTGGAACGCGCGCATCAGCGTGAAAAAATCCGAATCCTGCGACGCCTCAAACAATTCGCGCGCCTCGGAAATATGTTTGTCATCGCGCCGCAGCCGTTGCAGCAAATCCCGCCCGCTGACCAGCGCCGCGCACATCGCCGCCGCGCGCACGCAGTGGCGCTTCGACGCCTCGACGAGCATGCGCGAGTAACGCGGGTGCATCGGCAGGCGCAGCATCTGGCGACCGATGGCGGTGAGATCAGCGGAATGACGATTGACGGATGACGAATGACCAACGGCGAGTTCTTCGTCATTCGTCATTCGCGCTTCGTCATTGCGCAGCGCCCCCAGCATGGTCAGCAATTTCTCCGCGCGCTCCACGGCCAGCGCGTCCGGCTTGTCCAGCCAGTCGAACTGCGCCGCGCGTTTGATGCCGAGCGAGTGCAGGAGCAACACGACTTCCGCCAGATCGCTGCGCTGAATTTCCGGCGTGTTGCGCGCCGGACGATCCAAATGCCCGCTCTCCGTCCACAAGCGCCAGCAGTCGCCCGGCGCGGTGCGGCCTGCCCGGCCCTTGCGTTGATCCGACGACGCGCGGCTGATCGGTTCGATGAACAGCGTGCCGATGCCGCGCTCCGCGTCATACCGCGCCACCCGCGCCACGCCGCTGTCCACGACATGCAGGATGCCGTCAATGGTCACGGACGTTTCCGCGACGTTGGTGGCGACCACGATTTTGCGCAATGGATTCGGGTTGAACGCCGCGTCCTGTTCCTCCGCCTGCAACTCGCCGTGCAAGGGAATGAGCGCGAGCTTCTCCGGCGTGCGCGCCGCGCGAATGGCGTTGATGGTGGAATTGATTTCGCCCACGCCCGGCATGAAGACGAGGATGTCGCCCTCCGAGCCGTAGTTCACGATGCGCTCCACCACATCCGCCGCCTGGTCGCTCACGGGTCGCTCATCGTGATGATCGAGATAATGCAGCGTGACCGGAAAACTCTGCCCTTCGGAAATCAGAATCGGCGCGTCGTCGAGATACTTCGCCACCGGCTCCGCATCCAGGGTGGCGGACATCACGGCGATCTTCAGATCGGGACGGGTGGTGCGTTGCAATTCCTTCGCCAGTGCCAGCGCCACGTCGCTCAACAAATTGCGCTCGTGAAATTCATCGAACAAAATCACCGCCACGTCGCGCAGCGCCGGATCATCCTGCATCCAGCGGAGCAGAATGCCTTCCGTCACGTAGCAGATGCGCGTGCCGAGGCTGGTCTGATCATCGAAGCGAATCTGGTAGCCCACTTCGCCACCGAGTTGCACCTTCCGCTCCCACGCGACTCGCGCCGCCACGGTGCGCGCGGCGACACGACGAGGTTGGAGGACGACGATCTTTTTGCTCCCGGCCAGTCCGGCATCGAGCAGCATCTGCGGCACTTGCGTGGTCTTGCCGGAGCCGGTGGGGGCGACGAGCACGAGGCGGTTGCCCGTGCGGAGCTGCTGAACGAGTTCAGCGTGGATTTCCCAGATGGGAAGGTCGGTCGGGGCCACGGGCAGTTACTTCTTGAACCAGACGACGGCGATGATGGTCACAATGGTGAGCAAGGACATCATCCCGCTGGGCATGAACTTTTTGCCCTTCATGAACTTCATCACAAAGAACAGCGCGAGGAAACTGAGCACGCCCCACGCGATCTCGATGGGCCATTTGTCCAGCGCGCAGAAGGCCAGCACCGCGCCGAAGGCGACCGAGGTAATGAGCGACATCTTGCTCTTGGCTTTCAAAAAGCCGATCAGGCCGCCGATGACCAGCAGCACGATGTAAATCCACAAGATGGTTTCAGGTTTCATAAACGCGGGCGGAGTCTCAAGGAACGGGTGCGAGCATCCAACGACAAAATTGCGTGCCCCCCCCCGGCGTAACGCCGGCTTTCGAGCCGGCAGGTGTGGCGAGGCTTTCAGCCTCGTGTTCCTCTGCACCCCAGGGCGGGGGCGCGGTGAGTGATGCGACCCCTCCATTCGTCGAGCCGCGTTCATCGTGAGTGACCCCCGCCCGGCGGGACGCTGGCGGCACGTTGTTCAACTGCCCCGCACGTCCAACGACAAAATTTTCCCCGCCTCGCACTCCGCCACCACCTCGAACGGCCGGCAGCACACCTCGCAGTCGGTGACGAAGCTCTGCGACGGCACGCTCGTGTCCACCGCCAGTTCAAACGTCTGCCCGCAAAAGGGACATTGCACCTCGCCGGATTCCAACATGCGGCGATGCTAAGGCGAACGGTTTGGAAATCCAACCCGCGCTCCGCAAAAATTGCCGGGTGACAACGCGGCCCGGCTCTTCTAGCTTCCGGCGCAGTTGATGCGCGCGTAGCTCAATTGGATAGAGTGGCGCCCTCCGAAGGCGAAGGTTGTGGGTTCAACTCCCGCCGCGCGCACCATCTCCTCTGCCCTGTTTGAACCGTTTCTTCCTCAGCCAAAATTTATGAACCACGGATTTCCCGGATGCCACAGATGAAGACCCAGGCGGAGTTATTCTTCGTGCGGCAGCAGCCACGGTTCTTCGCGGATAAGTGGCTTGCTCCGAAAGTGGTCCGTCTTCCAGCCCAGCTTATCCGCCATCATTTGCAGGGTGGGCCATCCCGGCGTGCTTTCTCCAATGACATTTCCCCACGTCCAGACCTCGCCCTCGTCGGTTAGGGCCACGCCGGTGATGCCCCGGCTGGCCGCGCCGAAGGCCACGACTTTTTTCTTCAATGGAATGCGCAGCCACTGCGCGGGAAGGTGATTGGTCTTGGCCGGATACATGTAGTCGGACGCGTCCAAGGCCCAGAGGGAGCCGTCCCGCTTTTGCAGGAGCCGGTAGAAGTATTCGGAGGTGGGACCAGTCTGCCAGTCGGACGCGGTGCCGACGCGGACGGGCGTGGGATTGAGCAGTTGCACCCGCTGGCCCGTGTACATGCCAGCGTCGCGTCCCCACGCCCAGAGCGTGCCATCCGTCTTAATTGCGTGGATGGAGAAGAAGCCGAAACTCGCCTCAAGCCAGTTCGTGTCCGCCGACACGCGCGTGGGCACGCGAAAAAAATTCGTGTCCTTGCCACCGCCTATGAGGTGGCCCCAAAACCAAAGCGAACCATCCGAACGCAGACCGGCAGATTGCAGTCCGGCGGCCCAGACCTTGATCCAGTCCGCGTTCGTGCCCACTTGCATCACGGTGGTGACGCCTGCGTTGGTGAGACCCAGTCCGGTTTGTCCGCTCCAGTTGTCCCCCCACGCCCAAAGGGTGCCATCCTTTTTCAACGCGAGACTGTGCGAGCCGCCCGCTGCCACCTGTTTCCAGTCGTTGCCCGGCGCGGTGGGAACTGGCAGGGACTTGCTGGCGTTGCGCCGCCCGCTCAACCCATTGCCTAACTGTCCTCTGAGGTTTTGGCCCCAGCCCCACATCGTGCCATCGGATTTGATCGCGAGCGCGTGCGTGAAGGAGGTGGAGATGTCCACCCAGTCCTGATCGTTTCCGACGCGGCGGAGGCGGGGTTGAAAATTCACCGGGCCTAAACCCAGCACGGGCCAGCCGACAAAATTCGTGCCCCAGCACCATAGGCTGCCGTCCGATGAGAGAATAAATCCATGCGACGCGCCCATGCTGATTTTCGCGACGCCATTTCCCACGGGCAGGCGCACGCGGTCGCCGGAGCCAGTGCGTGAGCCATCGTCGCGCAAGCTGACGGCTGCGACCCCGCCCAGCAACAACACCGCGCCCACCGCGCACGCGAGCTTGGCCTGACTCACGGCCAGCCATCCCAGCGCCGAAGTGGACGAGGCGGTTTTCGCGGCTCCCGCCTTGGCCGCGACGGCGAGCATGGTTGCACCCAAGCCAATGGGCGCGGCCTGTACGGAGTTGGCGGCCAGCAAAATCACCAGCCCGCTTCCGCCCACGGTGACGCCGCGTTTGGCCAGCAGTTCGCGCAGCCGCTCGACGGCGCGGCTGACGCGTTTTTGCGCGGTGTCGTCGCTCACGCCCAGGGCGCGGCCCACGGCGTGAAAGTCCAGGTTTTGAAAATAGCGGAGCACCACGGCTTCGCGCTCGGCGTCCGGCAATTCGGCCATCGCGTCATCGAGCACGGGGGCTACGTGGTCCCACGCGGGTTCATCGGACGCGCCATGGAGTTCGGGCATAAGCGTGAGTTCGCGCGCCACGCGGCGGCGCTCGTCGCGCGCGGCGTTCAGGGCAGCGTAGCGTGTGCTCTTGTAGAGCCAGGGGCCGAGGGTGGCTTCGCCAGAAAAGTTTTCGGCCAGCGTCCGCGCCTTGCGGGCGAGATCAGTGAAGACATCCTGCGTGACCTCGCGCGCGAGTTCGGGGCTGGCGCATTGGCGGAGCGCGGCGGAATAGACGAGACCGGTGTGGCGCTTGATGAGTTCGCCGAACGCCGTTTCGGTCGCGTCGCGCGTGTAGGCACGGAGCAGTTCAGCATCGGTGCGGAGCGTCATGTCATAGATTAAACACCCGTCGGCGTGGAAATCCGACAGGACATTTTTTTGTAGTGGGGGACGGCTCGCGCGGCGAGTCGTCGCGCCACCCGGTAGTGGGGCAGCCGTCTCGGCTGCCACAAAGTCCATGGGCCGTCCCGGCTAGTGTTCTTCAGCCGGGACGGCCAAAGGACTGAAGGCAGCCGAGACGGCTGCCCCACTACGGTTTGAACGCGACGCGGCCTACAGCGCGCGGACGTGGAGGTTCCCAAATTCCATCGCCGCGCCGGTGTCGCGCAGGCCAAACGCGCCGCTGGCGCCGGTGGGCGCGGGCACGCGCCGTACTTCCTTGTCGCCATGCCACACGATGACCTCGCTCGCGGCCACGGTCAGGCGCACCCGTGTCCACTTGCCCGCCGGGAGGTCGGCGAGGTTGATCTCGGTGCCGCGCCCGGCACGTCCACGGACGAGGATCGTCGGCGCGGTGTCGCCGGTCGCGTCCTTGCCAGGCTTCGCGTCGAGGGTGAATTCGGCGTCCGCAAACTCTGCGTCGGTCCAGAGCGTTTGCTTGGTGGCGTCTGCGCCAGACTTCAATGCGAGCTGCCAGTCGTTCGCGGCCCAACGGGTTTTGGCGGCGTCCGCGTTGCGCCAGCCGCGCAGGTCCAGGCCGTTGTAGAGCGCGCGCCAGCCGGGATCGAGGGGCGCAATCATCTTCGGGTCGGGATTGGTAGAAGGCAGTTCCTTGATGCGAAGGTTTTTGAATTCGACCGGCGCGCCTTCGCTTTCCAGCGCGAGGTAGCCTTTGCGATAATTGCAATCATCACCGCCGCTCACTTCCTTGCCGTTCACGCTCAGCCGCAGCACGCCGTTCGACGCCACGACGCGATAGTGATTCCACTCGGGCGAAGGCTTGCTGCGCTCTTCGCTGGGGAAACTGCGATCGCCACGATGACGGCCGAGCGGCTTCATCGTCGCGCCGTGAATGGGAAACACGTCGCCGTGCGTGGTGAACCAGTCGGACTTCTTGCCGGTCTCCTTCTCGAATTGCGTCGCGTAGCCGTGATCCAAAACCTGCACCTCGATGCCCCGGAGGAAGGGCACGCCCGGCGCACTGATCGGCGTCCCCCACATGAACATGCCGGAGTTGCCGCCGCTGCTCAGGTGCCGCCACTCGGCCTCGATGATGAAATTCTCATACTGCCGCAGCGTGCGCAGCGCGCCGACGGGTCGGCCGGTGCAATGAATCGCGCCGTCCTTCACCGTCCATGTTTCCGGCGCGCAGTTGATGTTCGTCCAGCCCGCCAGGTCGCGGCCGTTGAACATGGAGACAAAGCCGTCTTCGGCGGCGTGGAGTGTGATCGCGCCGGTGGCGAGGAGAAGGAGGAGATGTTTCATGTTGGGAACTTAGCCACCAGGGTTGCGGCAAGGCAGAAAAAAATTGCGCCCGCCTCGGCTGAGGCGGACGCATGAAATCACCGGGCCAACTCGGACCCAGGCGACAAGGTTGGAATCAATCCACCTGCGGCAACTGGCTCGGCCCGCCAGTGCTGAAGGAGTTGTCGCTGGTGAAAGTGGCGGCGTTCGCGAAGGTGCCGTCATTGGCTACGTCGAGGCGGTTCTTCTTGAAGGCGCAGTCCAACACCGTGGTGTTGGCACCGCCGTTGTCGAGACCTTCCCCGGTGCAGAGCATGGCGTCACAGATGAGCAGCGTGTTGCCGGAGCCGGTGATGTGGAAGCCGTCCGCCGCCGAGTCAATGGCCGTGCATCTAACGAACATGTTGTTGGCCCCGGTGATGTTGAACCCGTGGGTGCCGCCACCGATGACGACGTTGTTGGTCAGGCGGTTGCCACTTCCAGAAACCCGGCAGGCGCTCTCGCCCGATTCAGTGCCCGAGCCGGTGACACGGTTGCCGCGGATGACGGCGTTGTTAATGCCAACCGAGAGGCCGTTGGCGGCAATGTCTTTCATGATGTTGTTCTCAACCACTGCGCCACCCGCATCGGTGGCTCCGTTCACGGTCAAACCAGACGCGTCGTTTCTCATGCTTCTCATTGAATTTCCGCGCACGGCAACCGCGTCACCCGAGACAGAAATGCCGCCGCCCGCCGTGGAAATGTTCCTCTCGACGATCGCGTTGTCGCCGCTGTTGACGGAGATGAAGCTGGAGCCGCCGTTCAACGCCTTGTTCTTCGTCACGATGGCGTTCGTGCCGGTGACCGAGATGCCGGAGTCGCAGTCCACGAACGAGTTGAGGTTTACGAGCGCATGGTGGCCCACGATGCTGATGCTGGCCCCGTCCTCGTTCAAAGACATGATGCAACTCGTGACCGTGGCACCGTTGCCCGTGATGCCAATCACCGAATCATCGCCCTGGCGGGACTTCACTTTTCTCACCGTGGCGTTGTCGCCGATTATTTCGATGGCCCCGGAATTCACGGCGTACAACGTGCAGGCGTCCACGAGCGCGGAGTTACCAGTGATCTTCAGGAAGCGCGCACTGGGGCCGCGCGAAGAACAGTTGAGCACCCGGCAGCCCGCGCCGGTGAGTTGGACCTGCGCGGCATTGGCCTGGCCCGCACGGAAGATGAAGCCCTGCACGACCACGCCGTCGCCGGTCGCGGTCAGGCACACGCCCGCCGTGCCGTTCACGAGCGTGCCGTCCCAGATCGCGCCCTTGCCGATGAATTGCAGGTTCGCGACGGTCGAAACCACGTTCTCCTGATAAACGCCGGGGCCGACGAGAATGTGATCGCCGGGTTGGGCCGCCGCCACCGCGTCAGCAATGGTCGGGTGAGTGCCAGGGACCGCGCGATTCGCCGCCGCCACAGTGAAGGCGGTGACGGCCAACAAGAACGTGGTGGCGACGTTCCGAATGGAACGACCAGACATGTGGGGTGAGTAATTCATAAATGGGTTTGGTTGAATGTTTCCTTTGGCGATCAGAACACCACCGACCACCGCACTGTGTCAACGGTGTTGTCCCAGGGCTGACGCATCTTAACTGGCGAGGAGTTGGCGGAGGTAATCGGGGTCGAGGGTGGCGCGCAGGCGCTGGCTCTTGAGGCTGCGTTTGTTTTCCT
>JAYVNY010000223.1:0-4120 GCA_043758205.1 Akkermansia sp.
TCCGGCTTCGAGGATTTCCTGCGCGACAAATTCACCACGCTGCCCGAGACCGGCGACCGCGTCTTCGCCACCAAGCTGAAGGCTGTCTGGACGTTCGCCACCAAGCCCGCCAGCTACGCCGCCACGAGCCAAAACATCCTCGGCGCCATGCTGCGCGCCTTCGCGGAAAACTTCAGCCCCTCCGTGCAGGTCACGCTTTACCTGATGGGCGAAGCGGCCTTGCAGGCCGCGCCGGAAGTGAAAAAGATTCATCTCGCCATGCCGAACCAGCACTGCTTGCTGATCAACCTTTCCCCCTTCGGACTGGAAAATAAAAACGAACTCTTCGTCCCCACCGACGAGCCCCACGGCCAGATCGAAGGCACTATCGAACGGTGATGTGATGGCGCTGTGTCCGCATCCCGCCGATAAATAAATCGCCAGCCCGCTCCGGTTGAATTGTTCGAAAACGAACACTCACGCGGAAAACACGCAGCCTGAAAAACACCACGTCCGACCCCCAGCGTGGATTTCCCCACAAATCCTGACACTGCCCACGCGATGAGTGGACGGCACAGTCCATGCGAGCTTGACACGTTAAGTGCGCCTGACCCGGCCGCTTGAAACTGAATGAGCGCGCGCCCCGACCAAAACTTTATGTCACCTGGGCGAAACGCCGTTCGACAACTTGGTCGTCGGCCAGAGCTTTGCGGACGTGACCATGGCGGTGCCGGAGCCTTCAACTTATGCGTTCATCGGACTCGGCTTGGCAGGGTTCTGCATGATGCGGCGCTTTCAGCGGAACTGAGTCATGCTCACTTCCCGGAGCGCGGGTTCCAGCCCGCCACAGCGCGCGATGGTCGAGGCCCATTCGTGTTTCCTGGCGCGTCCGGTGGTGGAGCAAGAATGGCGACTGGAAGCCCGCGCCCAGGGCGAGACCGAGAGAATGTGACGGAAAAGGAACTTGCCGGAAACGAACCGATTCAGCCGTTGCTTTTGCTCATGATGCCCGCTAGAACTGAATCGTGGCCTCGGGCGTCGGCAAATCTATATTCGAAAACTTTTTTTCACATGAGCCAAAGCGTGCGCTTTCGTCCGACCCGCCATCGCCGCGTCCCCGCCACTCCACCGAACTCCGCGCACGCTCGCTCCGCGCGCCCAACCCCATTCCTGCCATGAACTCAACTCAAGCCGCCGGTTCCTCCGTTGCCACCTCTTCGCCACAGCGGCGGCGCGTGGTCAAGAACCACAGAAGCAACTTTGTGAAATCCTTTTTGGGATTCATCCGTGGTTTGTGTCCTGCGCCCCTGCATCTCCACGGTTCAAATTGGGGTCATGCGAAGGCAAATTCATTTCCGCTTTCCGCTTTCCGCTTTCCGCTTTTTAGTTCCAATCGCTTCGCGATTCTGGCGGGAGTCGCCCTGATACAGCTCGTGTTTGGCGCGAACAAACTGCAAGCGGCGACGGCTTATACGATGTCCTTGGGCAACAAGACGTGGAATTTTGCTGATATTGCCAACTGGACAGACAACTTTACCGCCGGCGCGGATGCAACCAATTGGTCTAGTGTTGGAATTATTGGCACTGGAACCTCTGTAACGACTGGGACGAGAACGACCAAGTCTTCGGCAGCTTTTGCAACTGCTGCAACCACTGGTGGCATTCAGAGAGGTAGTTTAGCTGGTAATGTCGCTGGAACTTTTGTTTTCCTCTCCACTGGAAGCACCACTACGCCAGAAGCTGTGGCTGTTGATTTGCTTCTCAATTTTACAGGGCGGACTGCTGGCACGTTGAGTTTTGATTGGGCTGCGGTTGATAATGGCGGTGGAACACGACCTACTTCCCTCAGGGTATTTTGGAGCACGGATGGTTCAACTTTTACGGAAATCACGGCGGCACAAATCATCGATGTGCAGAGCGTTAATTCAGGTTCAATATCAGCTGTGGCGTTACCTTCGGCGTTCAATAACTCTTCGACCGCTAGACTGCGGTTTTACAATCATGCGGGAACTATAACAGGATCGGGAAATAGAGATAAGATTTCAATTGATAACGTGGCCGTCACGGCGACTTGCGCGACAATTACGTTGTCTCCGACGAGTTTGCCGAACGGAACGGTGGCCGCGTCCTACGGCAGCCAGACGATTACGTCGAGCGGTGGAGCCGCAGGCGGCTACACATACGCCATAACGAGCGGCAGCTTGCCGGCTGGCTTGAGCATGACTTCGGGCGGAGTGATTTCGGGCACACCCACATCATCGGCCGCAGCCACCTTCACAGTCACGGCGACGGATAGCGGCAGTCCCGCTTGCACAGGAAGCCTGTCGTACACCGTTACGCCCGCGTGCCCGACAATCACCGTCAGCCCGACAACTCTCCCGAGCGGGACCGAAGGTTCAGCCTACAGCGCGACCATCAGTGCTTCGGGTGCAAATGGTTCGTACACGTTCGCGGTCACCAGCGGCAGTTTACCGACGGGGCTGACTTTGAACACCGCAACTGGGTTGATTAACGGCACGCCTTCGGCTGCTGCGACCTATAACTTCACCATCACGGCCACGGATACGTCGAGCTGCACCGGCAGCCGCGCGTACACCGTGGTCATAACGGCCCCATGCACACCGCCAACAATTGCTTCATTCTCTCAGGTCAACGTGACGTGCAACGGAGGCGGCGATGGCAGCATCACCGTTACAGCCTCGGGCGGCGTCGCTCCAATTCAATACTCAAAAGACAACGGTTCGACTTGGCAAGCGGGGAATCAGTTTACCAGCCTCGCCGCTGGCACGTACCAGCTGAAAGTAAAGGGCAACGACGAATGCACGAGCGGTGCGAGCGCGGTAACTCTCACGCAGCCGGCCGCGATCACGTTTACTCCGGCCCAGGTCAACGTGACTTGCAATGGCGGCAGCGATGGGAGCATCACGGTCAACAGCGTGAGTGGCGGCAGCGGTTCCGGCTTTACCTATTCCAAGGACAACGGTGCGACTTTTCAAGCCGGTAATCAATTTACCGGATTGTCAGCAGCCACCTATCAGATCACGGTTAAAGACGGCAATAGTTGTGTCAGCAGTGCTACCGCCGTCACCATCACACAGCCCGCCGTGGTCACGGTAAATCCGACCAGTCCCCTTCCGGGCGGAACCACTGGCACAGCCTACAGTCAGACGTTCACGGGCAGCGGCGGAAGCGGTGCGGGTTACACATTCAGTGTTACCGCAGGAAGTTTGCCGCCTGGACTGACTTTGACTTCCGGCACCCTCTCCGGCACGCCCACGACACCCAACGCATACAGTTTTACGATCACCGCCACCGACGGCGCGGGCTGCACCGGCAGCCGGGCCTATTCCCTGACGATTACGCTTCCGGCGACGGCAATCGCGGCACAGGGATTTGAAACCTCAGGAGATACTTGGAATTATACCGCGTCAGGATTGGGCGGGAGCGCCAGCATTGCCACGGGGTCTGGGGATACACCGGCCAGCCAGCGAATCCTTGCAGGAACTCATTCATGGCAAGTCAACAACAGCGGTGCTTCGACCCCTTCAATTCTCACTTTTGATCCGATCACCACCACACCATACAGCAGCGTCTTTGTAACAGTTCGCGTCACGTCAACTTCCGTGACAACCGTCAACGGTGCAGACTCATCAGATCTGGTCAAAGTTTTCGTTTCATTGAATGGAGGAGCCTTTACCGCGACATCCGACGTCACTCTCTCTGGGAATAACAATGCTCGGTGGGGTTACGACGCCACCCAAACGGCGTCCACGTCGGCTGGGACTGCGATAAATGTCACAGCAACGAGCGGCACCAGCACGGCCAATTATTCAACTTTGAAAGTGACCGTGCCGGATGGAACCACCAGCGTGGCGCTCAAGCTGACGGCCCTTAACAATTCGACGGACGAGGTTTGGAATTTTGACAGCATCACACTCACGGGAACGCCGACTTGTAGTGCTCCGACCATCACAACTCAGCCCACCGACCAGACGGTGTGCTCCGGCCAACAGGCGCAGTTCAGCGTTGCGACCAGCGCGAGCTGGCCTTGCCCCGATTTGGTGGACAGGTGTTGGGTGAGTGCATCGAGACGTGGGCTTTCTAGTTGAGTTGTTTTTCGAAGTCCACAGGGGAGTTGTAA
>JAYVNY010000224.1:0-4080 GCA_043758205.1 Akkermansia sp.
AAGAGGGGCATGATGCTACGCGCCAGCGTTTGGAGTGCGGTCGCTTCAGCGCCGCTTTCGAGCACGTCAGAATGGAACAAGTTCATGTTTGAATGGAGAAACGGTTCAGTCTTCACGGCTGTTTAGGCGATTCCAGAGTATTCGTCGCGGCTACTTGGACCGTCGGCGGCGCGATGACCAATCGAATGCCCGCCGTCTTGTGACGGTAAATCCGGTCATTGAACATCGCGACGCCTTGGATGGTGATCGTCGCGTTGGTCGTGGGCTTCGCCTGCTCCGTCGCGACAAAAGTCAGTGTCGTGTCGGCGGCGTTGGCGGCGATGTTCGTGCCGTCCACTTTCACGCCGGACGGAACGCCGGTGAGTGTCAGCGGGATCTCGCCGACGTAACCGCGCCGCTCCACTTTCACTTTCATCGTCACGTCGTCGAAGTTCGTCGCGCCCGGACGCGCGGCATTCAGGCCCAGCTTGGTTTGCGACGCGCTCAGCACGAAGGGAATCTGCGTCACGGCCACCGCCACGGGCTGGCTGAACTGCACCACGGACTGGCCGTTGTTCGTGGCTTCGCCGCGCACGAGCACGGTGCGCACGCCGAGTTCGGAATTCACGTTCGCTGTCAGCTTGAGTTGGGCCGTGCGAGCATCGCTCTTCACGGTCAGTTCGTTCACGGTCAAACTCTTTGTGATCGGATCGCGCCCGGCGCTGAACCCGATGGCGGTGATTTTCACATCCTGAGTGAAGCCAGCCTGCCGGTTCACCAGCACTTCAATGGTCGCGGACTGCAACTGGTCCATGCCCGTGCCGACGGTCAGCGCATCGATGGTGAATGGCGCGGTGTCGAGCACGCTTACGAATCCCTGCTTGAAGGTGCGCTCGGCGGCGTCCTGCGGGACAATCGCCGTCGCGGTCGCAACCAATTCCTTCCCGCCCGTGGTGGCGCTGGCGATCACGCGCAACGGCACGCTGCCCATCGCCGCATCCGGCGTGGCGCTGACGAGCAAATCTCCGTCGTTGCGCCCGGCAGGGATGACGATGGGTTCGGCGCTCACTCCCTCCGGCAAATCGCGCGCGGTGACACGCACCGGCCCATCAAAACCCGCGCGCACAATTTCGCAACGCACGCGCGTGCGCCCGTTGCGGTTCACCCGCACGGCATCAGGAAAATATTTGGCGATGAGCGACGCGCCAGCCGCCGCCGTCGGCGGACGAACCGCGAGGCGATACGCGAAGTTACTCCCACCCCGCCCGGTGAGATCGGTGAGGGTCACGGTGTATTTCGTGTCTTTCTTCGCATCGAACTCGATGCGCGCGTCAGAGCCGACTGCGTCATCATTTCGCGCGATGAGCGATTCACCGGCGAAGACCGCGAGCAGCGCGTCCAGCGGTGAACCGAACCGGCGCGCTTCCACTTCGGCAATGAGCTTGCCATCCGCCGCTGCTTTGAACGTGAAACGGTCCGAGTCCTTCGCCGCGCCGATACGGCCATTGATGACGACAGGCGTGGTCACGGCGTTGAAGTTGGTGCCTTCGTTCGGTTCCTTCTCCGTGAACTCCGGCAGGTCGCGCACATCGAACTGAATTGGGTTCGATAGTCCGCGCGGCGTGTTCAGGCGAATCTCCTGCCGGCCCAGCGGCGAACTGGCGTCGATGTCCAGCGTCACGCGTTCCGCACCCTGCATGTTGCGACCCGTGACGGTAATCTCGACCGGCTTCCCGCGCTGGCCGCCGAAGGGAAAAATGTAGTCCACGAACGGCAGCACGCCGATGAACAGGCGATACTTGTAGTCGCCGCCGCCGCGATATTGGAAGTCACGCAACTGCGCGATGTAGTCGCCGTCCTCGGGCGCGGTGAATTGCACCAACGAATCAAAGCCGCGCGCATCCTCATCGCGCGCCAGTTCTTTGCCCTTCACGTCGAGAATGGCGAGAGACGAATCCAGCGGTGAACCGGTGCGCTGGGCCATGACTTCGAGGATGAACTGGTCGCCCTTCTTCGCGGCGAACTGGAAGCAGTCGATCTCAGTCGAGCCTTGGATGACTCCGGCCACGGCGGACGGAACGGCGATGGCCTGCGCCTGCTCGGGCGTGTTGTTCGGCTCGACCTCCGCAACCTCCGGCACCGCGCCGACGGTGATGTTGAGCGGCGCGGAAATTCCATTCGGACCGAGCGCACGTACTTCACGCACCCCGAGCGACGCGTCGGCGGCGGCGGTGATTCTGGCGCGCAAAGATTTGCTGCGATCTTTTTCGCCACCGGTCGCCACGCCGATGGATTTGGAACTGGATTCCACCGTGATGGCCGGCGGTGGCGTCATCTCAGCAATCACTGTCGCGGACAGTCCCGCTTCCCCGCTGAAGACAAAACCCGTGACGGAGTTCAATCCTTCGCCCGCGAGTTTCACGTCGAGCGTTGCACCGCGTTGAATCCAGTCCGGGGAGAGTGAAATGATTTTGGGCTGAGCGAAAGCAGGGAAAGATAAAGCGAAAAACGCCAAGGCAATGATGAGTGCCGTGAGGCAAACGCGCCGGCCTAGAACCCTGAAAGGATTCCATCCATCAGCCCAAGGTTGCGAGGCACGAGCTACCCTGGGTGAAAGGCGGAAATGGGATACAACCCTGAAGGGGTTGAACAGCAGTCGCTGGAATATCGCGAGAACGAATTGATTCAATCCTTTCAGGGTTGAAAAAAACATTCGGGGCAGACACCCAGGGTAGCTCGTGCCTCGCAACCCTGGGCTGAGTGATTCAATCCCGTTGGGATTGCGGGAAGAAAGTTCGCTGACCAGTTTCACCGCGCGCATTTTAGCTAAACAATCCCGTCACCGGCTCGGCCTGCACGAGTTCGCGCGGCTGGTTCAGGTGGTTCATAACCATGGTGTGCGGATCAATGCCGAGTGCGTGATAAATCGTCGCCAGCAGTTGCGTGGGATGCACCGGGTTCTCGGCGGGCGAAGACGCGGTCGCGTCGGACTTGCCGTAGAGCGCGCCGCGCGACACGCCTGCACCCGCGACCAGTGCGGTGTAGCAATACGGCCAGTGGTCGCGACCGTCCGGCGCGTTGCCGTTGCCGGAGGTGCTCACGCCGAGACGCGGCGAGCGTCCAAATTCTCCGATGGCGACGACCAAGGTTTCCTTGAGCAAGCCGCGGTCATCCATGTCCTGAAGCAGCGCCGCGAGGCCGCTGTCGAGCTTCGGGCAATGCAGATCACGCAGCGGCGCAAAGTTTGCGGCGTGCGTGTCGAAGGCATCAACGGTCGGATTGCCATTCGCCACCGCCGGCCAGTTCACCTGCACGAAGCGCGTGCCGGCTTCGATCAATCGGCGCGCAAGCAACAAACCCTGGCCGAACGTGTGCCGGCCGTAGAGATCACGCAGCGTCTCCTTCTCCTTGGCCAAATCAAACGCATCGCGCGCACGCCCTGACGACACAAGGTCGAAGGCCTTCTGGTAATACTTATCTATGGCGTATTTTTCGACGGCCTTTTCCATCTCCGGCATCGCGCCATTGACCTTTTGCAAAAGCGATTCGCGGCGCGAGAGACGTTCCTTGGTGATCTCTTTTCGCAGCGTGAGGTCGTCGAGTTTGATGTCCTTGTTTGGGTCCTGATAAAACTGATACGGGTCGTACGCCGCACCGAGAAAGCCCGCCATGCTCCCCTTGCCGATCACGTTGCTCTCCTGCGTCGGACGCGGAAGCATGACGAACGGGAGCATCGGAACTTCCGGTGGTTTGAGGCGCGCGATCTGCGAGGCGGCGTGCGGGAAGTCGTTCGGCGCAGGCGGTTCGAGCTGGCCGGACGGCGACACGCGATCGGGTGTGTAGCCGGTCATCATCTGGTAATGCGCGGCGGTGTGATTGAACAAGCCGGCGGGCGTGTAACTCACCGAGCGGATGAGCGTGGCCTTGTCAATTTGCTGCGCGAGCTTCGGCATCACCTCGCTGAAGTGAATGCCCGGCACCTTGGATTTGATGGACTTGAATTCGCCGCGCACGTTCGACGGCGCGTCGGGCTTCGGGTCCCAAATATCAATGTGGCTCGGCCCGCCTTGCAAAAAGACGAAGATGACGGACTTGGCCTTG
>JAYVNY010000225.1:0-3181 GCA_043758205.1 Akkermansia sp.
GACCACGATGGTGTAGGGCAGCGCGCCTTCCTTCTCCAGCGTCGCGATGACGCGGGCCACGCTCGACTGCTTCTGGCCGATCGCGACGTAGATGCTATAGACCGGGCGGAAACCTTTTTCCTTCGAGGCTTCGCTCTGGTTGATGCGCGCCTGATTGATCATCGCGTCCACGCCAATCGTGGTCTTGCCCGTGGAACGGTCGCCGATGATGAGTTCGCGCTGACCACGACCAATCGGAATCATCGCGTCAATCGCCATGATGCCGGTCTGCAAGGGCTGGTTGACCGATTTGCGCTTTACGATGCCGGGCGCAATTTTTTCCACCGGGTAAAAAACGTCGGAAGTGATCGGCCCCTTGCCATCAACGGGAAGGCCAAGCGTGTTGACTACGCGTCCAAGCAACCCTTTGCCGACGGGCACGGAGAGCAACTTGCCGGTCGTCTTGACCTCCTGGCCTTCCTTCACCGAGGTGTAGTCGCCGAGAATGATCGCGCCGACTTCCGTCTCTTCGAGGTTCAAGGCGAGGCCGGTGACGCCGTTGCCGAAGTCGAGCATCTCGTTGAGCATCGCGCCCGTGAGACCTTCGATCTTCGCCACGCCGTCCATGACTTCGCGGACGGTGCCGACGTTCGTGCGCGAGACCTCGGTCTTCACGCCGGATATCTTCGCTTCAATGTCTTGCAATAGTGTGCTCATACAAATTCGTTAAACTTCCTGCAACTGCGCCAAGCGGGACTGGATGCTGCCGTCATAAACATCGCTGCCCACCTGGATGCGCATCCCGCCGATCAGGGCCGGGTTTTGCGCGAAGGTGAAATCCAAACCTGCGCCGTAACGCTTCGTGAGCGTGGCTTTGACACTGCTCTGCTGCGCGTCGTCCAGCGCGATGACGCTCTCGACGCGGGCGGCGCGGCGGGCGATGTCGAGTTTCAGCAAGCGCTGAAAGTGCGAAAGAATGCCGACGTAACCGCGCGGCTTGCCCGCGAGAACGGCGTCCACGACCTGACGCGCCTTGTTCTCGTCCAACAGGCCGTTGACCAGCGAAGCGCGAAAGAGGTCTTTCGCGTCACGCCGGGCTTGCTTGTTAATCTTCATTCGAGATCAGCGGCTGAGAAAAATTACGCGGCCAATTGCTTCGTCGTCTCATCGGCCAGACGTTTCTGATCGTCGAGAGTCAGCACCTTGCCACTGACCTTGGCCGTGGTTTCGGCGACGAGCCGAACGAGTTCCTTGCGGAGTTCCATTTTCATGCGGCCGAGTTCCGCTTCGCTGGCTTCCTTGGCCTTGGCAACAATCTGGTTCGCCGTGGCAATAGCCTTCTGCGTTTCCTGCTCCTGAACCTTGGCGGCCACGGCGCGAGCCTCTTCAATCTGCTTGTTGGCCAAGGCGTTGGCTTGGCTCAAAATCTCCTGCGCCTTGGACTGCGCGCTGGCGAGTTCCTGTTTAATCTTCTCGGCGTTCGCCAAGCTCTGGGCAATCGTCTGGCGGCGCTCTTCGAGCACCTTCAGAATCGGGCCGTAGGCGAACTTCTTCAGCGCCAGCGCCACGATCACGAACAGGATGATCTGGGAAATCAGCAACTGCCACGTCACGCCGAATTGCTTGGCGATGACTTCCACGGGATTGCCCGGCTCGGCGGCGGCGGCAAGAACAGGATACAGATTCATAGAAATTATCTTACGAAAAGTTGCAGGGCGCGGAGCCTCACAGCTCCGCGCCCGCAAGATTACTTCGCGAGGAAGATGGCGAAGAAGACCACGCCTTCCGCCAACGCGGCGAAGATGATCGCCTGGTTACGGATGGCACCAGCGGCCCCCGGATTACGTCCGGTTGCTTCGGCGGCCTTCATGCCGATGATTCCCACACCGATGGCCGACCCGAGGGCGGCCAGACCGATGTGCAGACTTCCCTTCAATCCAGCGGCGGCCTCGACAACCGTGCCGGGCTCCACTGCTGCTAACATAGAAGTGAACATAGTATTTACCTTTCGTGTTTTTCCCATCCACCCCCGCAGTTTGCCCACGGTCCGGCGGATGAAATTGTTAAATCAATGCGCGTGTTCCTTGCCGTGGCTGTCGTCGTGATGCGCGCACATCAACGCCGTGAACACCGAGGTCAGCAGCGCAAAAACCAGCGCCTGCACGATGCCCACGAGCAATTCCAAAAAGTAAAACGGCAGCGGCAGCAGCCAGCCGAACCAGGTGCCGCCCAGATTCATCATGGATTCCAAGATGTTCTCGCCAGCGAACACATTGCCGTAGAGACGGAAACTCAATGACACCGGGCGGAAGGTGATGGAGATGACTTCAATAGCCCCGACAAACAGGAAAATCGCCATCATGAAGATCGCCATCGGTCCCTTGCCGTTGTCGCCGCCGGAGAAAATATGCTTGAGGAAACCCACTGGGCCGAGCGATTGGAACGACCACATCACCCACAGGAAAAAAAACACCAGCGACATCGCGAGAGTCATGTTCAGGTCGGCGTTGCCGCCGCGCAGAATCGGCTGCCCGCCGTAAGTGATGGTGCCCACGCCCGGAATCAAACCAAACCAGTTGGTGAACAGGATGAATACGAACAGTGTGCAGAAAAACCAGAACGACTTCTTGACCAGTTCCGCGCCCAAGATTTCGCCGAAGAAGTCATACATCCCCTCAACGAGCCACTCGACGAAATTTTGCAGGCCCGAGGGCACCAGTTGCACCTTCCGCGTCGCCAACTGCGCGACCAAAATAAGGAACGCCGCCACCGACCAGGTGATGATCATGGAGTTGGTGAAGACCAGCGGGCCGAGATGAAAAACCTGGGCATCGGGTGACAGCCCATGATGTTCGGAATGAGCCGCCGCAGCGCCAGGCTCCGCCGCACCCGCCAAAAAGGGCGTGCCCAAAAGACACGCCAACATCAAAACTGCTATAAGAATTCGCTTCACGCGTTAAGAAAATGCTCGCAGGGGAACTCCACTTCCCCAGCTTTTGATCAGTCACCCAGCCAAAAGCGTGCGCGAAAGTGCCCAATCGTGAATTTTTTCACAAGCGATTTTTTCCGAAAAACTTTCCGGGCTTCAGGGCGGCGTTGGGGAGTGGCCTTGCCCCGATTTGGTGGACAGGTGTTGGGTGAGTGCATCGAGACGTGGGCTTTCTAGTTGAGTTGTTTTTCGAAGTCCACAGGGGAGTTGTAA
>JAYVNY010000226.1:0-10167 GCA_043758205.1 Akkermansia sp.
GCCAGCCCGCGCGACACGAAACTTGATACCGTGGAACACGCCGCCTACGCCGCCGTCTGCCTGGGCATCTTGAACCTCGACGAAGCACTGACGAAGCCATGAACCCACTCCTCGAAGCCAAACTGAATCTCACGCGCCGCCAGTTTCTCGGGCGCAGTGCCACCGGCATCGGTGTGGCCGCGCTCGGATCGTTGCTCGGTGGAAATCTGTTGGGCGCAGATGAAAAGATCTCGGGCGCGCTGCCGGGACTGCCGCATTTTCCGCCGAAGGCCAAGCGCGTCATCGTGCTGTGGCAGGGCGGCGGGCCGTCGCAGGTGGATCTGTTTGATCACAAACCCGGATTGAACGCGCGGCGGCTGGAGGAATTGCCGGCGTCAGTCAGGGCCGGAGCGCGGCTCTCGACGATGACGGCGGGCGCGAAGAAATTTCCCATTCTCCCCGCCATCAAACCCTTCAAGCAATACGGTCAGTGCGGACGCTGGCTGAGCGAACTGTTGCCGCACACCGGCGGCATCGCGGACGACCTTTGTCTGATCAACTCGATGCAGACCGACGCGGTGAACCACGCGCCCGGCGTGACCTTCTGCATGACCGGCTCGCAGATTCCTGGACGGCCCAGCATGGGTGCATGGCTGACCTACGGCCTCGGCTCGATGACGGATGAGCTGCCCGCCTATGTGGTGATGACGAGTGCGGACACGCAGAAATCCTGCGGCCAGTTGTTCTTCGAATATTACTGGGGCAGCGGTTTCATCCCGTCAAAATTTCAAGGCGTGCGGCTGCGCGGCGAGGGCGACCCGGTGCTGTATCTCACCGACGCGCCCGGGCTCAGCCGCGCGCAGAAGCGTGACTTGCTCGACGACATTGCGGCGATGAACGCGCATCAATACGCCGCGCAGGGCGACCCCGAGATCGAGACGCGCATCGCGCAGTACGAGATGGCGTTCAAGATGCAGGCCAGCGTGCCGGGGCTGCTCGACTTGTCGAAGGAGTCCGCGGCCACGCTCGAAAGCTACGGCCCGGATGTGAAGCGTCCCGGCAGCTTCGCTCGGAACTGCCTGCTCGCGCGCCGGCTCGTGGAGCGCGGCGTGCGCTTCGTGCAACTGATGCACAGCGGTTGGGATCAGCACGGCAATCTTGACACGCAACTCGAAGTGCAATGCCGCGACACGGATCAGCCGAGCGCCGCGCTGGTGAAGGATTTGCAGCAGCGCGGGCTGCTCGACGACACGCTGGTGATTTTCGCCGGCGAATTTGGCCGCACCGTTTTCGTGCAAGGCGACGTGACGAAACCGGCGGGCCACGGCCGCGATCATTTTGGCCGCGCCTACAGCATGTGGATGGCGGGCGGCGGCGTGAAGGGCGGGAGCATTTACGGCGAGACGGATGAGTTCAGTTACAACGTGGTGCGCGATCCGGTTCACGTTCACGACTGGCAGGCCACGGTCTTGCACCTGCTTGGCATTCATCACGAAAAGCTCACGTATCGTTTTCAGGGCCGGCAGTTCCGCCTGACGGATGTGCATGGTGAAGTGGTGAAGGGCGTGCTGGCGTGAAACATTACATTCTTTGGCTTGGAGTTCTGTTGCTGCCCCTCGCGGTTCACGCGGCGGCGAAACCCAACGTCCTCTTCATCGCCGTGGATGACTTGAAGCCGGTGCTCGGCTGCTACGGGGACAAAGTGGTCAAGTCGCCGAACATGGATCGACTGGCGGCGCGGGGCGTGGTCTTCGAGCGCGCGTATTGTAACCAGGCCGTGTGCGCGCCCTCGCGCAATTCGCTGATGACCGGCGTGCGGCCCACGACGCTGGGCATCTACGATCTCGGGACGAACTTCCGCGAGTCCGTGCCGAACGCGGTCACGCTCTCGCAGTATTTCATGAAGCATGGCTATCGCGCGGAGGCGCTGGGGAAAATCTTTCACGTCGGCCACGGCAATCGCGAAGACCCGGCGTCGTGGAGCGTGCCGCACTTTCAGCAAAAATCCATTGCCTACGCGCTGCCGGAGAGCCGCGCGAACCAGTCGCTCACGCGTGAGGAAGCGTTGTTTGCGAATCAGGACGCCCGAGGACTGCCGCGCGGCACGGCTTACGAATCCGCGCCCGTGGCGGACAACGCATATCCCGACGGCAAGATCGCGGACGAGGCGATTCATCGGCTGCAATCCGCGAAGAAAAAACCGGAGGAGCCGTTCTTCCTCGCCGTCGGTTTTCTCAAGCCCCATCTGCCCTTCTGCGCGCCGAAGAAGTATTGGGATCTCTACGACCGCGCTTCGTTCACCGTGCCGTCGCTGCGCACGCCGCCCGACGGCGCGCCGAAATATGCGCCGACCAGTTGGGGCGAGCTCCGCCAATACAGCGACATGCCCGAGACCGGCCCGCTCACCGACGATCAGGCGCGCGCGCTTATCCACGGCTATCACGCCGCGGTGAGCTACATGGACGAGCAACTCGGTCGCGTGCTCGACGAACTCGATCGGCTCCGTCTCGCGACCAACACGATCATCGTCCTCTGGGGCGATCACGGCTGGCATCTCGGCGACCACGGCCAGTGGTGCAAGCACAGCAATTACGAGCAGGCCGCGCGCATCCCGTTGATTGTCGCCGCGCCCGGTGTGACCAAGCCCGGCACCCGCGCCACGAATGCTCTCGTCGAGACGGTGGACCTTTATCCCACGCTGGCTGAACTGGCCGGGTTGCCCGCCCCGCAAGTGCCGCAGGGGATGGAGGGCAAAAGTTTTGTGCCCGCGCTGCGCGACCCGACGCTCGCCACGAAGAGTCACATTCTCCACGTCTATCCGCGCGGCGAACGCCTCGGCCGGGCCTTGCGCACCGCGCGTTACCGCCTCGTGGAATGGAAAGTCCCCGGCTCGGCGGCTGAGAGTGCCGACCTCGAACTCTACGATTACGAAACTGACCCGCAGGAAACGAAGAACCTCGCCGCGTCGCAACCCGAAGTGGTTTCCCAACTGCGCACTTTGCTCGCCAAGCAGCCTGAAGCCAAGCCGCAGATCAAAGACGTGAGGCCCGTGACAGCGAAACAGAAACAGGATCGCGTCACGCTCTTCGAGAAGAAGGACGCCAACCACGACAACCAGCTCACCCGCGCGGAATTTCTTGCCAACCAGCCGGACCCCGCCGAAGCCCCGAAACGTTTCGAGAAGTTCGATGCGAACAAGGACAGCGTGTTGAGTCGCGACGAATTCATCCACATGGGAGCGTTGCCCAAGCCTTGATTGGGCCGACGGGGTTCTGATTGAACCGCGAGACAGGAATGTCTCGCAACCTGCCGACACGAATGTCGGCGCTACGTCGTAACGCCGGCTTTCCAGCCGGCAGGTTGCGAGACTTTCCAGTCTCGTGTGGCGGTACTTTGAAGAGCCTCGCTCCATTTCCATCCTTGCCCCCCGCGCAAATCGGCGTATCCCTTGGCCGTTCCCAAAAGTTCCCAATGCCTATGAAACACTTGTTGCGTTCGCTTTCCTTCCCTGCCGCCTGCCTTGCGGCCACGCTGCTGCTGAGCGGTTGCCAGACCTCGATGACGTCGGAAGTTGCCCGCGCGCCGGTTCCCGAGCCGCTCACCTGGACGACCCAGCAGGATCACCAGAACATGAAGGACCAGCTCGGTATCACGCGCCTGCGGCCCGGCCCGAGCGGCAACGCCAACGCCACGACCAACGCCGCGAATTACGATCCTGCCAAGGCCAATCCATTTTCCGACCTGCCCGACCCGCTCGTCACCAAGCGCGGCCAGTCCGTCACCACCGCCGCGCAATGGTGGAAAGTGCGCCGCCCGGAAATCGTCGAGGACTTCGAGCGCGAGATCATCGGGCGCGTGCCGAAGCATGTTCCCAAGGTGACGTGGACCGTCGTGACGCAGGCGACGGACCGCGTGGTGGGAAGCAACGCTGTCATTGCCAAACAACTTGTCGGCAAGGTGGACAATTCGTCCTGCCCTTCGATCAAGGTGGATATTCAAATGAACGTGGTCACGCCCGCGAACGCCAAAGGCCCGGTGCCCGTGCTGATGATGTTCGGCTTCGGTAGCGGCCTGCCCCGGCGCGCGGGCGAACCCCCGCCCACGAACCGCTTCAACGCGTTCGGCGGCGGCGCGAATGCCGGCCCATCCTCGACGGAGATGCTCATCGCCGCGGGCTGGGGTTACGCCACGATTGTGCCCAACAGCATTCAGGACGACAGCGGCGGCGGGCGGAACGGCCAGCCCGGCGGACTCACCCGCGGCATCATTGGTCTCGTCAACAAGGGCCAGCCGCGCCAGCCGGACGACTGGGGTTCGCTCCGCGCCTGGGCCTGGGGCGCGGCGCGCGGACTGGATTATCTCGAAACCGATTCCACCGTGGACGCGAAGAAGGTCGGCATCGAAGGCGTGTCGCGCTACGGCAAGGCCGCGCTGGTCACGCTCGCCTTCGAGCCGCGCTTCGCCGTGGCGCTCGTCGGATCGTCCGGCGAAGGCGGCGCGAAATTGCATCGCCGTAATTTCGGCGAAGCCGTCGAGAGCCTGACCGGCTCCGGCGAGTATCACTGGATGGCTGGCAACTTCCTGAAGTACGGCGCGGCCGAATCCAAGTTCGGCAGCAAGAACGCGGGCGACCTCCCCGTGGACGCGCATCAGCTCATCGCGCTCTGCGCGCCGCGCCCCACCTTCATCAGCTACGGCATCCCGGCCCGTGGCGATGCGCTCTGGCTCGATCAGCAAGGCAGCTACATGGCCACCGTCGCCGCCGGACCCGTCTTCCGCCTGGTCGGGGTGAAGGATGTGGGGGAAAAGGAAAATTACCGCACCGCGCAGATGCCGCCCGTCAACACCGGCCTGCTCGATGGCGAACTCGCCTGGCGTCAGCACGACGGCGGCCACGAAGACCGCTCGAACATGAAACACTTCATCATGTGGGCCAGCCCACTGCTCAAGCACACGCCGCCGACACCCAGATGAACGGTCGTGAAGAACGCTGAAGTTTTCTCGTCTCCACCAGCACGGTTGTTCATCGTGTGGCCATGAAACTCACCGCCGCCGTCTGTGCGCTCTTTGCGCTCTTTTGCGGCCATTGCGGTGCGGCAGAACGGGCGGCGGCCGCGCCGCTCAACATTCTCCTGCTCTACGCGGATGACTGGCGGCATGACACGCTGGGTTGCGCGGGGAATCCCGTGGTGCAGACGCCGCACCTCGATCAACTCGCGCGCGAGGGGGTGCGCTTTACGCAGAACCGTGTCACCACTTCGATCTGCGGCGTCAGTCGCGCCACGCTGCTCACGGGGCAATGGATGTCGCGGCACGGCAACCGCGCCTTCAACATGTTTCAGACGCCGTGGGCGGAGACGTATCCGGCCTTGCTGCGGACGAATGGTTATTTCACCGGCCACATTGGCAAGTGGCACAATGGGAAATTTCCAGCGGCGAATTTTGACTTCGCCCGCGCCTACTCCGGCACGCATTGGATCACGAACAAGAACGACGGCACGGCGATTCACGTCACGCAGAAGAATGAGAACGACGCACTGGAATTTCTCCGCGCGCGTCCGCAGGAAAAACCGTTCTGCCTCACGCTCGCCTTCTTCGCCACCCACGCCGAGGACGAGAACCCGAAGCAATACCTGCCGCAGCCGGAGAGCATGAAACTTTACGCGGACGTGACGGTCCCGGTGCCGTCGAACGCCACGGACGAGTCGTTCCACCGCCTGCCGTCCTTCCTCGCCAACGAGAAGAACGAAGGCCGCCACCGCTGGCGCTGGCGGTTCGACACGCCGGAGCGTTACCAGGAATACATGAAGAATTATTACCGTCTCGCCACCGAGGTGGACACGACGTGCGGACGCGTGCTGGGGGAATTGGACCGGGAGGGCTTGCGCGACAGCACGCTGGTCATCTTCACCACGGACAACGGCTACTTTCACGCCGAGCACGGGCTGGCGGACAAGTGGTATCCGCACGAGGAAAGCATTCGCGTGCCGCTCATCGTGCGCGATCCGCGCCTCGCGGCGACGAAGCGCGGCGGGACGAATGACGACTTCACCCTGAATGTGGATCTCGCGCCGACCATTCTGGCGGCGACCGGAGTGAAAGCTCCGACGACGATGCAGGGTCGTGATTTCGCGCCGCTGTATCTCGCCACGCCGAAGCCCGCGTGGCGCACGGAGTTTTTCTACGAGCACGCGATCATCAGGAGCACGAACTTCATTCCGGCGTCCGAGGCGCTGGTGCGGAAGGATTGGAAATACTTTTACTGGCCGGACTTTCAGCGCGAGCAACTGTTTGATCTGCGTGCCGATCCTAATGAGGAGAACGATCTCGTCGCGCAACCCGCGCAGGCCGCGCGGCTCGCCGAGATGCGCCGGCGCTTCCGCGAACTGAAGTCGGCGGCACGCTGAGAAAATTTTGCCGCGCCCGCCGACTTGGTCCCTTCCGAGTGTTTCCATGCACGGTAAAATCTGCCCCGCTCGGGGCAGCGGTCCCACGACTGACAACACAGTGCCAACTTGCACGCGCCGGTGTGTTCGCCAACGCGCGAGCGGTCGCGCACTTCATCCCCTCGTGATGTCCCGGAGCAAACACTCCCGTTTAATTTGCTCAGCAAACTAGAGACGGCGATCAGCGCCAGTCCATTCCAGCTTCATCGCCGGGCACCTTTTTCCCCAAATGCATTGAGGCGCTCGGTCAACCCGGTGTTCCGATAGGCCATCATGATTGCATTAAATACAACGGCCTATAAATAGACATAAATGAGACAACACAGCAGTTGATTACCATTGTGCGCCTATTCAGGAAACAGAATCCTCCGTTAGAATAGAAATCCAGCCACTTTATAGCCAAATCCAGCTTGCCGGAGTTTCTTAAATAATTTCAGACAACACATTGACAGATAAACAATACTTAGACAATGTATAGACAAGTTCAGGGCTGCCCAGCAGGCAGCTGAACCTGAAAACAAAACGTGAACATCGGAAAACAAACTCGAGACGCCGGGCAGCGAACGGTCGAATGCCGCTTCGCCCCGTCCGTGGTCTTCGCGGTGTTTGTTCGGGTTCACACCAAAACACAAAACACCACATCCCATTCGAACCATGAAAAACATCCGCATCCTCACCCTCACTGCACTCGTCGCTATCGGAGCAACCTTCGGCGTGGCGTACGCTGATTCCACGGCGAAGCCGAATGACATCGTCGCCGTGGCCTCGGGCGCCGGTAGCTTCAACACCCTCGTCGCCGCCGTGAAGGCCGCCGGGCTGGTCGAAACGTTGCAGGGCCCCGGTCCGTTCACGGTCTTCGCGCCGACTGACGAAGCGTTCGCCAAGCTCCCCAAGGGCACAGTGGAAGACCTGCTCAAGCCGGAGAACAAGGCGAAGCTCGTGGCTATCCTAACCTATCACGTCGTGGCCGGCAAAGTGATGGCCGCCGACGTCAAGACGATGAAAGCCAAGACCGTCAACGGCAAGGAACTCGACGTCAAAGTCGCCGACGGTCACGTCACCGTGGATGGCGCCAAGGTCGTGAAAACCGACGTGGCCGCCAGCAACGGCGTGATTCACGTCATCGACACCGTGGTCTTGCCGAACTAATCGCACCTCGAACAGGCGGGAGACGTAGCGTCTTCCGCCTGTTGCCACTGGCACCCAAACCATCAGCCCTCACTTGCCTATGTTCCAAAAAATCGATTATTTTTTTCTAATCTCCGCCTTTGCCAGCTTTGTCGCCAGCGTGGCCTTGTGGTTCCTCCTCAACCGCGAATACGGGGTCTATGTCGGACTCTGGGTGCCGAGCATTCTTACCCTCTGGGTCGGCGTGCGCGTGGTCATGCTTGCTCGCGTCACCGCCACCGCCAACCGGAGAAACTGATTATGTTCAACTACCTCTTCCCCATTTTCTGCTTTGGCCTGGTCATTACTGGAATCGTCTTTCTGGGCATCCGTCAGGCGGCCGAGCAACTGAAAGATGAATTGGCAGAACGGACCCGGGTTCAGACTCGGGATCGCGAATTGGATCTTTCTTCGTCTCGCGACACCCAACGGCCACGTTCCACGTTTCGGAACTCCCGTGACTGAAATTTCATCAGCACCTGGTTCCTTCAACTGCGGCGTGACGGGCGGCTTTGGCTCCGCAATGGACCGACATGAGGTTGCCGCTGCCATTGTCTGGCTGACAGCTCCTGAGCATCTGACGCGATGAACTTTCTTCCGCAGTCCCGGCCGCGGCATCTTGTCCTTTGTCTCGGCGATCAACTCGACGCGAACTCGGCGGCGTTCGATGGCTTCGATGCTTCGCTGGATGCGGTTTGGATGGCGGAGGTGGCGGAGGAATCCACCCATGTCTGGTCGCACCAAGCGCGCATCGCCCTGTTCCTTTCAGCCATGCGGCATTTCCGGGACGCCTTGCGCGCGGATGGAATCACCGTGCATTACCGGCAACTCGACGATTCGGGCAATGCGGGCACCTTCGCGCGTGAACTCAGCGCCAGGGTCAGGCGACTGCGTCCGCAGCGGCTGATCCTGGTGGAACCCGGCGACTGGCGCGTGCAGGAACAACTCAAGACCGCCGCGCAGGAATTGGGAATCGAGCTGGAGATTCGTCCCGACCGTCACTTCCTCTGCTCACGCGCGGAGTTCGCCGCGCACGCCCAAGGTCGCAAGCAACTGCGCATGGAATTTTTCTACCGCGAACTGCGCCGCAAGACCGGCGTGCTCATGGATGGCGACGAGCCAGTCGGCGGGCAGTGGAACTACGATGCCGACAATCGCGAGAGCTTCGGCAAGTCCGGCCCGGGTGACATCCCTGAGCCCGTGCGCTTCCTGCCGGACAAGTTGACCTGCGAAGTGTTCGCGCTGGTCGAAAAACATTTCGCGAAACATCCGGGCAACCTCGCCCGCTTCGACTGGGCGGTGACGCCAGCGCAAGCCCGCGACGCGCTGCAAGATTTCATCGAGCATCGGCTGCCACAATTTGGAAAGTATGAGGACGCGATGTGGAGCAGCGATGGAGAAATGATGTCGCGTCCCTTTCTCTACCACTCGCGCCTCTCCGCCGCGCTGAACCTCAAGCTCCTCGACCCGCGCGAAGTCATCGCCGCCGCCGAGCAGGCGTATCGCCAGGGTCGCGTGCCGCTCGCGAGCGCGGAGGGTTTCATCCGCCAGATTCTTGGCTGGCGTGAATTCGTGCGCGGCATCTACTGGCACTTCATGCCCGGCTATCTGGAGTTCAATGCGCTCAAAGCCACCGGGTCGTTGCCGTCGTTCTACTGGACCGGCCAGAGCGAAATGAACTGTCTGCGCCAAGCCATCACCCAGACGCTTGAATACGGATACGCCCATCACATCCAGCGGCTGATGGTCACGGGATTGTTCACCCTGCTCCTCGGCGTGAAACCGCAATCCGTGCATGAATGGTATCTGGCGGTCTATGTCGATGCCGTCGAGTGGGTGGAGCTACCGAACACGCTCGGCATGTCGCAGCACGGCGACGGCGGACTCATGGCGAGCAAGCCCTACGTGGCCAGTGGCAAATACATTCAGCGCATGAGCAACTACTGCGCGGGCTGCCGCTTCGACCCCGCGAAGTCCACCGGCGACGACGCCTGCCCCTTCACGACGCTCTACTGGGATTTTCTCCTGCGCCATGAAAAGTTCCTCGGCAAGAACCAGCGCATGGCGATGCAGTTGAAAAACCTCGCCCGCCTCGACCAGCCGCAACGCAAAGCCATCCAGCAGCAGGCCGCGCACGTTCGCGAAACGTGTCGCTCCACCAACGCCGCAGATTAGAACATCACCGCCCTGACAACGCAAATTCCTGCTTCAATCTCCCGCTTGAAACTCGTAGCCTCTGGTCATGCACAATCTGTCAGTTTGCTTGCAAGCACTGGTGGCGACGGCCGTTTTATTCGTGTGGGTGGTGCGCTACGCCAACATCATCCAGGAGTTCAAACAGTATGGCCTGCCCGACTGGCTGCGCGACCTCGTGGGTATCTTGAAGATGACCTTCGCGTTGCTGCTCTTGATTGGAATTGATCGCCCACAATTTGCCGTGGTGGGCGGCGTCGGCATCGCCCTGCTGATGCTCGCGGCCTTCGTCACACATCTGCGGGTGAAGAATCCCCTCTTCAAAATGCTGCCCTGCCTGAGCTTGCTGGTTTCTTCCGCCGTCATCGCGTGGATCAACTTT
>JAYVNY010000227.1:0-5705 GCA_043758205.1 Akkermansia sp.
GACCGCCGAGTCCGCGCGATCCTAGCCCGGCAAACCTTGGCCGTTTCGACAGCACTTGGAACACGCGGACTCGGCGGTCCGCGCTCCGGCCATTTGGGCAACAGGCCCTACAGTTCCACCCACGCCTTGATTTCCGCCGAGCGCACGGCGGCGTCCATCACTTGTTGCGCCCGCGCACCGTCGTGGAAGTCCGGCGAGCAAGGACGCTGAGCGCGAATCGCCTCGATGAATTCCCACGCCTGATCGTAGCGGAACGTGACCAGCGGATCGCCTTGCGTCGGATCACGCGGCGAGTCGGGCACTTTCCAGAACTCCTGCGGAATCTCAATCGTCTCCAAACCGGGGCCGCCGGCCTTTCCCGTCTGCAACGTGTTCCATGAACCCGTGGTGAAAACGTAGGAGCGTTCGCTGCCGTTGATTTCCACGTAATCGAGACTGCGCCAGCTTTCGTTGCGGCCACTCGCGAGTTTGCTGCTCTCCTGCACGCCCGTCGCGCCGTTCACGAACTCCGCCAGCAGCGCCACCCAATCGTCCGTGTCGTTCGGCTGACCACCGCGCAGGGGTGTGTGGTTTTTTGTGTTCGCCACGAGTCGTTTGATTGGGCCGACCAGGTGATGCGCGAAATCAATGCGGTGCGAAAGCATGTCGCCCAGTTCGCCCGTGCCCGCGAGCTTCTTCACTTGCCGCCATCCGAGATTCCGCGTGCCCCAGTCCTGCAGGCGGCACGAGCGGTAATGATACGGCGTGCCGAGATCGCCGCGCGTGATGAGATGCGAGAGGTAGCGCATCGAAGGCACGAACCGATACGTGAACGCCGTCATGTGGCGCACGCCAGCCTGGTCCGCCGCGACGGCCATCGCCTTCGCGTCGGGGTAATTCAGCGCGAGCGGTTTCTCGCTCATCACATGCTTGCCCGCCGCGATGGCCGCGTGCGCGATGAGCGGATGCGTGATGTTCGGCGTGGCGATGATGACCGCGTGGACGTCATCGCGTTTCACGATCTCGTGGTAGTCAGTGGAGGTGACATTGACGCCCGTCTGCGTGCGCGCGGTTTCGAGGTTCGCGGGATTGTTGTCGCAGAGCGCGGTGACGCGCACGTCGGGGCAGAGCGCGAGTCCGGGCAGATGATTCTGCAGCGAGATGCCGCCGCAGCCGATGATGGCAACGCCAAGTGGTTTCATGCGCGGGCAAAGTCCGAAATCCAAAATTGAAAATCCAAACAAATCCCCGGCGGAACATGCAGCGGCCTGGCGGGACCGCCGCGCTTCTTGAATGATCGGCCCGTCGCGAGGGCGGAGGTGTTTCTCCGCGCGGCACATTTTTCCCCTTTTGCCCGCCGCGCGCGCCGTGTTTCATTCCCGCCCATGAGTTTCACCCAAACGTATCTCGAAGAAACATTGAAGGTCGTCGCCGGTCTGGACGTGGCCGCCATCGAAAAAATGGTGGAGGAACTGGCGCGCGTGCGCGAACGCGGCGGGCGGCTCTTCATCCTCGGCGTCGGCGGCAGCGCGGGCAATGCCGGTCATGCCGTGAACGACTTCCGCAAAATCTGCGGCTTCGAAGCCTACGCGCCCACCGACAATGTCAGCGAACTCACCGCGCGCACCAACGACGAGGGCTGGGCCACCGTGTTCAGCGAGTGGCTCAAAGGCTCGCGCGTGAACGCGAAGGACGGCCTGCTCATCTTCTCCGTCGGCGGCGGCAATGTGGAAAAAAACGTCAGCCCGAATCTCGTCAGCGCGATTCAACTCGCCAAACAGGTCGGCGCGAGCGTGCTCGGCATCGTGGGCCGCGACGGCGGTTACACCGCGCAGGAAGCCACCGCGTGCGTCATCGTCCCCACCATGAATCCCGAGCACGTCACGCCGCACTCGGAGGCGTTTCAAGGCGTGGTCTGGCATCTCTTCGTCTCGCATCCGCGGCTCAAGGTGAACCGCACGAAGTGGGAAGGGACGAAGTAGCACCGGAGACTTTGCTTCCAAAGCCGGGAACTCTTGCTAACTTGAAACGATGCAAGGCAAGGCCAACGCAACGACGCTACTGGGCAGTTTGATGGAACCGCTCGGCCGCTGTCTCAACCCGCAGTCCGCGCGGGAAATCATTTCCATCCAGGCGGATGAGGGCGCGCGTCAGCGCGTGGAAGAACTCGCGGCCAAATGCGACGCGGGCCAGCTCACCCCCGACGAGCAGGCCGAATATCAACTGTTTGTCGAAGTGGGCGACTTCATCGCGCTGCTGCAAGCCAAGGCCCGCCTCTACCTGACGCAGCACCCTGCAAGCTGATGTCGCCGCCCTTGCGCCAGTGGGTGCGCGAGCGCGCCGGAGGGCGTTGCGAGTATTGCCGCTTCGGCGAAGAGCATCTGCCGCTCTGGCCTTTCCACGTTGTTCACGTCATCGCACAGCAGCACGGCGGTTCTGATGAGGAAACGAATCTCGCGTGGAGCTGTCACCGCTGCAATCTGCGCAAAGGCACCAACCTCTCAGCCCGCGATCCGGATTCAGCGTCCGTGGTCCTGCTGTTCAATCCGCGCCTTGAACCTTGGGACTCCCACTTTGAACTACAACAAGGCCGCATCGCCGGCCGCACTGCACCGGCCCGCGCCACGGCCTGGCTTCTGCAAATGAATGTGGAGGAGCGCGTGCGTTTGCGGCGGATACTGATGGAGGCAGGCTTATGGTGAACCCGGATTCAATTCGACGCGCCGTCTTCCTCGACCGCGATGGCGTGATCAACCGCGCCTTGACGCGCGACCACAAACCGTACCCGCCCACGAACCTGGCCGAGTTTGAAATCCTCCCCGGCGTGAAAGAGGCGTGCCTTCGGTTGAAGCAAGCCGGCTTCCTGCTCGTGGTCGCGACGAACCAGCCTGATGTCGGACGCGGCACGATGGCGCAATCCACCGTCGAAGAACTGCACGCGCACATGCGCCGCGAACTGCCGCTCGACCGCGTGGAAGTGTGTTACCACCCCGGGCAAGGTTTGTCCGACTGCGACTGCCGCAAGCCGAAGCCCGGCATGTTGCGCCGCGCGGCGCGGGAGTTGAACATTGATCTCGCCGCGAGCTGGATGGTCGGCGACCGCTGGCGCGATGTAGACTGCGGTCACGCCGCCGGCTGCCGCACGGTGTTCATTGATTACGCTTACGACGAGCCGCTGAGGCGGACGCCGGACTTTCGCGTGAAGGACTTGCTGGAAGCGGCGCGGGTGATTCTCAGCGCCGGTCCTTGGGCGCGATAATAATCTCACCTCACCCGCGCCAGCACCGCTGCACAAATCGCCGCCGCCGCGCGCGGCTGGCCGAGGGCGCGGGCCGCGCGGGACATCGGGAGGAGCTTCTTCGAGTCGAGCAGCGTGGTGATTTTGAAGGGCAAATCTTCCAGGCAGTTCGCCTTCACCGCCGCGCCTTGTTCCAAAAGAAAATCACTGTTCGCCGCTTCCTGTCCGGGAATGGGATTCAAGATGAAGAGCGGCTTGCCCATCGCCAGCGCTTCTGAAGTCGTGAGTCCGCCGGGCTTGGTGAGAATCAAATCCGACACGGCCATCAACTCCTGCATGTTCGTGGCGAAGCCGAGCACTTGGGTCTGGTGACGGTGCGGTAGCGCGGTGAGTTGCGTGCGGAGCTTCTCGTTCTTGCCGCACACGACAATGATTTGCAGCGCGCGCTCGATCTTGCCGAGTTCACCGAGAATTTCCCGCACCGGACCCATGCCGAAGCCGCCCCCGAGCACGAGCAGCGTCGGGACGTTGGGCGTGAAACCAAACTGCGCGCGCAACCCTTCCGTATCCACGCGCGCGGAGAATTTCGCCGCGATGGGAATGCCCGTCACCGCCACGTCGGCGTCCGCCGCGCCGCGCGCCACGAGCCGGGCCTTCGTCGCGGGCGCAGCCACGCAGAACAGCTTCACGCACGGCTCCATCCACAGCGCGTGCGCCTCGAAATCCGTGACGATGCAGGTGATGAAGGGGTTGAGTTTTTTGTTCAAGCGCTGGCTCGCCATGACGCCGCCCATGATTTCCAGCGGCAGATAGTGCGGCGCGAGAATGACTTCCGGCGCAAACTCCACGACCTCTTGCACAAACTTCTTCGCCATCACGCCGGACGAGCGGCGGCGGAACTTGGTCAGCTCCTTGATGCGCGCGGGGTTGTCCGTCTTTTTGAACATCATGGCGTAGAGGTCCGGCGCGTGCTCGATGAGCTTGAGGTAGCCCTTCACATAAATTTTCCGATACCAGCGCGGCGTGTAGTCGAGCACGTCCACGCGGCGCACTTCGTCGGCGGGACGCAGCGCGCGCCAGGCTTCTTCGAGCGCGGCGGCGGCTTGCAGATGGCCCGCGCCGGCGGTGACGGTGGGAATGAAAACTCGCATGGGCGGAACTTGCCGGAAACTCCGCGCGCCTGTCCAACTCTCCGCCCGTCATTTGGCTTGCCAAGCGCGGACAACCTGCGCGTAGTGACGCCACTTCACCCGCGTTCTTGAAAGTGCAAGCGCGGGTTCATTTGTTCCGGCATTGAAACAATGCTCTGAGAATTTTCATCGGCTTGGCTCACACGCGGAACGGCGGCGTGCTCCAGCCAGTCAGAATTTTTTCTTCAGGCTGGTGCTCACTCGGGCGTGAGCGAGGCCCTCTTGGCGGGCGGGATTGGCGAGCGGAAAGCCAAAAAGCACGTCAGGCGGCAGCCCGGGCCGCAGGCGCGCACGAACAGTCCGGGCGAAAAAGGATGGACGTATGATCTGGACAGTTCTCGGTGTGGCGCTCGGCGTGGCGGCCGCGTTTTGCATTATAGCCTCGGAGCTGTTGCGGCATTTCCCCGCGCTCGATGGCTGGCGGGGCGTGTTCGCAGCGGTGCTCGCCGTGTGCGGCACCATCGTGGGGCTGACGGGGATGTTCAAAGCCCGCGCGCAGCCTGAACCGGACGAGGAGATACGGGAGAGCCTTTCTTACAAACTCGGCCTGGCCTTCTGGGGCGGGATGCTGCTGGCCTGCGCGGGCATCGCGCTGTTCATCCAGCCTTTGTATCAACGGGAAACAGTGGTCGCACCCGCACCGGTCGTCCCCGCCCCTCCGCCCGTGGTCAAGGTCGTGCCGCCCGCGCCCGCGCCCGCACCGACAAATCCGCCCGTGGTTTTTCCGCCGCTGAAAATCCAGGGCTGCATCTTGGTCGAGGACAAGCCGGTGGTGTTGATTGATGGCAAGTCCTTCGGCGTGGGCGACCAAGTACGCGGGCTGACGGTGAAGTCCGTGACACGCGAGGTCGTGGTGCTGGAAAAATCGGGGCAGACCAAGACTTACAAAGTGCCGTGAGGGTTCACGCGCGGCTTCATCCGCAGGCGGCTCGAAGTCCATGAGCCCGGTCAGGCGGGCGGAAAAACTTGAGTCCCCATTTGTCCCCAGCGTGTCCCCACTACTGGTGACTGGTCGGGTCGGGGAATCACGGTAGTCTCGCCATGTTGTTGCTGTGCTTTAGTTCTCAGAGTGCAGCGTGTGTGTGAAAAGGCCGGACCTGTTGTCCGGCCTTTCTCTTTTGCACGGTGGGCCGCCCAGCCTTCATTTCCCGCCACGCCCTAATCCCGAATTCCGAAATCGGAACGGGTGGAACGGGCTACCAGCCCGTCCCGCCCGGCTACCAGCCGGGCGGAATGGGAGGGAGCTTGATTTGGAACGGAACGCCCGAAACTTTTCCACATCCTTCTCCGTTCCGCGC
>JAYVNY010000228.1:0-2126 GCA_043758205.1 Akkermansia sp.
CGCTCCGGCGACGGCGAACGTAGCGCCGGCTTTCCAGCCGGCAGGTCGGGAGGCTTTCGAGCCTCCCGTTCCTTTACGCCAACCCACCGTTCCAAGAAACTGATTCACGATGCGCGCCGCCCAACTCATCGCCCATGGTTCACCAGGCATATTTGAAATCCGTGACCTGCCCACGCCGCAGCCTCAGCCCGGCGAGGTGCTGATTGAGGTCCGCGCATGCGGACTAAACCATCTCGACCTCTGGCTCGAAGAAGCGGGCCTGCCCGTTCCAGTGAAATTACCGCGCACGCCCGGCGGCGAAGTCGCGGGTGTGATTTGCGCCTGTGCCCCCGGCGTCCCGCCGGGTGGAGACGCGGACAAATCAAGAGCGAACGTAGTCAGTGCGGTTCCACCCGGCGGGACGCCGGGGGCACAGGAGTGGCGCGTCGGCGACCGCGTGGCGGTGCAGTCGAATTTCTTCTGCGGCAAGTGCGAGTTCTGTTTGCTCGGCGAGGAATCGCAGTGCCGCGAGAATCAGTTGCTCGGCGTGGAACGCGACGGCGGCTTCGCAGAAAAAATGATCGCGCCCGTGTCGTCGCTCGTGCGCCTGCCGGACTCCGTTTCGTTTGAAACCTCCGCCGCGCTCACGCTCGCGGGCAGCACCGCCATGCACATGCTCGCCGCGCGCACGCAGGTGAAACGCGGCGACTGGGTGCTGGCCATCGGTGGCGCGAGCGGCGTCGGTTCGGCGGCGATTCAGATCGCGCGCGAGTTCGGCGCGCGCGTCATCGCCACGGCGTCGAGCGCGGAGAAAGCAAAGCTGTCGCAAGACCTCGGCGCAGAGTTTGTCGTGGATTCCACCAACGCGAAATGGCCCGCCGAAGTGCGCCGCCTTACCGCCAAGCGCGGCGTGGACATTGTCGTGGAACACGTCGGCGGCGATGTGCTGTTGAAATGTTTCGATTGCCTTGCACGCAATGGAACCATCGTGACCTGTGGCGCGACGGCGGGGCGCGAAGTCACGTTGAACCTCTGGCCGCTCTTCGTGAAGCAGCAGCGCCTCATCGGCAGCTACGGTCGCAACCGTGCCGACATGCGGGCCACGCTGGACTGGGCGGCGGCGGGGAAATTGCGCGCGGTGGTTCACTCCGTTTTGCCGTTGGAGCGGACGGCGGAAGCGTTCGCCGCGCTGCGCGCACGGAAGGTTTTGGGGAAGATAGTAATCAGTAATCAGTGAATCAGTATTCAGCGGCTGGAGCACCGGCTTCCATCGCTCCGCACTGATTACTGTTTCACTCTCTCACTGATTACTGATTACCCTTCGCCCCATGAAAGTTGGCAAACTCCTGCACACGCGCTACCGGCTGAACGATCTCGAACGGTCGGTGAAATTCTACACGCAAGTCCTCGGCCTCGAAGAAGTGCGCCGCCACAAATCGCCGCGCGGCTCGGAACTCGTCTTCCTGCAAACGCCGGGCAGCGAGGAGTTGATCGAACTGTGCAGCTTTCCCTCCAGCGGCCCGGTGGTGGTGCAACCCGACCTGACGCATCTCGCGTTTCAAGTCACGAGCCTCGAAGATTTTGGCCAACACCTCGCCGCCCATGGACTGAAATACTCCGACGGTCCGACCTACAAGGAGGATGGCGGCGGCTTCGCTTTCATTGATGCGCCGGAAGGCTACGAGATCGAACTCATCCAGCGTGGACCGAACCCGGGCACGGGCGGTTACTGAGCGTCCCGACGTCAGGCCGCGTGGAGTCGCGGATGAATCAGGGGCGCACCGAATACCGTTCTCGGAAGAATGAGAGGCGTCAGCAGCACGAAAGGTGGGGCGTCGTCGCTCCGCGCGCGCCGGGGCGTGGCTGTGGCATGTTCTGCAGCGCTTCTCCGCTTCCAGCACGGCGCGCGCGGAGCGACGACGCCCTACCCCGCCGGACGTGCTCAAGCACCGGGTCCAGTCGCACTCCTGAATCAAGCCGCGCCGCCTTTCCGGTTGAGTTCGAATGCTTATGTGGAAAGCTGCCAGTGATGGACAAGCCAATCGTTATGAACAGTCTCGCCTCCATCTCCCGTCGTCGTTTCGTCAAAACTTTCGCGCTCGGCACCGCCGCCTCGACGTTGTTCGGCAAGGCCTGGCGCGCGTCCG
>JAYVNY010000229.1:0-4505 GCA_043758205.1 Akkermansia sp.
ATCGGCGAAGGCGAGATTGACATCATGTTCAGCTATCTCCCTACTTCTGAAGAACTGTGCAAAAACCAACAGCAGTTGAGAGGGCCGGGGTGAGGGAGAGCTATCGAACAACCAGACGGATAAAACCTTCCACCGTCCTCCGGCTCTCAATTCTCAGCCTTCAACTCTCAACTCCGCCTTCACGCTGATCGAGTTGCTCGTCGTCATCGCCATCATTGCCATTCTCGCGGCGCTGCTGCTGCCGGTGATTGCGAAGTCGAAGGAGCAAGGTCGTTCGGCGGCGTGCCTCTCGAACCTCCGGCAGGTTGGCGTGGCGCTGCAACTTTACGCGCAGGACAATGATAACAAGGTGCCCACGCTGCTCGATGTCGCGGTGGGCGTGCCGCCGACCAACGAACTGACCCGCATGGAGGTGACGCTCTCGAATTATCTCGGCAACGGGCGCGTGCTGCTCTGCCCGTCGGACAAGAAGAATTTGTTTGCGCAGACCGGTTCAAGCTACGCGTGGAACAGCCTCGTGAACGGCCAGGATGCGGATCGTTTCGTCGTCTTCGCGCTGAACTTTGATCCGCACAATATTCCGCTGGCCTTCGACAAGGAGGCGTTTCACGCCAACGTCGGCAGCAAACGCGGCGTGAATTACCTCTACGCGGACGGCCATATCAAAAACCTTTTAGCCATCGAGGGCACGCGATGACGGCACTGATCGAATTGCGTTCATTGCGCAAAGTCTTCGGACAGCGCATGGCCCTCGACTCTCTCGATCTCGTCGTGCCGCGCGGGGAAATCTTCGGACTGCTCGGGCACAACGGCGCGGGCAAGAGCACCACCATCGGCATGATGCTCGGCCAGGTCTGGCCCACCAGTGGCGAGGCGCGCGTGTGCGGCCATGACGTGACGCGCGAGCGCGGCAAGGCGCTGGCGCGAGTGGGTGCGATTTTCGAGACGCCCGTCTTCTACGATTACCTGAGCGGCTACGGGAACCTGGAAGTGCTGGCGCAATTCTCCGCGCCGGTCACACGTGCGCGAATGCTGGAAGTCATCGAATGGGTCGGTCTGACCGGGCGCGAGAAATCTAAAGTTAAAACCTACTCGCACGGCATGAGGACGCGGCTCGCGCTCGCGCAGGCGCTGCTGCCGAATCCCGAACTGCTGATTCTCGACGAGCCAAGCGACGGTCTGGATCCCGAGGGCATCCACGAAATGCGCGCGACGATTCAGCGCCTGAACCGCGAACTGGGGCTGACGATTCTGTTCTCCTCCCATCTGTTGAATGAAGTGGAACAACTCTGCACGCGCATCGCCGTGTTGCAGAAAGGCCGCAAAGTATTTGAAGGCGCCATCGCCGACGCGAAGCGCACCCAACCGCGCGTGCACCTGCGTGTGAACGACTTTGCTCAGGCCACTCGCCTGCTCACGGAACGAAAGCTGATCGACAGCGCGCAGGACGGCGCGTTCATCATCCCGGCCCACGGCGTTGGCACGGACGAACTGGTGCGCGTGCTCGTGGAAAACAAATTCTCCGTCTTCGAGATCGCACCGGAGGAAGAAACGCTGGAGGCGTTTTACCTGTCGCTGGTTCACGGAGTGAAAAGCTGATGAGCGCCATGACCGCAAATCCCACGGGACATCTGGTTCCGCCCATCGCCCGGAGCGCGGACATTCCTGTCCGCAGCAATGTGCTGACGGCGAGCAGTCCCCGACTTGTCTGGAGCCTGCCGGGCATTCCGGCTTGCTGCGGACAGGAATGTCCGCGCTCCGGGCGCGTTGGTCACCCATGGCCAAGAGATTTTTTCCGGCCAAGCGCATGACTCTTTTCCTCCTCCAGCTCCGCAACGAACTCTGGAAGCTCTTCGCCAAGAAGCGCACCTACATGGGCTTCGTCATGTTCCTGCTCGCGCAGAACGCGATGCTCTTCGGTTTCCATTTTTCCTCCGGCATGAAGCAGAGCATGACGCGCATGCTCGCGGGCAACGGTTACCTCGCGGAAGATTACGTCTCTGCGCTGACCGTCGCGCTCATCATGCTCGTCCCGCAAATCCTGCTGCTCATGCCGCTCTACACCGGACTGATCGGCGGCGACCTCGTGGCGAAGGAGGCGGAGGACGGCACGCTGCGGATGATTCTCTGCCGCCCCGTGTCGCGCTGGCGATTGCTCTTCGTGAAGTGGTGCGCGGGCGTGGTCTTCGCAGTGACGCAAGTCTTCGTGCTCGGCGTCATGGCGCTGGCGCTGGCGAGATTGTGGTTTCCGTGGAAGAGCATGTTCGTGCTGATTCCCGAGCCGGAAAACATCTTCGCCGTGTTGAGCGCGGCGGAGGGTTGGAAACTTTACGCGCTGTCGCATCTCTTTCTCGCCATCAACGCCAGCACCATGATGACGCTGGCCTTCATGTTCGGGTGCTGGAACATGAAGCCGGCGACCGCGACCATCCTGGCAGTCTCCTTTTTGCTGGTGAACCTCGTGCTCGAAAGCATCCCCGCGCTCGCGGAGTACCGGCCCTACATGCTGCTGCATCATTTCCGCGCGTGGGTGGCGGTGTATGGACAGCCGATGGATTGGGCGCGCATCTGGAGCGCGCTCTCCGTGCTCGCGGCTTTTAACGTGACGTGCCTCGTGATCGGCGGCACGGCGTTTCATCTCCGCGACATCAAGTCGTGACAGGCGCGAACGGAGCGATGGCTTCGAGCACAGCGTATATGGTCGAGTAGGTTCCATCCAACCGGGCAGCGGGGCATTCGAACACTGTGGTTAAAACACGAGCGTGGTAGGGCGTCGTCGCTCCGCGCGCGCCGGGCCTGGCTGCGGAGAAGCCTTGCGGAACTTGCTGTCGGTCCACCCCGGCGCGCGCGGAGCGTCGCCGCCCTACCAAGAACAGTTTTCGGATACACCACCGCGCGGCCGTGCCACGACTCCGCGCTTGTCGCTCGGCGAACACGGAGTATCTTCCGCCACTCTCAAAGCGCGTGAAAAACATTCTTCGATCCCTCGTGGGCCTGTGCGGCGTCGCCGCCCTGCCCTGCTCCGCAGCCATTGTCATCAATGAAATTCATTACAACCCGGACGTGAAGACGGAGCCGGCGGAGTTCATTGAACTGTACAACACCGGCCCCAACGCGGTGAATCTCGCCGGATGGTTTTTTTCCGACGGGATCAATTACACCTTTCCGGCAACCAACGTCGCGCCCGGCGGCTACGTGGTGGTGGCGCAGAACCCGGCGTTTCTGCAGACCAAGTTCAGCGTGAGCGGCGCGCTCGGGCCTTTCAACACCAACGGCAGTTCCGGGCTGTCCCGCTCCGGTGAAAAGCTCACGCTCCGCAACGCCGCGAACCAGATTCAGGACGAGGTGGAGTTCGGCCTGGGCTTTCCGTGGCCGACGGTCGGCGATGCGTTCACGGCGGGCGCAGGCAAGTCCATTGAGTTGATCAACCCATCACTCGACAACGATCTCGGCGGCAGTTGGCGCGGGGCGGGCGGCGGCACGGGCGGCACGCCGGCGCAGAACACGACGCTGCTCCCGGCGACACAAACCTGGAAATACGTGAAGGGCACGAATGCGCCCTCCACGCCCATCGCGGACTGGCGGCAGCCCTCCTTCGATGACTCGTCGTGGCTCAGCGGCACGCTGCCCATCGGCTACGGTGAGGCGTTCATTACCACGCTGCTCTCGGACATGAATGGCGGCTACCCGTCCGTGTTTCTCCGCAAGCAGTTCACCGTCAGCAATCCCGCGCAATACGCGCAACTGGTTCTCGAAGCGCAATACGACGACGGTTTCAAGTGCTGGATCAACGGCGCACTGGTCGTGGACGGCACGGCAAACATGACGGCGGGAGAGGTGCCGTTCAGCGGCACGGCCATCGGTGCCATTGAGAATCTGAACTTCGTGGCGCTGAATATCGCGGGCCTGCCCGGCGTGATTCTGAGCAACGGCGTGAACACCATCGCCATCCAGGCGCACAATTCGAGCGTTTCAAACAGCAGCGATTTCTTCTTCGACGCGCGCCTCATCGGCCAGACCGGTGGCACCAGCGGCGGCAACAATCCCACGCCCGGTGCCATCAACAGCGTCTTCGCGAACAACGCGCCGCCGCAAATCCGCCAGGTCGCGCACACGCCCGAGCAGCCCACGAGCGGCGTGCCGGTGCAGATCACCGCGAAAGTCACGGACCCCGACGGCGTGACCGCGGTGACGCTGGAATATCAAATCGTGAATCCCGGCAACTACATTGAGCTGACGGATTCCGCTTACACCAATCTCGCGAACTGGATTTCTCTCCCGATGAATGACGCGGGGACGAATGGCGATTTGTTGATCGGCGACGACACCTTCACCGCCGAGATTCCCGCCTCCGTGCAGACGCATCGCCGCTTGATTCGTTATCGCATCACGGTCGCGGACACCGGCGCGCGCTCGGTGCGGGTGCCCTACACCGATGACCCGCAGCCGAACTTCGGTTACTTCGTGTACAACGGCGTACCGGCCTGGACGGGCGCGGTGCAACC
>JAYVNY010000230.1:0-28991 GCA_043758205.1 Akkermansia sp.
TTCCCTGCGCGTCCGTCGTGCGCGTGCCCGATCCGGATCAGAGCGAGCCACGCGCACGCGCACGGAAGACGAAAGACGAAAGCTGACGACGGGAGACGAAGGACTGGGGATCGGCGACGGCTCTCGATCCCCCGGCAACCCCGCCTCAGTCGACCGCGAACAGCTCTTCCAGATCGGTCTTGGTCAGCTTCTTCGCGCCGCCCGCGTCCTCGCTCAGCACCGAGGCCACGAGCTCGCGCTTCTTGGCTTTGAGCAGGAGGATCTTCTCCTCGATCGTGCCGGCCGCGACGAGGCGGTAGGCGTTGACGACCTTGGTCTGCCCGATGCGGTGCGCGCGGTCCGTGGCCTGCTGCTCGACCGCGGGGTTCCACCACGGATCGAAGTGAATCACCGTGTCCGCGCCCGTGAGATTCAAGCCGACGCCACCGGCTTTGAGGCTGATGAGGAACACGGGGGCGACACCGCGCTGAAATTTCTCCACCACTTCGCCGCGATTCGTGGTCGAGCCGTCGAGATAACAAAACTCAATTTGCTGCTCGTTCAGTTTTTCCTTCAACAAACTCAACATGCTTGTGAACTGGCTGAACACGAGCACACGATGGCCGCCGTCCACGATTTCCTGGAGCAACTCGTCGAAGGCTTCGACTTTTCCTGATGCCTCACGCGAAGGGCGCAAAGGGCGCAAAGGTTCTTCGGTCTCGCTTTCTTCTTCGCGTCCTTCGCGTCCTTTGCGTGAGGCATCCAACAGCCGCATATCGCAGCAAATCTGCCGCAGCCGCAGCAGCGCGGTGAAGATGAGGAGCTTGCTCTTCGCCAAGCCTTGCGCGCCCACAGCCTCCAGCACTTCCTTGCGGCTGAATTCCATGACCTGCTGATACAGCGCGCGCTGCTCGTCGTTCAGTTCGCAGAACGTCACTTGCTCGATCTTCGCGGGCAGGTCTTTCGCCACGTCGCGTTTCAGGCGGCGCAGGATGAAGGGCTTGAGCCGTCGCGCCAGCCGCGCCTGGGTCTCGGCGCTGCGTTCGCGCGCGATTGGCACTTCGTAACGCTCCTTGAAATCCTTGGCGCTGCCGAGATACCCCGGCATCAGGAAGTCGAAGATGCTCCACAGATCGAGCACGGAGTTTTCCAACGGCGTGCCGGTGAGCACCAGGCGGTGCTGCGTGCGAATCATCTTCACGGCCTGCGCGTTCTGCGTCGCGCGATTCTTGATGTGCTGCGCCTCGTCGAGAATGACCGTGTCAAACTCGAACTGCTGGTAGCGCTCCAGATCGCGGCGGATGAGCGCGTAACTGGTGACCACGAGATCGCTGCGCGGGATTTCCTCGAAGAGTTGGTGCCGGTTCGCACCGTGCAAGGCGACAACCTTGAGCTGCGGCGTGAACTTGGCTGCTTCTGCCGCCCAGTTGAAGACGAGCGAGGTGGGGCAGACGACGAGAGATGGTGCCCCCGGCGTCCCGCCGGGGCGCGACGTTGTCGAGTCCAGCGCCACTCGACTCGTCACACGTCCACCCGGCGGGACGCCGGGGGCACAGGCACATCTGAGAAACGCCAGCGCCTGCAACGTCTTCCCCAGCCCCATCTCGTCCGCGAGGATGCCGCCGAAGCCGTTCGTCCGCAGAAAATTCAGCCACGCCACGCCGTGCTTTTGGTAAGGGCGCAGCACATTTTCCAAGTCACCGAGCGGCGGGCATTCCAGTTTCGCCTCGCCGCTCTGTTGCTTCGCGCGCTCGCGCCACGATGATGGAGCCTGCGCTTGCCACCCTTGTTGCGTGAGCGTGGAATCGAGGAAGCTCGCCTGCACATTGCCGAGCCGATACTTGCCGTGCTGCTGCGTGGGCGAGGCATCGAGGAGAAACTGTTGCAACTCCTCAACCGCGCCCGTGTCAATGACCGCGACCTTTCCGTTCTTCAACCGCGTGTGGCTCTGGCCGGAAAGAATCAGCCGCTGCACGTCCGCCGAAGAAAATTGTTCGCCACCGCTCGATGTGAACGACACTCCAAAATCAAACCACTGCACCCCGCTCGGCGTAATTTCGAAGCGCGGCTCGATGCGTTCGAGCTTCTCGCGCGTGCTCCAGTCAAGGCGTTCTTCCAGCGTGACCGTCCATTCCTTCTGCATCTTGGGATGTTCACGCGCGAAGAAATTCAGCACGCGCTCCTGGCCGTTGAGTTGATACCTCCCCTGCCCGTCCGGCCCGCTGAAACCGGCCCGCAGCAATCTGCCGAGCGCCTGCTGCTCCGCCGAGAGGTCGCGCATGGCGTAGCGCGTGGGCGCGCTCGCGTCCGGCATCCACGGCGATTCGCCCGCGCTGGCCGCGCCCACTGTGATGACGCGGGAGGGATACTTGCACTGGAGTTGCGCGGCGAGCTGCGCGAGACCGCCGGTGAGGTGGAGCAGAAATTTCGGCGGCTGTTGCTCAACCGCAAAATCACCGAGGGAGAAATTTGTTTCCAGCACGCCGCTGGCGATGAGGCGTGGGAAGTCGTTGTTCAGAAACGCCGGAACTTGCTGGCGGGTGAGCCGCACCGGCGCTTGCAGCACGGAGAGAAATCCAGCCGTGAGCGCGAGTGGTTGAAGTGTGTGGTTGGTGAAGACCCACCCGCCGTCGAGGAGGACGGGAGGAGTTGTCGCCCCGTCTGGCTTCACCGTCAGCACGATTTCCCCGTTCGCCTCCAGCGTCACGCGCAGCGGCGGCGACCACGGCTCGCGCGTGATATGCAGCGGCACGGTCTTGCCGAGCGTCACGCGCGGATGTTCGGCGAGCGCGGGCAACAGTTCGGCGAACTCGCGCGTGGTGAGCACCAGAATTCCGGGCGGTTCGCCCGCGATGTCTTCGAGGCGGGAGAGGAGCCGTTCGTCCTCGGTGCTGAGTTGGAAGGGACGGTTCTTTGGAATGCTGTTCAGGGGAATGCGGCGGCTCGGCGGGACGCCGGGGGCACCTTCGACCACGAGCATCACTTTCCCGCGCGCGGCCGCGTCGGCGAAATTGGGCGGGAGGATGATGTGGAGTTCCAGCGGTTCGATGCCGGGTTCGCCTGCGACGGCGCGGCGCAGGCGGGAGACTTGGTGAGTGGGTGAGTGGGCCAGTGAGTGAGTGGGATTAGCCTCTTTCCCACTTACCCGCTCACCCACTTTCCCACTCACGGTCTGACTCACGGTCCCGGCCGGCTTCAGCCAGTGAAGCCCCACCGCCACCGAGTGCGCGCACATCGTGCCCCATTCGCGCGAGGCGCGGCAGGTGCAGGTGTTCTCCAAATCCGTGTCGCTCTTGATGACGAACCCCGCGCGATACGAGGTCGTGCCTTCCTGCACCACGCCCTTGAGAATCGGCGGGGTGTAATTGGAACTCAACACCTTGCCCAGCGCCATCAGGGCGCGCGCCATCTTCATCGCCTCCCAGCCGGCGACCTTGGCGAAAAATGGTTCGGACAGTTCGACGCTCACAAAATTCGTGGCGGGGAATTTAGGGAAGCGCCGCAAGGTGGGAAGGCAGAAGATGCGGGAGCGGAAACCGGAGAAGAACAATTCGCCACCGAGAGCCAGACAACACAAAGGACTCCGCGTCCCACTCTTTGTGGACTCGGCGTTCGCGGGGGCGCGGCGTTTCCAGCGCGGCGCAAGCAGAGCGTCGAGGCCCCACCCTTCATACCCCGCTCCGTCAGTCCCCATAGTTGAACGGATCGGAGAACCGCGCCGCGCCCGTGAGGTTCGTGTCGGTCATGGTCTTGAGAAAGGCGACCAGCGCGGACTTCTGGTTGTTGGTCAGGTTCAGGCGGCGCGCGGACGGCGGCTGGCCGGGCGCGGGCGGTGCGCGCAACGGCGGCGGCAGATTCGCGTTGAAGACCACGCCCGAGTTATAGAACTCCACCACTTCCTCCAGCGTCGCGAAGCGGCCGTCGTGCATGTAGGGCGCGGTCAGCTCGATGTTCCGCAAGGACGGCGCCTTGAACAGCCCGTTGTCCTGCGGCTGCCCCGTGATGCCGCCCACTCCGAGATCGACGTAGGGAAACTCCAGCCCGTTGTTAAAAATGTTGGGCGCGCTAAAAGTGTCAGGCCCGTGGCACGCGGCGCAGGTGGCGTTGCCCACTTGTCCGAGAAAAATTTGCCGGCCCAACTGTTCCTGCGCCGTGAAGTTCGTGAAGTTCACCGCCACGCCCGCATCATACTTCGACTGCGCGGAAACCATGGAGCGCACAAATTGCGCAAGCGCGCGGGAGATGCGGTTGGTCGTGACTTGCGGTGTGCCGAATGTGAGCGCGAACAGATTCGTGTAGAACGGCTCGGCGGAAAGCCGCGCCACCAATGCCGGCAACGTCATGCCCATCTCGACGGAATTTTGAATCGGTTGCAGCACCTGATCCTCCAGCGTGGCCGCGCGCTCGTCCCAAAAGAACCGTCCGCGCTGATAATAGCGCGCGTTGCTCAAGCCCATCGAGTTGCGGCCCGTGAGTCCGCCGTTGAAGCCCACGCTGAATCTTCTCGGATCGGAAAAGCCATGTTGCGGCTGATGACACGACGCGCACGACACGGTGCCGTTGGTCGAAAGGCGCTGGTCGTAAAAGAGCACGCGCCCGAGTGTCGCGCCCGCGTCGGTCACGGGATTGTTGGTGGGCGTGTTGTCCTGACCGCGCACTTGCGGCGTCAGGTAATGCGCGGGCAGCGCCGGCGAATAATTGAACGCCGTGGCGGGCAGGCGCAGGGCGTTCGCCGTGGTGGCCGGCACTTCGGTGCGCGCCGGATCATGGAACACGCGGTAGAATTTTTTCCCGCCCGCCTCGACGGGCATCGTGCGATGAAACTCGCCGTTGAACACCCTCCACGCGCCCACCTCCGTCCAGGCGGTGAAATCGGTCGTGGTCTGGAGAATCCAAAGATGATCGCCGGCATCGCGCACGGTGACGCGGTGGGAGGCGGTGCCGGAAGGAACGATGGTCATGGAAGCGGCCGGCGGAATCTGCGCTTCGCTGACGGCGTGGCGGAGAAGCAGGGCCGCGACGAAGGCCGTGGCCCGGAGGGAAGAGATGGTGGCTTTCATGGCGTCATCAATCCTCATTTCGCGCGCGCCGCCAAAATGTTTTACCTCCCCTTCACGGAAGTCCGCCCACTTTTACCAACGCTTAACAATGTGGGCGCATCGGAAGGGCCTGTGGCCCAAATGGCCGGAGCGCGGACCGCCGAGTTCGCGTGTTCCAAGTGCTGTCGAAACGGCCAAGGTTTGCCGGGCTGGGATCGCGCGGACTCGGCGGTCCGCGCTCCAATATCATTTGGGCAACAGGTCCGGAATACGGTTCTTGAAGGAGCGAGAGCGTTGCTAGGGCGCTGGTGCTCACCGCGCCGCGCCCAGAAGCGGCGAGACGTGGCGGAACTTGCCGGAGCCTCACCCCGGCGCGCTGAGGACCGCGACGCCCTCCCCACTAACGAATGGTTTGAGTTCAACACCCGGGCCGTTCAGATTTCGCACTGTTCACAAAAAAACTGAGCGTATGAGCCATTTCCGATCTGCCCTGTTCCGACGACTGGCGTTTTCGTTTCTGGTTTGGGCGGCGGTTGGTTCTGCGGATTCGGCGACGACCAATTTGCACCAATGGTCGCAGTGGCGCGGGCCGCTCGCCAATGGCGTCGCACCGCTGGCGAACCCGCCTGTGGAGTGGAGCGAGAAGAAGAACGTGCGGTGGAAAGCAGACCTGCCGGGCCGGGGACATTCCTCGCCCGTCGTCTTCGGCGACCGCGTGTATGTGCTGGCGGCGGGTCCGGTGGGCGCGGAGCAGAAGGCGGTGCATGATTCCGCGCCGGGCGTGCACGACAGCGTGCCGGTCACGCGCACCAACCAATACCTCGTCGTGGCCTTGCGCCGGAGCGACGGGCATACGCTTTGGAGAAAAACGGTGCGCGAGGAATGGCCTCACGAAGGCGGACACGAGACGGGCAGCCCGGCATCGAACTCGCCGGTCACCGATGGCGAATTCATCTACGCCTTCTTCGGCTCGCGCGGACTTTACTGCCTCGATACGAACGGCGCGGTGCAGTGGCAGCGCGACCTCGGCAAGATGCAGACCCTTCACGCCCACGGCGAAGGCAGTTCTCCGATCCTCCACAACGACACGCTGATCGTAAATTGGGATCACGAAGGATCATCCTTCCTCTACGCCTTCGACAAACTCACGGGCCAGCAACGGTGGAAAGTCGCGCGCGATGAAAAAACATCCTGGTCCACGCCGCTCGTCGTGGAAGTGGATGAGCAACCGCAAGTCATTGTCAGCGCCACCAAGCGCGTGCGTGGCTACAACCTCGCGACCGGAAGAGAACTTTGGGAATGCTCCGGCCTCACCGACAACGTGGTCTCCTCACCGGTTTGTTGGCGCGGCATGATTATCGCGGGGAACAGCTACTACTCGCAGGCGATGGTGGCGATCCGGCTCGCGGGGGCGAAGGGCGACCTGAGCAACTCCACGAACGTCGCGTGGCGCTTGAACCGCCTCACGCCGTATGTCTCCTCGCCCCTGCTCTACGACAACACGCTCTATCACGTCCGCCACAACCAAAACATTCTCGTGCGCCTCAATCCGGCGACCGGCGAATTCCGCGGTGAACCGCTGCGACTGGAGGGCATCCGCGACTTCATCTTCTCCTCGCCCGTCGGCGCGGCGGGTCGCATCTACATCACCGCGCGTGACGGCACGACCGTTGTTCTCCGCCACGACCAGGAGAACGCCACGCTGGCTGTGAATCATCTCGACGATTCCTTCAGCGCCTCGGCGGCGCTGGCCGGGCGGGAACTTTTTTTGCGCGGCGAAAAATTTCTCTACTGCCTGGGCGAACCGTGAAGGCACGCCGGCTTGAAGGCCTCGCGGCCACGAGGCTGAAAGCCTCGCAACCTGCCGGCTCGAAAGCCGGCGTTACGTAACGCCGACATCCTTGTCGGCAGGTCGCGAGGCTTTCAGCCTCGTGTCGTTTCCGCCAAGCAGGGGCGGCATCGTCCGGATACTCCCACCATGATGACGCGCCCTCTTGACCGCTTTCCGTCCCGCGTGCTGCAATGTTTTCCATGAGACACCTTTGGTTGCTGTCGTGGTGCTGCGGCGCGCTCGTTGTCGGTGCGGGCGAGTTGCAAGACGCGGCCGGGCGCGGCGATTTGGAAAAAGTGCGCAGCCTCGTGCGCGCCAGTCCCGCCGCCATCAGCACGCGCACGGGCGGCACCACGGCCTTGCACGAGGCGGCGCGCGCGGGGCATTTTGAAATCGTGAAACTGCTGGTGAGCAACGGTGCGAACGTCAACGCCACGGACTTCGGCGGACTCACGCCCGTCCGGCTGGTGCCGAGCACGCGCCCCGAAATCGCCGCCTACCTGCGGGCCAACGGCGGACTGGACAAAGCCCCTGCGGTCGCCAAGACCACACCGACTCCGACGAACAAACCGCCCGCCGCCGCCGCGCCGCTTTTTCCTGCGGACCGCATGGCCACGCCCGCGCCCGCCGCGACGACGCGAGTCCCGACGAACGCCGCGCCCCGCGAACCCAGCCCGGCGGACTTGATGGCCATAGGCTTTCCCATCCACGAGGCCGCGCGCGTCGGCGATGTCGAGCAGATCAAATTTCTTTTCAAGTCGTCGCCTGATCTCGTGAACGCCACGGATGAAAAAGGTCTGACGCCTTTGCATGTGGCCGCCGGAAAAAAACAAACCAACGCCGCGCAGGTCCTGCTCGCCCTCGGTGCGAAAGTGAACGCGCGCGCCGGCAGCGGCGTGACGCCCCTCCACCTCGCCGTGCGGCGCGGCGACACCGACATGACGCGCCTGCTGCTCGCCAACCGCGCCTCCGCCAATGTGCGCGACAACTTCGACACGCCGCCGCTGTTGCTTGCCGTCTTGCTCGCCGAACAGCCCGCGCAGGTGAAACTGCTGCTCGCTTCCCGCGCCGAAGTGAATGTCCGCAATCGCGCGGGCAATACGCCGCTCGGCGAGGCCGCGCGCATCGGCAACGCCGCCGCCGTGGATCTGCTGCTCGCGGCAGGCGCGGACGCCGGGGCCATTGATGGTGCGGCGGCGATCACGCCCTTACACGCGGCGGCGGGCGGAGGATTTGCGGGCGTCGTGCAATCGCTGCTCCGGGCCCGCGCGCCCGTGGACGCCACCGATGCCAGCGGTGAAACGCCGCTCGCCTACGCGCTGCGCGATGGACGCACGGAAACCATGGCGCTGCTCCGCAAGGCCGGCGGCACGCTCGGTACGCCACCAAAACTGGATCCCGCGCAGAAAAGTCTGGTGGAATTTTATGAGCGCATGGAGGCCACGCTGCGCACCGGCAACAATGCGGAGAAGATCCGCACCTTGCTCTCGCTCAACCCGACGAAGATCGAACTGGACCGCATGTTCAAAAAACATTCCGCCGCCGCGTGGATGGTCGTGGATGAGGTGAACAAGCAAATCAAACGCGCCTCCGCGCAGTCATTGCAGGACGCGGACGCGCAGCGCGAACTGTGGCGCGTACGCCCCGGCCCGCCCAGCCCGCTGGTGCAGGAGTGGCGCACACGCGGCTGGCTGGCGCAGGAACTGCCGGTGTTTTCGCTCACCGTGGATAAGACCGGCAACACCTCGCGCCCCGGCGACTTCTGCCAGGTGAACGGCCGCTGGGTGCTGGTGCCGCCGCTGAACAACGTGGCTGCGGTGGTGGCGTCAAGCGGGCGGGCGGCGCGGTAGGGCCAAGTCACGGCGCGTTACGGGACTAAGGACTACTTTCTCAGCCGGAAGAATTTCTTGGCCGCGTTTGGCGTGATGGTCACCGGCACATCGAAGCCCGGCACCACGGTCCACGGGCCGGTCACGTCGTCGGCCTGTTCGAGGCGATAGTCCAAGGCGTTCCAGTTCAGCAGCAGATCGCCGCCGAAGGGCTGTTGGAAAACGCGCGGAGCGCTGTTGCCGGTGAGTGAGAAGTCGAAACTCAAATCCGAACTCGTCAGGTCAAACTGGTGGATTTCCACCGCCACCCAGTTCGTGCCCGGCAGCAGCAGCGCCGCGCTGATCGTCGCGGTGTCAATCGTGTTGTCGGCGGGTGCAGAACCTTGCTGGTTGGCGAACGTGTTGAACAGGATCGGCGCGGGCGCGGGCGCGAGGCTGGGGCTGCGGAAAACTTCCGCGCCGTTCAGATACACCACGCCGCCATCATCGCGCAGCATCCACATGGCGAGGCTCGTGAACGCGGCGGGATCGGCAACCGTGAACGCGCGGCGGAAGTAGAACGTGGTGATGCTGTTGCCGGCCGTCGTGCTGTTGGTGCGGCGGGTGCGCGTGATTTCATCGCCGTCGCCGAAGCCGAGTTGCGCCGGGCCGTTCGACCAGAAGGCGGACATGATGAAACTGTTGCTGCGCCAGGCCGTGCCTTGATCGCTGCCGTCATCCAGATAACGCCACGCGGCCCCCGCTGCGATCAGCCCGGACGGCGCATTGGTGCCCGCCGGTGCGAGCGCGTAGGCCGCGGCCGAGCCGGTGATTTCTCCGCCCGAAGGATTTGCCAGCGCCACCCGCCACGTCGTCGCACTGCCGAGCACGGAGGGATTGGCGAAAATGTTTTTCACCGTCTCGCCCGGTGCGAAAGTCATCGTGCCGCTGGTCAGCACCGTGGTCGGCGTTTCGATGGCATAATTCACCGTGACGGAATTCGTCGTGAACGAACTGAGCCGCACGGGGATGCCGTTGGTCAAATCCGCCGCCGTGATTTGCAGAGTCCACAGCGCGAGTCCGAGGCCCACGGGCGCGTTCGGCGGCGTGGTCATGAAGGGCGCAAGTTTGGTGGCGTCCGTCGCGGGATTCCAAAGCTGGTTGCTGGGATGAAACGTGTTCGGTTGCGTGAGGAAGTTGCTGCGGATGTCCATCTGGTTCGAGCGGTAGTTCCAAGTGTCGTCCCAGACTAGGCCCCATACGTCGCGATAATTGTTCAGCACGAAAGAGTTCGTGATCGTGAGAAACCCCGTCTTCAAACCGAGTCCGGTGGTGCCGGGGTAATTGTCTCCGAAACGGGCACCGACAGAATTCGCCGTGCTCAACAAATTGCTCGCATTGACCAGCGGGCTGTTCGCGCCCGTGCTCCAGCCGCATTCGATGCCCTGCCCGCAGTTCATCAGCACGCTGTCGTAAGTCCAGGTGCGCCGGCCTTCTCCCGACCAGGCCAGCGCTTCGTGCAACGCCGACTCGATCCAGCAGTTCCGCACCACCGCCGAACCCGTGGAACCGGAGCCGAAGTCAATCGCGTCGTCCTTCGCGAAGCCGAACAGCGAGTCGGAATAAAAATTCGTCCCGCGCACGGTGTAGATGCCGTCGTAATCCGCGTCGGCGATGGTCGCGTTGTAAATCCCGTCCACGGACGGGAACTCAATCATCGCCGAGCGGCTCACGATGTTGGTGCAGCCGTCCCATTCGCCGACGGTGATGGCGCGCTGCACCAGCGTGCGTTCCCAGGTGATGGTCGAGAAGTAGCCGTTGCCCACCTGGCCCGCGAGGTTGATGACCGCGCTGTTTGTCAGTTGCAGCCGCGCGTTGGAGTGAACGAGAAAGAGCGGCTGCTCCGAGCGATGACTCGTGCTGGGTGTGAAGCTGATGCTGCCCGCCGCGCCCGAACCGGTGAAGACGGCGTAATTCGCCGTGAGTTCAGACGCCGCGCCGCGCATGAAAAAACCGCCCCACGCAAACGTCCGCTGCTCCGGTGCCACGCGGTTCGTGGACGTGAACACGACGGGTTGGGTCGCCGTGCCGTTGATGATCATGCGCCCGGTGTTCGTGATGTTCACGCCGGGGTTCAGCTTCACGACCGCGCCAGCCTCGATGGTCAGTGTGACCGCGGCTGGAATGGTGAGGTTCCCCGTGACATGGATGCGCGCGTTGTTCGTCCACGTGGTCGTGCCGAGCACGCCGGAGACGGTCGTCCACACCGTGTTCGATTCGATGTGGATGGACTTGCTGGAGGAAATGTTTTGCAACGCGCCATTGAACGAAAGGTTCGTCCCGGCGGTTGACGGCGGCAGGAAGCCATGACCCACGCCGCGCAACATACGGAACGCGCTGCCCTCGAAACCCGGCGCGCTCACCCAACCATTCACGCGCCGCGCGTTGCCGAAGCCGGCCTCCACGCGCGCAATCACCGGGATGTCCAGCCCCGCCGGATAATCCTGCGGCGTCACGAGGTCGAGTTGCGCGCCGGCCATCTCCGCCGCCGTGGAAGGAATGGGCGGCAGCGGCACCCACTGGATCAAGCCGCGCTCGGGATCGCCTCGCTGTGTGGACTGCACGATGAACCGCACCAGCGCGTTCGTGACCGCGAGCGTGCTCGCGTCCGTGCGTGTCACGCGCAGCTCGTAGTAATCCATCTTCATCACCGTGTTCGAAATGCCGGCGGGGACGGACACGCCGTTCAACGTCACCGCGTAAGTGAAGCCCGCGTTCGTCTGCACGCGGAAGGTCGCCTGATTATCATACTTCGTGCGGTCCACCACGCCATCAAAGGTGAGCGTCTGCGCGAACAGCGACGCGAGAGCTCCGCAGAAGAGAATCGCGGACAGAGAAAATCGAGTGAGCATGGGGCGACGCTAGTCGGAGAGACGCACCCGGGCAAATGGTTCGTGGCGTTGAGTGCTGCCGCCGTGCGTCGGGGCGCAACGTGCCGCCAGCGTCTCGCTGGCGATTTCTCCGTCCGGACGTTCGCGCGACTCGCCAGCGGGACGCTGGCGGCACGTTGCCTCGCTCACTTCGGCTTCAATTGCAGGAAGAGGATCACGTCGCGGATGCTTTCCTGGCCGAGGAGCATCAGGCAGTGGCTTCCTTTAAAAGTCTTTCAGCTCGTTCCAACAGGAAACAAGCCGGTGCTAATTGTCTCGCTTCATCCAAATACTTCCGGCTCTCAACCAAGTTTCCACGTCGGGTTTCGCCGATGGAGATGAAGCAAGCATTTTGAGCCTTATTGCTTGGGTTATCGGCCTGCTCCATTGATTCGCGGAGCAACAGAACAGCTTCATCGATTCGTCCCAGTTCCAGTAAAGTTGTTCCTCGCGTCCCTTTCACGGCCGGCACCCAGCCGAGGAGAGACATGGCTTCCTGGGAAAAAATATCCGCTTCCGCCAGTCGTGCCGTCCCGCCCAACAACGCATCCACGTACGCCACATTGTTCAACATCAGCCCGCGAACGGCTGGCGGGTTCCCCTCCCGGACCAGCAGCTTGGTGAAACAATCCCGGGCCGCTTCGTAGTGCTGGCACTCAATCAACAGAAGCCCGCGCCAGTTTAGGAGCAGCAGATTCTCCGGATAACGAGCCAGCCCCTGTTCGACCCAGTCCAGCGCGGCCTCAGGCCGCTGCTTTTCGTGATAATCCATCGCTTCAAACACAAATCGGACGGCCATGAGATTATTGATGGTGTCACGTTTGGTGAAGAGTGTTTGCCAGAGCTGTTTTCCGTCGCTCGCGAGCTTTCCAACCGGACTATTGAAAGTGTGCGGCCAAAGATTCTGCACCAGAATGATGAGGTTCGCATATAGAAACGCGTGCCCAACGGCCACACCGCTGCTGACTTTCTCAAAATCCCACCACTCGCGAAGGGGAACGAACAAGAGAACGATCCCACAGAGTAAAAAGTTGGCGAACGGGCCAGCAAAGATGAAGGCGAACTGCTTCCACCGAAACCAATTCACGTCAGTAGGCGCCGCTAAAGTCAACCCGCCCAGCGGAATTGCCCTGAACTCCGTATGGAACCCGAACAAATTCCGGGTGAACAAGGTTTTGCCTTGTCCCATGTAAACTTTAAAAACTTTCATCCCCAAACGGCGCGCGACCAACGCATGCCCTAGCTCGTGAGGTAGAATCGAAGCGATCAGAAACAACTCAAAGAAGAACAAGTTGAGGAGCATCCATCCGCTTTTCCGCTCCGGCAAAGTCAGGGCCACTGCCAGGCCAAAGGCTCCCATCGCCAAGCTCCACCACAAACTCTTTCGTTGGCCGGACAACTGCGCTTCGGAATAGCAACGCGGGCATTCCGTGCGCAGGCCCGTGCGAAACGATTTGCGCTGCTTGAAGAATGCTTCAGGAATCTCTGTCTTTACCCCGCACTTGTCGCAAGCGATGGCCATACGATGCGGCCAATCACTTCGGCTTCAACTGCGGGAAGAGAATCACGTCGCGGATGCTTTCCTGGCCGAGGAGCATCATGCAGAGGCGGTCGATGCCGATGCCGATGCCGCCCGCCGGGGGCATGCCGTGTTCGAGGGCGACGAGGAAATCTTCGTCGAGCTTTTGCTGCTCGCCGCCGGCCTGGTGTTCCAACGTGTTGCGCTGCGCAATGGGATCGTTCTGCTCGGTGTAGCCGGGCGCAATCTCCTGCCCGTTGATGCAGCACTCGAAGACTTCCACCGTGGTTGGGTCATCGGGCGAGAGCTTGGCCAGCGGCACGAGTTCCTTCGGCAAATGCGTGACGAACGTCGGCTGAATCAGCGTCGGCTCGATGAGCTTCTCAAACACTGCTCCGGTCACTTCAAAGTCCTCGTATTCCTTGCCAATCTCCGCGCCGAGATCGTGCGCGCGCTGGCGTCGTTCGGCGGACGAAATATCGAACCAGTCGGCTCCGGCTTTTTCTTTGACGAGGTCTTTGTAGCGGGCGCGCTTCCAGTTCGGTGTGAGGTCGATTGATTTCGTCACTCTGCCCTCAGCGTCCTTGGTTTCAATGACGAGCGTGCCGAGCACTTGCTTCGCAATGTGGCAGATGAGCGATTGCACATTCTCCATCATCGACTCGTAATCGCCGAACGCGCAGTAGGCTTCGAGCATCGTGAATTCGGGATTGTGCCGGCGCGAAAGTCCTTCGTTGCGGAAGTTCTTCCCAATCTCGAACAGCTTGTCGATGCCGCCCACGAGCAGCCGCTTGTGATACAACTCCAGCGCGATGCGCAGGTAGAACTCGCAGCCGAGCGCGTTGTGAAAGGTCTTGAAGGGCTGCGCCGCCGCGCCGCCGGGAATGGCCTGCATGGCGGGCGTCTCCACCTCCACGTAGCCGCGCGCGTGAAAGAAGCTGCGAATCTCATGCACGATGGCGCTGCGCTGGAGGAAGACCTTCTTCACGTCGGGATTGCCCATGAGGTCGAGGTAACGCTGGCGGTAACGAATCTCGGTGTCTTCGAGTCCGTGCCATTTTGCGGGCGGTGGGCGCAACGCCTTGGCGAGGATGACGAAGGAAGGCTCCGACTGCTCAAGCGAGGCGCTTTCGCTCGCAGGCGGGGCGCCTGCGCTCCCCCCGAGCTTGAGGCTCGGCTCGTTGGTCTTGGTGCGGAACATCGTGCCCGTCACGCCGATGAAATCGCCGAGGTCGAGGTGCTTGAAGATGTCGAACTGCTCGTCGCCCAGCGCCTGCTTCTGCGCATAAACCTGCACGCGCCCAGACTGGTCGCGCACGTCGATGAAGATGGACTTGCCCATGTCGCGATGCGCGGTGATGCGTCCGGCGACGGCGACCTTGGTGCCTTCGGGAAGCGCGCCTGAGTCGAAGCCGGAACGCGCGTCATTGCACGAACGGTCGGGCGTGAACTTGTTCTTGAACGGGTCAATGCCCTTCTCGCGCAGCTTGGCGAGCTTGTCCCGGCGCTCCTTGATGAGCGAGTTCTCAGACGGCGGCACTGGTGCAGACGGTTGTTCCATAAAGAGCCGGGAGAGTAGAAACACGGCGCGCGAAAAACCAAACACCAAATAAGCGAGAGGGCCGGCTACACGCGGCCATTCAGTCGCGCGGGAAAAGCGGCGCTAAAGCGACCGCACACCAAACGCTCCGCGCTGGACGAGTCGTGTGCTGCCGCGCGCCAGCGTTTGGAGTGCGGTCGCTTTAGCGCCGCATTCGGCCCCACCCGTGCAGATTGGAATTTGAAGAGTGGAGTTTGTTTGGGATTTGATGTTTGGTCTTTGAAGTTTTCAGCGGGCCTGTAGCTCAACGGTTAGAGCAGGGGACTCATAATCCCTTGGTTCTCGGTTCAAATCCGAGCAGGCCCACCACTCATTCCGTCCTTTGTTTGCAATGGTTTTGTCACACTCTGCCCGAAAGGTTTCTTCTAAAAATAAAACTCGCTTTGCCACTCCTTTGCCACTTTCTAGGACTGCCAAGGCATCGCTTTGCCACTTTTTCAAGTCTTGCATCTTCCTGCCGAATACCTCGCCCATGCTCTCCGCTGCCCTGTAGGCGCATCCTGATTCGCGGCGAGGGTGTTTGGACGTTGGCGCGATGGCGACGCGGGATTGAGACAAAGACAAAAAAAGAGCGCCCACCCCCAAAACAAAGGGTGGGCGCAGGCGCGAGAGGAAAGCCTCGCCAGTGGAACCTCTCGCAAATCTATTTCGTGACTGGCGCGGCGATGGCGTGGAATTGCAAAGGCACAATCGCCACGCGTTGCACAAAGCCGATCCCCTTGGGAAATTTGCCGTGGTGTTTGGCTTCGAGAACAAGCTTCGCCTGTTCCGTGCTTGAGGTTTCCGGCCCCATCAGGAGCGTGGCCGAGCCGACGCCCACGCAGTTTTGGTGACTCTTGAAGCCGAGGACGACGTGTTGAAGAATCATAGGTTAGCTGGCCTTGATGAAGACGCCCGCCGTGGTGTCGAGGGCAGCCGCGCCCAGCATCACGTCATACGACGCCCACAACGTGCGGCTCGAAAGCGAGAACCACGAATAGACGGCAATCGTTAAACCGATTCCGGGCAGCGCGAACGTGGTTTCAGTAATGTTCTGCGCGCCCTGGGCGGCAAGCGAAACGGGCAAGCCGCTGCAAACTCCAATTGCCTGCGGGTCGCAAGCAAAGCCACGGCAACCGGCACCAGCGCCGGTCCACTCGGTGTTCAGATGAATTCCGTCCCAGCCGAAGGCGTTAGCCTCGCTGCCATTGATGCCAGAGTTTTGGAATGAGCCGGGCGTGTTGTTCAGGTTCGCCATGAATTCTCCGTCGAGGATGGCGTGCTTGAAATTCGCGTGTTTGATCGCGCCCCAAATCTGCGCCATGTCACCCCAGCCGAATGCCGCCGGAGTTTGAACATAGGAACCACCAGCGTAGTTCGCGAAGTTCGCTTCCGTGATCGGAGCCGTTGCAATTTGCGTGAGCTTGTTGCCAAAGAGGTTCGCGTTGACCTTCGCGATGTCTTCCATCCGCAGTCCGCTGTTCAGATCGCTGTTGCTAACCTGAAAGGACTGGGTGTATTGCGCGACGGTCACAGGCACGTTCGTCACCACGGAGTCACCAGCCTCGAAGTTAGTCGCGTTGGTCAGTGTAGTTGAGCCAGCCGTCACCTTTTTCAACTGGCCGGTAGCAAGAGGCTTGTAGCGGTCGGTGCCAAAGTCGCGCGTGTAGGCCGTAAGCGCAGCCAGCCGCTTTTGCAGGATCGTGGTCGCGCCGCTGGCGAGAAATGCCGTCACCAGCGTAGAGCTGTAGGTGTTGGCGGCAGCCGGATAGCCGCCGACTCGCATGTGCCGATTGAACGCCGTCGGCGCGCAAAACATTTCGCCGCGCGCATCGCGTGCCTGGGCGTCGGCCATAAGGTCGCCCCAGTCCTTGCGAAGTGCGGCATTCATGGCTTGCATATCCGGGTTAGCGCCGGAGAGCATAATTTCGTAGTAGGAGTTCTCGAACATAGGTTTGTTTTCGATTGTGGGTCGGAACCCTGCGAAGACGGTGGGTGACGCCGGTATAAGTGCCGCATCTAATGCCCTGACAAGTTTGCGTCCTGCTTGGTTCACAACTTGGGGGGAAACTTTAGCTGAAAACTTGCTCGCGCGCGTTTCACCCAATGATTTCAGGGGGCAGATGCTCGTCTAACGATTTAGACATCTGCGAAACTCGCCCCGGAGAAACGCCCATGCGTTCCGCAAGTTCCCGCTGTGTCTTATATCCGCCAAGCCCGAGCTTATGTGCGAGAAGGAAAGCCCGCCGTCCGGCGAGTGCAGGTGTCGCGTTATTCGCAGTGAGAATTTCGAGGAACGCGGCAGCAACAATCTGCCGCATGTCTTCCAGTTCCTTCTCGCGCAGGCTGTCCGGTTCGTTCTCTTCCGCCTTCGCGTCGAGCACCTCGTAATCAAACTCGACCTTCAGGACGCGCTCGCCGTTCTCAAATCCGGTGTCGGTTTCTGGGCGATGAGTCGGGCAGTGTGTCTCGTCGCTTTTCATTTTTCAGGTGGGCGTGTGAAAATGTATCTGAACAAATGTTACGGGTAACGCGAGCCGACCGGCCTCTCCGTTCGTCCCTTCGGCTTCTTTCTGAACAAGAGGTTCCCTAGTGCGTAGGCCAGAGTCCCGGTTCGTTTCGCAGCATTGCACTTTTGAGCCGCCACCGTCACACCGTCACACGTCACGCTCCTATATATAGGGCGTGACGGTAATGACGGTAAGCCGGTCGTGACGGTCGTTTTGACGGTGAATGTCGGTTGACCGGTAATCATGATTGGCCCTTGATAACAAAGAGCTTTGCCGCGCTTTGAGTGATCAAGCCGTGGTGACGGTAGTCCTTGATCCGACGCTCTGACGTGCGGTCACCCACCGACAGGCACTTTTTGACGGTAAATTTCAGGTCGCTGTAGCCCATTGCTGGACGCTCTCGGAAGATGTCCTCCAACTCGCAACGGAAGATTTCTACCTTCCGCTGAGTAGCAGGGTTTTCGGAAGCCGAGCAGGTGACGTGCAGCCCGTGCTCGTCACTCCAACGGAAGCGCGGGCCGGTCGTCTCAGGGATGGGCTGACGACGTTGCTTGGTGGAAAAGATGACGGTCTCGTCGTCAATTTTTCGGAGCGTTAAATTTGTTTCCGCCTTCCGCTCCAGTTGGCTGCCCAGATGGCCGCGAGTTTTCTCGCCGCCAGGATTGAAGTGAATCACGCAGATAATGGGGCAGTGATACTGAATCGCCAGCCCGTGAAGTTGCGCCACCAGGGCGTTGCTTTCGGCCGGGTCGTTAATGTCCGAAGCGAAGTCCGCCACGCCGTCGAGCAAAATGGAGTGAATCCCGCCGTGAGCTTTGTCCATGCGCTTGAGGTTGGCCGTGAGCGCGATGACAAGCTCTCGCACCGAAAGACCTGCCACATAGTACGAATGGAACCACAAAGGGCGCGTGACGCCAGCGCGGCGCAAGGCGCGGTCGTCTCCGGTCCAATGGTCAAACGCGCTCTGCTCGGTATCGTATCGCAGCACGGCCCTCCCCTCTGGGTTGGAAGACTTGACGCTCAGGGTGTCCCGTGACTCGCCCGCCATGACGGACGCGACCATCGCGCCGAGAAAAGCGGTCTTCCCGGTTTTCACGCCGCTGGTGATCGCGGTCAGATTGCCCGGCGTGCAAATGTCCACGCCGTTCAAGCTGAAGACGGCGGGTGAATCCTTGGGCTTCACGGCCGGGTTGAACTCCCGCGCGTCCAGCAGGTCTAGGACACGCTTCGCCGCTTCCCCTTCACAGATAGCAGAGCGGAGCACAGCGTTTATCGCGGCCACCGGTTCACGACAAGAACTGTGAAAGCAAAAAACAGTGGTCGTGCCGTCAATGTTCACGCGGCAGTCGCGCGGCCCATTCTCCCCGGTGTGAAGCTGCCAGCCGGGACACTCACAAAAACCTTCCACGGGCGTCTGCCATTCGATAGTGCCGAGAACATCGGCGGCCATGATGCGACGGTGGGCAAGCGCGCTGGTGTCCGGCTTCACCTTGACCGCCGGGGCAGTTTCGAGCGTTGCGGGTGCCTCGCCTTGAGGCGCGAACGGCGCAATGACGGGGAGTTGCTCAAGTGGAACGGAGGCAGAGTTCAAAAACGCCTCGGGATCGTGGCTGACGAAACAAAGCCGCCCGATATCCTTGCACGCGCCGTCAATTTCCTCGCCGGTCAATTCCCGGACGTGCGCTTCAACGGCGCGAAAACTGGGGGCGTGCATGTCACCGTCGGCAGGAACACAGAACACCGCCTTGAGTCCGTTGCCCGTTGGCGAAGTGAACAGGGCGAAAAGGTGCGGTGACGTGACGAGCTTTGAACGCACGCCGTCCAGCCGTTCACCCAAATCATCCAGGTCGGCGCACAACAGGCCGGAGTGAACAAGAAGCTTTTCAGGCACGGGTTTCTCTCGGCTGGTAAACGTCCCGCTCCACAGCACGCCAGGCAGGTTTTTCTTGTGCTGTGCCACGGCGCGCTTCGCGGCCTTCAAATCGCCCGTCTCTGAGAGCACGCGGCGGAACTCCGCGCGGATTACCTCCACTGGCGCACGCCATTTATTCGAGCGGATGCCCTCAATGATTTTCACCGCGCCGGCGTCTCGCGTTGCAGTAGCTGCGGCGTTCGCAGCCATGCTCACGGTGATCAAATCCGGCGCGTTGACGGCAGGAACAGAATTTAATAGATTGCCCATGTTCGTTGTTCCCGTTCGCGAAAATTCCTTGGTCGGAGTCGCGGGCGGGATTTTCGTTTAGGAAGGCAGCCCTTCGCGAAGGATGCGCTCGGCAGCGGCGGGCGGGATGCGCCACGTCCTGCCAAACTTGATCGCCGGAATTCTGCCCTGCCGGATGGCGCGGCGCACGGATTCAGGGTGAAGGCCAGCGGATGCCGCGAATTCGTCGGTTTTTGGTCCGGCGCTTGGGAGCGTCGCCACGCTTTGCCCGGCTTTGTTTTGATTTGCCATGTTGCTAGGCAAGCGCGCAGGCCCGTTGCAGGTACACGCCCAGCACACAGCCACTGGGCGCGTGCTGGGGCGATGCATGCACGGCGCAAACTGATTTAGTTGCTCTTATTACTCTGCGGGATGCTTGCGCTTTGTTTTCTGCGGCGTTGTTCCAAGCATGTCGCCAATTGCGGGCGCAACCCGGCGGCGGCTGTCCGCGTAGAAAGCAGCCGTCACGGCAATGCTGGCGTGGCGTAGCTGGCGGCTCGCGGTGTGAATGTCCGCGCTCGCGCAAATGATGCTGCCGAATTCCTTTCGCAGATCGTGAATCGGCTTGTTCGCGAGCACGCCTTGAGTGCGGAGCCACTTCGTCAGCCGGTCAAACGTCGCGGCGGCGCGGTAGTAGGCGTGGCGTGATCCGGGCCTCGGCTGAAACTTGCTTTCCAGAACAAAGAGGCTCGATGCCCCGTCGCGGTAGTTTTCGAGCGCGGCGATCAATCCAGGGTCAACGAACACGTCGCCCTCGCTTGAATCGGTCTTGGCTTGGAACGTCGCGGTTGTCTGAACGCGGATCGTGCCAGCGGCGGCGTCAATGTGTTGCCATTGCAGGTTGTCGATCTCCGCTTTCCTCAGTCCCGCCCCCAGCGCCAGCAAGAGCGCCTTGAACGCTTCCGGGTCGCTCTCCGCCAGTTCGCTCTGTCCGGCTTGCATGAGCGTGGCAGCGTCAATCGTGGAAGCATACTTGCGCGGTGTGCCGACTTTCACCTTCACGCCCTCGAAAGGATTCGGCAGCACCGTGAATGGCAATTTCAGGTCCGGCGAGAACAGGCTCTTGGCCTGCCGCAAGAGCGCGGCGGCAGTCGTGCGGGCGCTCTGCTCCGCCACGGGGTTGCCACGGGCCTTGGCGATGCGACTGGTCAGAGCGGCTTGCACGCGGGCCGGTGTCACCTTGTCCAGACGGATGCGGTCAACGCGCGCCCGGAAGGCGTCCAGTCCACCCGTGCGGTAATCGAATCTGGAATTGTCACCACGAACACCGAAAGCGGCGGCGACAATCCGGCGGAAGCACGAAACGTATTTCTGCAACGTCACCGGGCTAACGTCGGCGACTTGCTCGGCAGCGGCGAGAAACTCGCCCACGGTCGGGATGCCCTTGGCCTTGGCGCGGTCGGGTGAATGTTCCGTCAACGCCGCTTCCCAGCCCACGGCCTTCACCCGCTGAAACAGCTTGGCGGCTTTGCGGGCGGCTTGCTCTTTTTCGTTGGTGCCGAGCGCCACGGCCTCACGGCGTCCCTCATGTTGCATCCGGGCATACCACTGCCGCACTTCGCGCAGTTCACCGGCCTGCCCGTAGGCGGGTCGGAAAACCTTGTCCGCCCAAAATGCCGGGGTGAACTTTGATTTCCCAAAAGTGGCAAAGCGGGATTCCTTTGCCACTTCTTTGCCACTTTCTGGGTTTTGCCGGGTTGCGTCGCGCTGTTTCATGTTTTGCCTTTTCGACTGTTTTACTCAGTGTTTGCAACGGTTTGTTGCTATTTTGCAAAACTTGACGCAACCCGGCAAAACAGGCAAGCAGCAAACTCATAATCCCTTGGTTCTCGGTTCAAATCCGAGCAGGCCCACCACCCCTTCGGGGAAACTTCAAAAGCCAAATCGCAAACTTCAATCAGCACTGCTGGTCCGAGATTCCGCGCTCCGGCTGGCGTCCCCTGCCCCGCCCGCGGGTCAGTCCACGTAGATGAACTCGTTCAGGTTCAGCAGCGCGCGGCACAACTCGGCGACACTACGCTGCCGGGCCAACTCCTCGCAGGCGCGCTGCTCGCCCTGGTCGGGCGCGCGTTGCAGCGTCAGGGCGAAGGCGCGCCCGACCTGCTTCGCAAGATCATCTCCCGCCTCACGTTGCACGCGGCTGGCGAGCGCGCGTGAGGCCTCGGCGGTGAGCGTGCTGTTGAGCAAGGACAACGCCTGTGGCGCGACGATGGATTCATTGCGCCGCGCGCAGGAGACGGAATTCTCCGGCAGATCAAACGTCTCCAGAAACGGCACGCGCACCGTGCGCTTCTGAATCAAGAAAACGCTCCGCACGTTCTGATTGGTCTTCGGCGAAGGATACCAGCCCTTCGTTTTCGTCTCGTTGTCATCCAGGAACGCGGGGTTGGCCTGCAAAATTTCCGACGGCAAATCCGGCCAGATGGGCGGGCCGCCGTGGTGCTCTGACATCAAAAGACCGGAGACCGCCAGCAGCGCGTCGCGCAGTTGTTCCGCGCTGAGGCGGCGGATGTTTTGGTGGGAGTAATCAGTGACCAGTGAATCAGTAATCAGTGAGTCAGTAATCGGTGCAACGCTGCCCCCCTTCACTGATTTACTGATCACTAAGTCACTGATTACTGATCCCCGCCGGTAGGCCGCACTCGTCACGATCAGCCGGTGCAGCTTCTTCGCGCTCCAACCGTCGCGCACGAACTCGCTGGCCAGCCAGTCGAGCAACTCAGGATGCGTGGGCTTCGCGCCCGCGAGACCGAAGTCGTTCGCCGTCGCCACCAGGCCGCGGCCGAAGTGCTGCTGCCACGCGCGGTTCACGAACACGCGCGCCGTCAGCGGCTGGTTCGTTGAGGCGATCCAGTCCGCCAGCGTCAGCCGCCGGCCCGTCGTCTTCGCATTGCGCGCCTTCTTGATCTCCGCCGGGTTCGGATCGAGCACGGAGATGAAACCGGGCACCACCGGTTCGCGCGGGTCCTTGTGGTTGCCTTGGAACAACACTTTCGTGACGGGAATTTTCTCCGGGTTGTCCGTCATCAACAACGCGAGGGTGAAGGCGCGACATTCTTTCTTCAGCGCCTCAATCTGTTTGGTAAGCGACTCGTGCTGTTTCTTCTGATCCTCGGTGAGCGCGCCCTGCACTTCCTTGTCCTTCGGCTCCACCTTCTTTTCCAGCGCGACAACTTTGTCCTTCAAATCATTGGTGCGTTTCTCTTTCGGCGTCTCCAGCAGTGCGCGATCCTCGGGCGTGAGCTTGGCAGCTTTCTCTTCACGCAATTTCTTCTTCACGCCCGCAAGCAGCAGGTCGCGTTCGGCGGTGAAGGGCTGGAGCTTTTCATCCAGCATCTTGTTCTGCGCGCGAATCGCCTCCTGTTCCGGTGCGACATCAATGGGCAAATCGTCGGCAAACTTCACCGGTTCGAAGAAGGCGCGCATCCGGTAATGGTCGGCGTGGGAGAGCGGATCATATTTGTGATCGTGGCAGCGGTTGCACGAAAGCGTCATGGCGAGGAACGCGCTGGCCGTGGTCTCAGTGAGGTCGGCCATCAATTCGGCGCGACTGCGGTCCTGTTCGTTGAATGCACCGGCGGAATTATCCTGCGGGCCGAGGCGCAGGTAGCCGGTGGCGACGAGCGCGTCCTGCTCGGCTTCATTTTTCGGCGCGCCTTCGAGGAGTTCGTCGCCCGCGAGTTGTTCGCGAATGAACTGGTCGAACGGCTTGTCCGCGTTGAACGCGCGGATGACGTAATCCCGGAAGCGCCACGCCTTGGGCCGGAATTCGTCCCAGTCGAAGCCGTTGCTGTCGCTGTAGCGAATCACGTCTAGCCAGAGCCGCGCCTGATGCTCGCCGTAGCGCGGCGAGGCGAGCAGCTTGTCCACGAGGCGTTCATAGGCATCGCGGCGCGAGTCGCGGAGAAATTCGGCGAACTCCTCCGGGGTCGGCGGCAGGCCGGTCAGATCAAAGTAGAGCCGCCGCGCGAGCGTGCGCTTGTCCGCCTCGGGCCCGGGCGTGAGTTTCTTCTCGGCGAGTTTCGCGTGGATGAATTGATCGATGGGGTGGCGGGGGAAGTAATCAGTCATCAGTGCGCCAGTAATCGGTGAACGCATCGCACCGCCCTTCGCTCCACTGATCACTGACTTACTGATTACTTTTTTCCCCACCGGCGGTTCCACACGCCGCACCGGCTGGAGCGACCACAAATCCAGCCGCTGCCCGCCGAAAATTTTTACGATGGGATTGCGCGGATCACTCCACGCGTCGCCGAGACGTTCACCGGCTTTTAATTGTGCGGCGGCGACCTCGTTCGTCGGTGAGACAGGCCACGGCACGCCGTCCGCAATCCAGCGGCGCAACACCGCGATGTCGTTCGTGGTGAGCTTTTCCTTGGGCGGCATTTCCAAGTCCGGCTTGGCGTGCATCACGGCCTGGAACAGCAGGCTGTCGGCAGGTTTTCCGGGAAGGACGGCGGGGCCGTTGTCGCCGCCTTTCAAGGTCGCGGCGCGCGAGTCGAGGCGCAGCGCGCCCTTCACCTTGTCGAGGCCGTGGCAACTGATGCAGCGCGAATCGAGGAGCGGTTTGACCTTGTCGTGGAAGTGCCGGTTCGCCGCATCATCTGCCCGCGCCGCACACACGCCAGCGATGGCCAGCGCGCCAAGAAGTGAGCGGACGGGGAACATGCGGAAATGATTACGCCGTGACCAAGCGAGGCGCAATCACGGCGTAGGGCACATAGGCCACAAATATTCGTCAGAAACCGCGCGGGGTAGCACAGGCTACCAGCCTGTGCCGCCGGGCTACCAGCCCGGCGGAAGAGTGAGGGTGGAGCACTTCAGACCGGCACCAGTTCAGCCCAGGCGGATCAAACTCATTCCGCTGGGCAGGTTGCCCAGCGGAACGGGCTGGTAGCCCGTTCCACCCATTGCTCAGACAATCCCCAACTCACCGATGATCGGCGTGGTGCCGACGAGGCCGCCATTGAGCAGGCGCTCGGTGGACTCGTTCGCGTACGCGGGGATGATGCGGTTCAACTGGTTCTGCGTGGCGCCGAGGTGGTCGCGGACGATTTCGCCAAGCACGCTGCGGTAATCAATGGTGCGGCGCAGGTAGCCGACGTTGCTGTCGGCGGAATAGAGCGCGCCAGTTTTGGCCCCGCCGCCGATGGCCCAGTTGGCCGCGCCGCCGAGCTTGGGATTGGCGTTCACGTCGCAGCCAAAGACACCACCGTTCACAGCGCCGCCGCCGATATACATCACGCTGGCCTCGGCGTGGTCGGTGCCCATCGAGGCGTTTTCCTCGGAGGTGCGGCCGAACTCGGACATGGTGACGATGATGGTGTCGTTCCAAAGATTGCGCCCCTGAATGTTGTAGGCCGGGTTGCTGAAGAACCGCCAGAGCGCGTGATACGTCCAGGCCAGGCGGCGGAGCAAATTCGCGTGTCCGCCCAGGTGCGGGCTGCCCGCCGTGACCTGTGCGGTGTGGGTGTCGAAGCCGCCCAGTTCCGTGCCGCAAATCACCGCGTCCGTGTTCGCGAGAACCTGCGCGCACGATTTGATCTGCTGCATGAAACCATACGCGCCGCTGCCGAGACCGCGCTGGTCAGAGCCGGCGTTAATCGGAAAGAGCGAGGTCGTGCCGTTCGTGTCGAAGAAGGCGTTCGAGGCGAAGAGCGGATTCTGGAAAATGTCCAGCGTGTCGCGGAACTGCGTGCCGAGCGTGTGGACGAGCGGACGGTTGTCCTTCTTGGGGTACGGCTGCACGTTCGCGGCGTCGAGCGCGTTGAGCATCTTCACCCGGTCGGTGTTGGTGGAGCCGTTCGCGCTATGGACGCCCAGCGTGTTGTAGCGGTTGATGGAACTGAGGTTCGTCATCGGCTGCTCTCCGCGCAACGAGGCCGGCATGTTCGACTGAATCGAGACGCCCGCGAGCGCGTGGTTCAAATTCCATCCCGATTCAATGATCGTGCGATACCAGATGCCGTCCGCCACGGTGCGATTGGCGGTCGTGCCGTCGGTGCCTTTCTCCCAATACTGCTCGGAGTCGAAGTGCGAACGCGAGAGGCTGCGGTAGCCGGCGCGGTGGATGAGCGCGAGGTCGCCCGCGTTGTAGAGCGGCACGAGGTCGGCCATCGCGGGATTGAGTCCGGCGAAACCGTTGTTCAACGAGAGCGCCGCGCCGGGCGCTGCGGCGTCCACGCCGAGCATGGTGCCCGGGCCGCCGGTGTTGAGGTAAAAATTGTCACCGAGCGGATGTTTCGGAATGCCGATCAGCGGGCGCGTGCCGAGATAGCTCGGGTCCATGATGGGGAGGATGTTATTCACGCCGTCGTTGCCGCCGCGCAGGAAGATGAAGAGCAGTTTCTTGCCATTCACGCCCACCGCGCCCTCGGCGAGTGCGCGGCGCAGGAAAGGCGGCAGAGTTGTGAGCGAAGCGAGACCGAGGCCGACGGCGGCGCGACCGGCGTTACTGAGGAACGAGCGGCGGGTGATGATGTTGGGCATAGGGTTTCTCCAGTTAAATCATTGCTCCTGAAAACGGGGCAGGCACATGAGAAAGCCCACCATGCTGCGCACGCGGCCGTCGTAGGCTGTGCCGGACAGGCCGCTGAAGGGCGAACTGCCGGTGCCGGCCTCGTCTGAGTTCAAATAATTGATCGCGGCCTCGCGGTCGCGGCCGAGATTCGCCGCGCCTTCGCCGGGAAAAAGCAGACCGAGGAAAAAGTCCGTCACGGCGGCGGCGTTGTTCCAGCTCGCGCCCGGCAGCTTCGCGCGGAGCAAGGCCACGGGGTCAGAAGTGTTGCGGGAGCCGGCGCTGCCGTAGTCACTGGTCTTGAGCGAATTGTTGTTCGCCATCAGCAGGTGCTGCGCGAATCTCATGCGCTCGCACAAATTCGCCGTGTTCATCCAGTTGCGGCCAAACTCGGACCAGCCATCCGGCTCGGGCTTGTTGAACAGGCCCATGCCGCCCATGCGGTTCAGCGGGTAGGTGTTGCCGTTCGTGCCGCCGATGCCGTAGCCGTCGCTGTCGCCGGTGGAACTGGTCCAACTGTTTGTGTCCGTCGAGACCATCCGCAGCGCGCGCACCGCGCTGACCGCAAACTCCAGCGGTGTCTTCACCTTTTGCTGCGACGCGCCGTGGCTACGAAAGAGCGCAGAGTTGAAAATCGTGGTCAGCACCGAACGGATGTTGCCCTTGCGCCCGTCACCGGCGGGCGTGTTCCACGCGGTCATGCAGTCCTTCACCAACTGCGCCTCCGGGGAAAGATTCGGCAGCGTGTAATCGTACTGGCCGTAGAAGAAATCCTCATGCACGAACAGGCGGCAGAGTTTCACGCTCAGGTATTCCATCGTGTAGGGCAGGTTCGCGAGATGTTGCGCGACCTTGTAGCCCTCGGTCATGCCGTTCGTGCCGCTGGCGAGCGTGTTGCTCAGGATGAGCGCGTAGGAAGTGCCGCCACCGAATGCCGCGCCGAAGCGCGGGTGAATCACGTTGTTCGTAAACAGGCGCTTGGTGGTGAGGTCGTGCTGATTGGTGTTGAAATGCAGCACCCAAACGCCCGGCGTGTCCGCAAAGTTCGTCAGGTTCGCGTGCGAAATAATCGGCGCGAAGGGATTGTTCGCCGCGCTCGCGTCCTTCTTGTCCACGCGCCAGCCGGTCCAGACTTTCGCGAGGTCCACGATGTCCTGCTGGATGTAGCCGTTGTCCGCACCCATCGTGCTGAGTTCCATGACCTCGCGGGCGTAATTCTGGTTCGGCGCGGCCTTGCCGCTCAAAATGGTGTCGAGATAGATGATCATCGCCTCGCTCTCGATGCTCACCTTCAGCAGGTCGTAGAAGTTGCCATTCGGGTTCAGTAACGCCGTGCGCAAGCGGTCATGCTCGCGCCAGTGCAAATCCAGAGCGATACGGGCGCGGACAAAATCATTCGTGTACTGGCCCACGTTGTAGTTGTTGTCGAAGTAGTCCTGCGTTTTCTGATACTGCGTGGTGAAGTGGTTCTGGAAAAACTGCGCCAGCACCTCGTGCAACTGGCGCGGGCTGTGAATGGCGCGGAAGACATGCCACGCTCGGAAATCATCCAAGGTCGCCGTCGCATTCGTCAGCCGGTCATACACATGGCTGATGACCGGCGGCGGCGTGGGCGGCGTGGGCGGCGCAGGCGGCGCGCTCGGTAGCGTGACCGTGCCGACGGTCAGCCCGCCGGACAAACGCACCGTGAGCACATTCGTGCCCGTGTTCTGCACCGGCAGATACGAGAAGCTCAATGTGTAACGCTGCGTCGAGGACACCGTGGCGTTCGTCGTGAAGGGCTGCCAGAGACCGCTGGCCAACGCAGTGTTGCCGGCGTTCGCCACGAGCCGCACACATTTCACACCCGACGGTGCGAGTCCATCCACCGTCGGACTGTTCGTGATGGAGGTGCGGTCGGCGCTGATGGAACTGCCGATGAACCAGCCGTTCGTCACCGGCTCGATCTCGAAATCGCCGTTTGTGACCAAGTTCGTCCCCACGTCGGCGTTCGTCCCGGTGACGAGCGTGACGTTATCAATGTACACCGTGCCTGGCGCGCTCATGTAGATGCCGAAGTTCGGACCCGTGGCAGTGCCGGTGGCGGAGCGGCGGATCCAGTTCGTGAGCGGCGGAGGAGGCGGCGTGGTCAGCGGCGCGTTCGTAAGGCGCGCCTCCGTGTTGAGGGTGTCCGAGATCAGCTCACCCGCCAGTTGCTCCGCGATGTAGGCGTCCGCGCCAATGGCGTGGATGCGGTCAATCTCATCCGGCGTGGGCCCGTAGGTCAGGCGGTTCAACACCGTAGCCATGAACAGATCGTTGCTGTTCATCGGCACCGCACCGACTTTGAAAATTTTCATCGCGCTGCCGTTCGTCACGATAAACGTGGGTCCGACAAATCTTCCGGAAGTGGTGTCCGGCGTGAACGGCCCGAGCACCGTGTCCGCACTTAAAATCTCATACGACTGCGCGGCGGGATAAGGGAAGACGAGGCGCGGCAGGCCGTTGGTGGTCCTGTCGCCGATGATTCTGGGCGGGGCCGGAATCATTTCCGCCGCACGACTCAGCGGGGAGAAGATGGAAAGACAAAGCAGTGAGGAGCACGCCGCGAGGCGGAATCGGGATTCGGGCTTCATACGAGCTTATGCTGTCTCATGCTCAGTCACTTTTGACAACCATCATTCCTGAGAAGCACCAGAAGGAACCGGCCACCGTCGCACTGAAAAATTGTTCACAAACGCCGGGCCATGCTGCGGATGACATGTGGCGAATCGCGCGACGCACGCGAAAAAAACTCTGCGCACAAAAGCGAACGAACGGAGAAAGCGCGCCAGTCTGTTGATTTCAAAAGCGGTCCACCAAGCGGGTTGGATTTTTCTCCATGGCGTGGCCGACGGCGAACGCGGACGTCCGTCCATTCTTGCCCGCCGTTTCGAAAATTTCACCCGCCAGCGACAAGACTGGCCTTGCCCCGATTTGGTGGACAGGTGTTGGGTGAGTACATCGAGACGTGGGCTTTCTAGTTGAGTTGTTTTTCGAAGTCCACAGGGGAGTTGTAACCGAGGGCGCTGTGGAACCGTTCCCGGTTATAAAAGATTTC
>JAYVNY010000231.1:0-23510 GCA_043758205.1 Akkermansia sp.
CTATCACCGAAAGTCCCTGAGGGACCTCCGGGCCGAGACGGCACAGCGTGCGGCGGCGCGCGACCCCGGCGGCGCGCCGGCATCGTCGCGCGGATCGTCGCGCGGATCGTCGGGACCGACGGCGACGGGCCGCCAGCGACGGGCGCCGACCCGGCGCACCTCCACCGGTCCGAGCAATCGTCCCGGTCGATCGAAGCGCCGATGACCGTCGTCATCGCCATCGACGCCGGCACGACCGGCGTGCGGTCCCGGGCGATCGAAGTCGACGGATCGTCGGTCACGGCCTACGTCGAGTTCGAGCAGCACTTCCCGCAGCCCGGCTGGGTCGAGCACGACGCACAAGAAATCTGGGCCACGCAACGAAGCGTCGCCGCCGAGGCCTTGAACAAGGCGCGGCTGACCGCCAACGATGTCGTCGCCATCGGCATCACCAATCAGCGCGAGACCACCGTGGTCTGGGACCGCCAGACCGGGCAGCCCATCGGCAACGCCCTCGTCTGGCAGGACCGCCGCACCGCGAAGGCGTGCGACAAGTTGAAAGCGCGGGGCCTCGCGAAAATCATCCGCAAGAAAACGGGACTCGTCGTGGACGCCTATTTCTCCGGCACCAAAGTTCAATGGATTTTGCAGAACGTGCCGGGCGCGAAAGCCAGGGCGCGCGCGGGCGAACTCGCCTTCGGCACCATGGACTCGTGGCTCGTGTGGAACCTCACCGGCGGGCGCGTTCACGTCACCGACCCGAGCAACGCCTCGCGCACCATGCTCTTCAACATCCACACCGGCGACTGGGATGAGGACTTGCTGAAACTCTTCGGCGTGCCGCGCTCCATGCTGCCCGAGGTGCGTTCGTCGAGCGAAGTGTATGGCGAATGCAACTTGTTCGGCGCGGCCATTCCCATCGCCGGAATCGCAGGCGATCAACAGGCCGCGTTGTTCGGCCAAGTCTGCACCAAGCCCGGCATGGTGAAGAACACCTACGGCACCGGCTGCTTCATGCTCATGAACACCGGCACCAAACCCATCGCCTCGCGCAACAACCTGCTCACCACCGTCGCGTGGAAAATTGGCGGACGCACCGAATACGCGCTCGAAGGCAGCATCTTCATCGCGGGCGCGGTCGTGCAATGGCTGCGCGATGGACTCGGCATCATCGCCTCGTCGCGCGATGTCGAGGCGCTCGCGTCGCAAGTTTCGGACAACGGCGGCGTGTATCTCGTGCCGGCGTTTGCGGGATTGGGCGCGCCGCATTGGGATCAATACGCGCGCGGCGCGCTGCTCGGACTCACGCGCGGCTCGACCAAGGCGCACATCGCCCGCGCCGCGCTCGAAGGCATCGCCTTTCAAGTCGCCGACGTGCTGCGCGCGATGGAGAGCGACGCAAAAATCCGCCTGAAGGAACTGCGTGTGGATGGCGGCGCGTGCGCGAACAACCTGCTCATGCAATTCCAGTCCGACCTGCTCGGCGTGCCCGTGGTGCGTCCGAAAATTTCCGAAACGACCGCGCTCGGAGCGGCCTATCTCGCCGGACTCGCCGTCGGCTACTGGAAGGACCAGAAGGAAATCGCCGCGCAGTGGCAGGTGGACCGCAAGTTTGTCCCGTCTATGAAGACTGCCGCGCGCAAGAAGGTGGGCGCGGAATGGACCAAGGCGTTGAAGCGGTCGAGGGATTGGGTGGAGAAGTAGTTCAAAATCCAAATTTCAAATCCCTAATCCCAAACAAACTCCAAGCTCCAAATTTCCCAGCGGCGAACGGCGTGGAGGAGCGCGGCATTTATGCCGCTTCAACGCTCTCCGTCCGAGCGTATGAATCCAATCGGGCACCAGCAGACCATGAGCATTGAAGCGGCATAAATGCCGCGCTCCTTGCACGCTGGACTTTGGTTCCGCTGTTGGAGTTTGGAGCTTGGGCTTTGAAATTTGTTTGGATTTTGAGTTTTGAAATTTGGAGTTTCCCCGCCGATGAATCGCGACGCCTCACTGGCCGCGCTGGCCGACCTTTCCACGCGCTGGGACGTGCTGGTCATCGGCGGCGGCGCGACGGGACTTGGCGCGGCGGTGGATGCGGCGGCGCGCGGCTACCGCACGCTGCTCGTCGAGCAACATGACTTCGGCAAGGCCACATCCGGCCGCAGCACCAAGCTCGTGCATGGCGGCGTGCGCTATCTCAAGCAGGGCAACATCTCGCTCGTGCGCGAGTCGTTGCGCGAACGCGCGCGGCTCTTGCAGAACGCGCCGCAACTGACCCGCCGCCAGTCGTTCCTCGTGCCGGCGTATGGCGCCATGGACCGCGCGTTCTATGGCGTGGGGCTGAAACTCTACGACGCGCTGGCGGGAAAATTCAGCCTCGGCCCGTCGCAGTTGGTTTCGCGTGAGGAGGTGTTGCGCGACATGCCGGGCGTGCAAAGCGCCGGGCTGCGCGGCGGGGTGCGCTACTTCGACGGACAGTTCGATGACGCGCGCCTGCTTATCGCGCTGGCGAACACGCTGCACGATCTCGGCAGCTTCGCGGCGAACTACGTGCGTGTGACGCGGTTGCTGAAAGAAGGCGCACGCATCGGCGGCGTCATCGCACAGGATCAGGAGAGCGGGCGGGAATTTGAAATCAACGCCCGCGTGGTCATCAACGCGACCGGAGTTTTCACCGACGCCGTGCGCCAACTTGATGACTTGGCGAGCCACGCGATGGTTTCCGCCAGCCAGGGCGCGCACATCGTCGTTGACCGAAGTTTCCTGCCCGGTGAGAACGCGCTGATGGTGCCGAAAACCAAGGACGGACGCGTGCTCTTCGCGATCCCGTGGCATGGCCGCGTGGTCATCGGCACCACGGACACGGCGGTGCGAGAGACAAGTCTGGAGCCGCGTGCGTTCGCGCAGGAGATCGAGTTTCTGCTGGAGCACGCCAAGCGGTATCTGGCCCAAGCCCCGGGCGAAGGCGACATCCTCAGCACGTTCGCGGGTTTGCGTCCGCTCGTGAAAAGCGGCGCAGGCGGTGCGACCAAAAAACTGTCCCGCGATCACACCATCGTCGTTTCCAACTCGGGACTCGTGACCATCACCGGCGGCAAGTGGACGACGTATCGCAAGATGGGCGAGGACGTGGTGACGACGGCGGCGCAAGTCGGCGGACTCGAAGCACGCGCGTCACGAACGCACGACCTGCCGTTGCGCGGGGGGGCTGCGCTGGAAATTTTTTCTGCCGAGGACGTGCGCCGATTCGCACGCGAGGAAATGGCACGCACGGTGGAGGACGTTCTCGCGCGCCGGACTCGCACGTTGCTGCTCGACGCGCGGGTGGCCTTGAGGCTGGGGCCCTCCGTCGCCGCCGCGCTCGCGACCGAACTTTCCCGGGATGAAACGTGGCAAAAGTCCCAGGGAGAATCCTTCACTGCGCTCGCAAAAAATTATTTGTGGCCGTGAGTGCGAATGACTTTCACGGACTCAGACTTGCCTCACGCGAAGGGCGCAAAGGGCGCAAAGAATTTGCAGCGAGAAAAACCTTTGCGCCCTTGGCGTCCGGGTGCATCCGAACACTGTTCTTAAAACCTGGATGTGGTAGGGCGTCGTCGCTCCGCGCACGCCGAGCCTGGCGGCGGAGAAACCTGATGAACTTGCGGAAGCTTGACCCCGGCGCGCGCGGAGCCACGATGCCCTACCAAGAACAGTGTTCGGATGCCCCCTTGGCGTCCTGCGCGTGAGGCTAAATGAAATCTCCCACTGACAGACGGACGCCGACAAACCCATCTGGATCGCTTCCCAGGATTTCCCTCGCCTCCGGTTTTACACCCGCAATGGCATGGATTGCAGGGACTTCGGGGCGGCTGAATAGGCGCTGGGTGCGGCTGGTCAATGGATGTATCTTCAACCGGCGCTGGTTCTCAAACCAACAGCGTCTCGCGAAGCAAGAAAGCAGAAACGTCTTTTATGAAAACGAACTTTGTCCGGCATACGGCCCTCGGGTTGGCGTCAGGACTGGTCTTCATTCTCGGTTGCGCGCGTCCTTCGGCGGAGGCGGAACAACCGCGCACCGTCGTCGCGCCCACGCCGCCGCCCGTGCTCGTCGCGCAGGTCGCGCCCACGATTGGACAACCGCCCGCCGCCGTCACCGCGCAAGCCGCGCCAGCGCCGGAAGCGCCGCCGACTGTTGTCGCAGCAGACACGAATGGTCCCGCGATTCTCCAACGCATTCCGCCCACCACGCGCCCCGAGAGCGTCACGCTCACGCCTGGACTCAGTGAAGTAGTGAAGCTCGCGCAAGCCGGCGTCGGCGAGGAAGTGATCCTCGCGTTCGTGGAGAAATACTCCGGCAACTTCAACCTGGGCGCGGACCAGATTCTTTATCTCAACGACCTCGGCGTCTCCAGCACGGTGGTCACTTCCATGTTGAAACACGACGGCAGCAACGTCGCCGCTGCGGCCGCCGCGCCCGCCGTGCAAACACACGCCGTGTCGAACGTGCCGTTGAATCCAGTTTATCCCGCAAATCCCGCGCCGGCACCGCAGGCCGAGGTGGCCGCTCCCGCGCCGCCGCCTTCGGCGGAAGTTTCCTACTTCTATGATTCGCTCTCGCCCTACGGCAGTTGGGTTTATCTCTCCGACTATGGCTGGTGCTGGCAGCCGACGGTCGCGGTGAGCGCGCCCGCGTGGCGTCCGTATTCGGATCGGGGCCGTTGGTATTGGTCTGACTCCGGCTGGTATTGGAACTCGGATTACTCGTGGGGTTGGGCGGCGTTTCACTATGGCCGCTGGTATCACCACGGCCGCGCCGGTTGGGTGTGGACGCCCGGCACGGTGTGGGGACCGTCGTGGGTGAGCTGGCGCTACTCGGAGGGCTATTGCGGCTGGGCGCCGCTGCCGCCGGAGGCGTATTACCGTTCGGGCTTTGGGTTCACTTACTACGGACGCGGCGTGAGTGTGGGCTTTGATTTCGGGCTCACCGATTACCATTATTCGTTCGTGAGCATTGGCAATTTCTGCGACTACGCGCCGTATCGCTATTACGTGCCGCGCCATCAGGTGCAGAACATTTATCACAATACCACGGTCATCAATAACTACGTCGTGGGGAACAACAACACGATCATCAATCGCGGTGTGAGCCGGGAAACCGTGATCGCGCGCAATGGCGCGAACAGCGTCCGCGAAGTCTCGGTGCGCGAGCGTTCGACGCGTGATTTGAGCGGCGCGCGCGCGGGCGTAGGCGCGGATCAAATCGAACGGCGCGGCAAAGAAAGCGTGGTCTATCGTCCGGAGTTGCCGAAGACGCCGCCGGTCGTGCGCACGGCTTCCTACCCCACGCGCGGCAACGCCAGCCTGGGCCAGACCGCGATTTCGCGCCGGAATGAAAACGGCACCGTGCCCTCGGGCAACAACCCCGTCACCTTCAACCGCTCGACGGTGAGCGGCGGCGTGGTGGGTGGAAGTCCGGCCGTGGAATCCCCCGCCACGCGCACCTCGCGCGGCACGGAAAACACTTCGCGCGGCACGGCGGGCATCACGCGCAACAATAATGTGGGCGGCAATGCCGGTGGCAACACGGCGATCACGCCGCGCACGGAATCACCGGCGCGCGGGCCATCCGACCAACGCGGAGGCCGTTCGCTGTTTGGCGATTCGGGGGCAAACAACTCCAGCCCCGAGACGGCGCGCACCGCGCCGTCCACGCGGAGCGCGAGTGACGCGGCTCCGCAACGCGGCGTCCTTTCGCGCGGTTCAGAGTCGGGCAGCGGAGGGAGCGCGCGCAGTGCCACGCCGCAGAACAATGGGGCCCCCGTCACGCGCTCGTACTCGCCGGAGTCAGGGCCTTCGCGGGCCATGCCGAGTCCGTCCGCGCCGGTCCGGGTCGAGACGCGTCAGCCCGCTACTTCCTCGCCGCGCGGGTATGAGCAGTCTTCGCGCGCGGCCGCGCCAACTTATTCCGCGCCGTCCGCGCCGTCCCCGTCGCCAGTCACGCGCAGCAGCGGCGGATCTTCGGGTGATTCGCAGCCAAGCGGACGCGCTTCCTCCGGCGGCGGCGGCAGCGGGGGCGGACGCCATGAGTCCGGCTCGCGCGGTGGCGAGCGTGGACGCTGAACCGGCTGAATCCTTCCCACAGCTCCGAACCCGCAGGGGTTCGGAGCTTTTTGTTTTTTGACGGTCCGAAATCGTGCGTGCCAGCGGGTGATAATTTCTTATACAAATCTCCATCTCCCGGTGTCTATCGGGTGAAAACGCAGTGGACTGGCAACAACAACTTTACGAGGCAAAGGCCGCGCAGCTCATCCTGTATGGGCGCGCGCTGGGTCTCGGCCACAGCGAGGCGGAGGATGTGTTGCAGGAGTTGTTCGTCACGCTGCTCCAGATGGAAACGGAGCCGGAGAACACGGCGCATTACGCCATCCGGGGCTTCCGCAACCGGGCGCTGAATTACCGGCGCGGTTTCCTGCGGCGCGTGGTGCGCGAGCTGGAGGCGAAACGGTGGTTTGACCAGGAGACGGGCGAGTCGCCGCAGGAACAGGCCGCGATGCGCTGCCTCCAGAAGCTGCCGCCCGAACAGCGCGAGGTCATCGTGCTGAAAATCTGGCACGAGCACACGTTCGAGGAGATTGGCGAACTGCTCGACGCCTCGCCGAACACGGTGGCGGGGCGGTGGCGCTACGGCATGGAGAAGCTGCGGGCGTGTCTGAGGACGGAGAACGCGCCGGTGAATTTTACGGAAGACGACCGGGAGACCAGAGGACAAGGAGACAGAGGGACGGTCGCTCTGACACCCGCTCACCCGGTCACCCTGGCAGTTGGATAAGGAGAAAAAATTTATGAAGACACCCGAGTCATGGGAGGAACAGATGCGGTCGTGGACGCCCCGGCGGCCCGGCGCGCACCTCGAGCAGCAACTGTTTGGAGGGCGGAACGTGGAGCGTGGAACGCGGAGCCGCGAACGCGTCGTGACGTTGCCGTGGTGCCAGACTTTGGGCGCGAGCGTCCTGGGTTGCGCGGTGGTGCTGTTCACCATTCTCAATTTTTTGAACCTCGGCGCGACGCAGAACTTTTCCGCCTCGCTGACCTCCCTGAGCAACCACCCTTCGTCCCTGGCCTTTGCCAATGCGCCCGCGAGCAAGCTGCCCGCGCCGATTTTGGGTTGGACAAACGACGGCACGGTCAGTTCTCCTACCCGGCCTTTTAACGTGCTGAACACAAACTCGACTTTGCCCTGATATGGCTTCTGAAAACCCGAAAATGCCGAACGTCAAACGTCCGGCTGGGGCATCGTCCGCCCCTGTCACGCCTCCCAATATGGAAACACCGCCTCCGTCCACCGCGCCCCTTGGCAAACTGCCGCCGCTGTTCCGCCCGATTGACTGGGTGGCCTTCGCCCTCACGTTCATCATCTCGCTCGTCGGCTATCTCTGGACGCTCGCGCCGGACCTGACGCTGCAAGACTCCGGCGAACTGGCCGTCGGCTCGATGTACGCCGGCGTGCCGCATCCGCCCGGCTACCCGGTCTGGACGATCTACACCTGGATTTTCACGAAGATCGTTCCGTTCGGGAACATGGCCTTCCGCGTCGGCGTGTCGTCGGCCTTCGCCAGCGCGCTGGCGTGCGGATTGATCACGCTGATGGTCTCGCGCGGCGGCAGCATGTTCATGGAGTGCATCGCGGAGTTCAAAGGCATCGCGCGCCGGATTGAGAATTCCATCTGCCTCGTGAGCGGCGTGGTGGCGGGCCTGCTCCTCGCATTCAACGCCTTCATGTGGAGCCAGTCCATCATCGTGGAAGTGTATTCGCTGAGCATGTTGTCGCTGACCGGCAGCGTCATCTGCCTGCTGCACTGGACCTATTCGCCGCAGCAGTATCGTTATTTGTATTTGTCGTGGTTCCTCTGCGGCATCTCGTTCAACAACCATCAATCCCTCTTCGTGACCACGGTGGCGATGGAGATTCTGATGATCGCGGTGCAGCCGAAAATCGGCCGCGCCATGCTGCTCTGGAACAGTATTTTCTACGGCGTGGGCCTGATGCTCACGAGCAAGGGCAGCACGCTCATGTCGGGCAACACGCCCTTGCTGCTCATCTTCAACCTCATCGGTCTCGGGTCGGTCATCGGCTACGTCTGGCTGTCCGTTCGCACGCGGGCTACGGCCACGGAGTTCATGCGCGACGCCGTGCTCGTGGTGGTGGCGCTGGGTGCGATGGCGGCGGGTGGAGTGCGCGCGATGGCCGGGTGCGTGACTCTCGTGCTGCTGGTGTATGTGGCTCTGGACGTGATGCGCCGATCGCAGGGCCGTTCGATGGACTGGGCCCCGCAATGGCGCAAGGCCATTGCCTGCGGCATCGCGTTCGTGATCGGCGCGGCATTTTACCTCTACATGCCGCTGGCTTCGATGAGCAACCCGCCGTTGAACTGGGGCTACCCGCGCACCGTCGGCGGTTTCATCCACGCCTTCACGCGTGGTCAGTATGAGAAGATTCACCCGACCGCCGGTGCGGGAGCGAATATCGTCGAGCAGACGACTTCGTGGGTCACGACCTACGCGAAGCAGGTGCGCTTCATCTTGATCGAAGGACCCATCGAAGAATTCAGCCTCGGCTACCTCGCGCTGGCCTTGATTCCGCTCTTCTTCTTCCGGCGACTCCAACCGCGCGAACGCGCCTGGCTGCTGGGACTCGTAGGATTCTATCTCGTGCTCGGCCCGTTCCTGCTCGAACTGTTCAACCCCGCGCCGGACCGGCAGAGCATTTCGCTGAACAAGCCTTTCTTCATCGCGTCGCACGTCTTCATCGCGATGGCGATTGGCTATGGCATCGCGCTCGCGATTGCCGCGCTGGTGGCGAACTACCAGCGCTTCCGCATCTGGGCGCTGGCCGGTTGCGGCGTGCTGGCGCTGGCGGCGCTGTGGTTCGGCGTGGCCGACGCGTATCGCCCGGAGACGCCCTACTGGATTCCGCGTTTTGCCGCCGTCTGGACTTTTGGCCTCGCCGTGGTGGCAACTGCCGCGCTGGCCGTGTGGAGGCAGCGCGCGCCCGTGGTGGCGTTGCTCGGCGTCTCGCTCCTCATGCCTGTGTGGACTTACGTTGCCCACTGGTCGGACACGGAACAGCGCGGCCACATGTATGGTTTCTGGTTTGGTCACGACATGTTTACGCCGCCCTTCAAGGGCAAGGATGGCAAGCTCACCTACTCGCGCAAAGAGCGTGCGGAGCTTTTGAAAACGCCGGCCGGCCAGAAGAACATTTATCCCGAGATGGCGCGGGACACGATCCTGTTCGGCGGCACCGACCCCGGACGTTTCTGCCCGACCTACATGATTTTCTGCGAGAGCTTCACCAAGCCCAAGGACAAGGTGGACCCCGAGTTCGACCGCCGCGACGTTTACATCATCACGCAGAACGCGCTGGCCGACGCCACTTACCTGCAATACATCCGCGCGCACTACAATCGCAGCACGGAGAAGGACATTCCGTTCTTCAGCGAACTGATGCGCGACGACAAGGAGCGGGAGTTGAACTTCAAAACCAATCTCCTCGCCCGCGCCGTCGCCGTGCCGCTGGACAATTTCTTCCTCGCCAATGGCGCGCGCATCGAGAAGGAGCGCCGCGTGGGCAACTCCTTCTTCAAGCCCGAGCATTTCCTCCAGCTCAATGACTTCGCCAAAAAGCTCGAGTCCGCCCCGAACGAGGTGACGAAGTATCTGCGCGACAATCTTTCCGAGGAAACGCGCAAGCAATTGAACGGCGGCGGCAGCGGCCTGGCCAGCGTGCTGGCGAAGGACTTGAACCGCATCCTCGATGACGAATGGACGGGCAATCTCGAACTGCAAAACCTCCGCAGCGAACTCGCCACCGTGGATCAGCAACTCTCCTCCGGTGCGGGCAAAGCCGCGAAGCTCACCGCACGCAAAGAGGAACTGACCAAGAAGATCGCCTACTACACCAAGCTCGTGCCGTTCTACACGCCGGGTCGTTTCGAGGGGCTGCCCTTGTCCGCGCATTTGCAAAAGTTCGCCAAGGAGAACCCGACCAATCACACGCGCATCCGTTTCAGCCGGCAGTTGATCGAAGCCGCGTTCCCCAAGGAACTCGCGGTCAGCGAGGGCGGCACTTATCCCGACAAGGAAATCCGCACGCCGTCCAACGAGGATTCGCAGCGCTGCTTCCAGGAATACATGAACGACGCGCAGGCCCGCATGGCCAAAGGCCAGTTGCGCCCCGGCGAGGATGTGAAGGTCGTGGATAACCGCGTGCAGGTCTCCGGCCAGGTCGCCGTCATGGCCATCAACGCGCTGCTCTGCAAAGTCATCTTCGATCAAAATCCCGACAGCGAATTCTACGTCGAGGAAAGTTTCCCGCTCGAATGGATGTATCCGCACCTCTCGCCCTTCGGCATCATCATGAAGATTAACCGTGAGCAGTTGCCCGAACTGTCGCAGGAGATCGTGGACAAGGATCACCTCTTCTGGAGCGATTACTCCGAGCGCCTCATCGGCAACTGGATCACCTACGACACGCCGGTGTCGAACATCACGGCCTTCGCCGAGCGCGTGTATGTGAACAAGGATTATCGCGGCTTCAAGGGTGACCCGGCTTTCGTGCGCGACGAGGACGGTCAGAAGGCGTTCTCGAAACTCCGCAGTTCCATCGCCGGCGTCTATGCCTGGCGCGTGGCGAACCAGACCGCCGGACGCGCGGCGGAAATCGAGATGCGCCAGCAACGCCAGCCTGGCATTCCACTTTCAGCGGACGACAAGCGCGCGCTGGAAGTCCACAACCGCATGTTCCGCGAGGCGGAGTTCTCGTTCAAACAGGCGTACGCGTTCTGCCCCTACAGCCCGGAAGCGCTCTATCGCTACGTGCAGTTGCTCGCCGGTGCGCGCCGTTTCGACGACGCCATTCTGCTCGCGAAAACGTCCCGCAAACTGGATCCCGCGAACGGCGGTTTGGAAAATCTGGTGCGCGAACTGGAGAAAATGAAATCACAAGTCGGTGGCATGAGCACCGACGCGATGGCGCAGGCTGAGTCCGCGTTCCGATTGAATCCCACCGACCTCGCCAACGCTGGCGCACTCGCGCAGATGTACGCGCAACAAGGCCGCACCAACGACGTGCTCCGCATCGCCGACACCGTCCTCGCCATCCCGGCCGCGAACGCGCAGATGATCAGCTTCGCCGCGCAGGTTTATCAGCAGTTGCCTGACTACGTGCGTTTGGAAAAGGCGCTGGAGCGCTGGACGAAAGTCACCCCCACGCCCGAAGCGTGGCTCGACTACGCCGCCGCGCAAGCCGTGCTCGGCAAACGTCCCGAAGCGATCACCTCCTTGAAACAGGCGCTCTCCATGAGCGCGGATCGCCGGAAGACCAATCCGGCCGCCGAAAACCTCGCCGCGTCCCTGCTCAATGACCAGCGCTTCGCCGCGTTGAAAACGACGCCGGAGTTCCAGCAACTTCTGGCCCCGGGCAAGTAGGCAGAACAACAGCGGAGGAACTTGGTGGAACTTCTCGCGCTGCGAGAAGCCGCGCCGCGCACAGCGGCGTGCCCGGAGAAAAAATATCTCAGACGGCTGACTGGCCAGCGCCTACCAGCCCAGATCGGACTGCTTGAGCTTCGGCGAGAGCAATCCGGCTTCCGACAAAACTTCATCCGGCAGTGGAAGCTGTTGCAGGGATCGCGGCTCCACCTTCAACGCGCCGTCCCCGTAGGATTTCCCGACCAGACGCAATCCAGCCAGCGTGCGCGGGTCGGAAAAAACCTGCCAGAGCCGGACGAGATTTTCCGGGCTGGCGTCGTGCGGGTAAATGCACAGCAGGCAGGTCAACGGAACGGCGTCAGTCTGATTGCGGATGAAACGCACTGCGCGTCGCCCGAGATAAGCGAAGAAGAACGGCGGCGGCGTCCGGCGCTCCATGCGATACCACGGCTTGCGCGTAGCGATCAGCGTTGATGCCGGGAGACCGCTCTTTTCGCCGGTCTCCAGATAGCGTTGCAGCGGTGCCGGAAGTTTTTCGCGGGGTTCTTCCCCTAGCGACAGCAGCCGCGTGGGACGCCCCGCCGCATCCAGCGCCTGCAAGTCCTCCTGCGTGAACGGTTCAGTTTGCACGTCACGCATCCGTCCGATGGCCGGGATGAAATACCGCCGGGGAATGCCCAGTTCTTCCGCCCGCGTCGGCGTCATGAAGAAAAATTCGTTTTCTCCTGTGGCGATGCCGCGCATGACGCGGGCGAAATCTCCCAGCGTGTGTTGCGTGGATTTGGTGGTGAGCGGGGCGCGGGACAATCCGGTGGACAGTCCTTCGGCGACGGTTCGTTCTATGACTTCCACGCCATTGGTGGGCTTCTGCTCCTTGACCCATTCCGTCAGAGCATCCGTGTCCGGCTCCATGACCCGCGCCCAGGCCAAAGTTGTTCTCGGCCGGTCATTTCGGATCAGGAAAAGCACGGCATTTGTATCAACGCCGGGAAACGGCGTCGCGTCCGGCGCAAAGGTCACAACCGCATCCAGACAAAAACGGGACGCGATCCAGGCCCAGAGCGTGCGGGCAAAAACGCCCTCGCAAATGTCCGCCGAAACGATGAACGCCAGCCGGCCGCCGGGCGCAAGCGCATTCAGGCAACGCAACAGGAAAAAAACATGCAGCCCGGCCCGGCCATCAATGGGCCGTCCAATCAGATCGCGGGCAAACGTGTGCAGGGAAACTTTTGCCGACTCCGAAAGCCGGTGATGACGGACGTACGGTGGATTCGCGACGATGGAACGGAATTGTTCATTTGGAGGATCAATCGCGAAGTCGCGCAGTTGCACGCCCGCCATGTCCTTGGCCGACAGGCCGGATTGTTCTGCGGCGGCAAATGCAGCGGGATCAATTTCCCGTCCACGCAGTTTCAGCTTCGGTCCACGAAGGCGTCGCCCCGCCCGCAGCAAGGCTCCGGCCCCGACTCCGGGATCAAAGAGCGTGTCTGCTCCGTCTTGCAGGGCGTAAGCCGCCATCGCGTCCGCCACCCAATCCGGCGTCCAGAACTGGCCATTGACGCGCAGCGCCTCGCGCCGGGCGCCCGTGCGCGGAACCGCCATGTCGGCAGTCAGAGCGGGATGGGTTTCGGAAATCATCGCACGGTGGATCGTTGGAGTTGTTCCAAGGCTTCAGACGTGAGTTGTCGCCCGCCGCCTTCAAAGCGAACGAAAGGAAGGATGTGCCCGTTCTTGTCGGTGATGGAATCCGCGACCAGCTTCGGCTCACTCGTGGCGGTCGCCAGCGGGTAGGCGTAGTGATGGTAAAATTTGTAAATGAGCTTGCTGGAACTCGCTCCGCCCGGAGCTTGGAAAACCTGCTCGGTGCCGACAATCAAACCTTCGTCCAACAACGTCTGCGCCCGAGCGAGCGAGAGTCCAAACGCCATGTCGTAAAAGGCGTGCCAGATGTGGATTGGACGCCCGTGCGTCTGCTGCCAGTTGACGAGTCGGGCCAAGTCTTCGTGTTTGACGATGACCGTGGGCAACACGGCAGTCTTGGACAGTCCCAATTTTCCGCCCAGACGCTTCTGGGGACGGAGCGGCAAATTGTAGCCGGGCATTTGTTGTGCCTTCCACAGGCTGTTTTCGCACTCCACGGCGATGATGGAGAGCGCGATGAGTTTTCCCATCCTCGGATCATCTTCACGAGTGAAAGGAAGCTCTTCCGCCCCGCCGAGTTCTTGAACAATTTTCTCCGCTGTCGCCTGATCTTTTTTGCGGAAGACGAGCAAGTCCGGACGTTTGATGCTGGCCAGCCCTGCGTGTTCCAGACGTTCAAAATATAGTTCGTAGGCACGAACATCATTCGTCGGGGCCACGCCGCTCGGACCGTATGGCAAGGCGAAAAATTTACCCGTGGCCTCCACGGCGCGCACCAGTTGCTGCTCGCTCCACACGCCCTGCGACCAGCGCATGAGAAAATCACTGCCACGGAGGCGGCGGGGATTGAGTAGAAACTGGCTCCACGGCACCGGCTCGAAATGCTCCAGAGAAAACTCCAGTTCGTCGCGCATGACTTGGAGCGCCGTCTCGAAGGGGTGCATGTGTTTTTTCAAGCAGGCCGAATTCTGAGGGATGCCGTTCGGGGAACAAGTGAGTTTTTATCCAGCGAAGATATTGCGGGCGGGAAACTTGCTTTGGCCGCTCACGGTTTCAACCAGTTCAGGAAAACCGTGATGTTCAGCGCGTTCAGGAAATCGATCAGGAAGCCGCCGACCACCGGCACGACCAGGAACGCGCGCGGCGACGGGCCGTATCTTTCCACGATGGCTTTCATGTTCGCCACCGCGTTCGGGGTGGCCCCGAGACTGAAACCAATCTGCCCCGCCGACATCACCGCCGCGTCGTAAGTGCGGCCCATCAGCGGAAAGGTCACGAGCCACGCGAAGAGGCCCATCAAAATAATCTGCGCGCTGAGGATGACCAGCATCGGCAGCGCGGTGTTCGCGAGGTCGGCGAGGTTCAGGCCCATCATCGTGATGGCGAGAAACAATCCCAGCGCCACCGTCGCCAGCGCGTCCACCACTTCCGTCTGGATGGCGCCGTCGAAAAAAATGTCCGCCACGTTCCGCACCACCACGCCGAGCATCAGTGCGCCCATGTACACGGGAAAGGTGAGGCCCGTGTTCTGGATGAAATAACTGATCCACGCGCCCGCCTTCAGGCAGACCAGCAGCACCAGCAGATGTCCGAGAAAAGTTTTGCGGAAGCCGATCAGTTCCCTGAAGTCGGAAAGAATTCCTGACTCGCCGGACGCGCCGGATTCCAGATGCACATCCTTCGCCGCGTCGGATTTCAAGTGATGCTTGCGCACCAGCCAGCCGCCGAGCGGGCCGCCCATCAGTCCGCCCGCGACCAGTCCGAAGGTCGCCGCCGCCACGCTGACCGCGCCCGCGTTCGCGAAGCCCGCCTTGGTCAAATCCGACTCGAAGCCCAGCGCCGTGCCGAGTCCGCCCGCCAGCGTCAGGCTGCCGCAGACCAGTCCGAGCAACGGCGATTCTCCGAGCAGTTTCGCCAGCGGCACCCCCACGAGATTTTGCGCCACGGCGAGGAAGGTGGAGAGAGCGAGGAAGATCAACATCGGCCAGCTTCCTTGGCGCAGGAAGCGCCAGCTTGCGTTCAGTCCGATGCAGGTGAAGAAGGCGACGAGGAAGGGCTGGTTCACCTTGCCCGCCGGATTTTTCCACCACACCGGATCCACCGCCGTGATCCAGGTCCACCACGCCTCGTTCACGCTGGTGTCGAATTTCACCGTGGCCCCGCGCGCCAGACTCACGGCCAGCAGGACCAGCGCGACCAGCAACCCGCCCACGACCGGCGCGGGAATGTTGAAGCGCGAGAGGAACGCGACGCGCCGCACCAGCCATTCGCCGAGCAGCAAAACCGGAATCGCCAGCGCGACGGTGAACCACGCGGAAATCGTCATGCGCCCAGCAAGCCCGCCGGGCTTGGCAAAAGTCAAACCCTGCGTAGCATCGCGACGCGTTATGACGACGATCAAAACTGCCCAGTTCGGCCTCGGCCCCATCGGACTCGAAACGCTCAGGCTCGCCGCGCGCAAGCCGTGGGCGAAGATTGTCGGCGGCATTGACATCGATCCTGCGCTCACCGGGCGCAGCCTTGCCGAACTCACCGGCCTGGACAGTTTGCGCGACGCGAAAGTCTTTGGCTCCCTCGACGAACTGCTCGCGCACGCCCAGCCCGACGTCATCTTCCACACCGCCGTCTCGAAGATTCGCGCTGCTTTTTTGCAGGTCGAGCCGATGGCGCGCGCGGGCATCAGCGTCGTCTCGTCGTGCGAGGAGTTGCTCTACCCGGCCCTGCGCGAACCGGCGCTCGCCCAGCAACTCGACGACACTTGCAAGAAATTCGGCGCGCGCGTCCTCGGCACCGGCGTGAACCCCGGTTTCGTCATGGACGTGCTGCCCGTGTGCCTCACCGGCGTCTGCCGCGACGTGCGCGCGATTCACATCCAGCGCGTCGTGAATGCTGCGACGCGACGCGGGCCGCTCCAGAAAAAAATTGGCAGCGGACTCCCGCCCGCCGAGTTCGAGCGCCTGTTCGCCGAAGGCAAAGCGGGCCACGCCGGGCTGAAAGATTCCGCCGCGCTCATCGCCCATTGTCTCGGCTGGAAAATTTCTGAACTCACCGAGACCGGTCGCGCGATGGTGGCCGACCACGACATCAAGACGCCGCACGTCGCGGTGCAGCGCGGCCAGTGCTGCGGCCTGCATCAATACGCCGAGGCCAAGGTGGACGGCGTCACGCGGCTGACGCTGGATTTGAAGATGTATCTCGACGCGCCGAACCCGCACGACGCCTGCCAGATCGAAGGCGAGCCAAGTTTGAAGATGCACCTTGACGGCGGCGTGGCCGGCGACGCCGCGACCGTGGCCTCCCTCGTCAACGCCGCCCCACGCATCATGAAAGCGCCGCCGGGTTTGCTCCTCATGACCGACATCGGCGTGCCGAGCTGGCAGTGATGGTTCACAACAATTGAACTCGCTGCGCGTGGCGCACGACCGGGCAAAATCCGGCTGACACTGCCACTCAAGCTCGCTATCTTTCCGCCATGAGCCTCAACGAAGTCCTCGCCGAACTGCCTGCGCTCACCGTCGCCGAAAGGCAGATGCTCGTTCGCCGCACCTTGGACCTTGATGAACCGGGACTGTCGCAGGAAGACGAATCCTTGGTGCAGAGCCGTCTGGCCGAGCATCACCGCGATCCCGCTTCCGCTGTGCCGTTGAACGAGATGAAAAATCGGCTGCGCTCTCGCTTCACCAAATGAAGTGGCGGGTCGAGTTCCGGCCGGAAGTGGAGTCGGATGTGGCCGAAGCCGCGGCGTGGTATGAAAAGCGAGAACCGGGACTGGGCGCAGAGTTTGTCGAAGAAATCATCCGGGTGTGGGATGCGCTCGCGGAAAATCCACTGCTCAACTGCCGCCGCCATCCGACCCGCCACATTCGCTGGCGTTATCCCGACCGCTTTCCCTACCGCATCATTTACGAAGTGAACGAATCCACGCAGACGGTGATCGTCGCGGCCGTGTTGCATGCAGCACGACATGACCGGCATTGGCGACGCAGGCTTTAAGATTCTGGTTTTAGCACTGCCTACTTGAACGCCGCGTGCTTCTTGTCGCCTTGCGAGAGGACGTAGGCGGTGAGGTCGGCGATTTCTTCGGTGGTCAGCAGTTGCAGCAGGCCCTCGGGCATCGGCGAGACTTTGGAGAATTCCATGCTCTTCACTTTCTTGCGATCAATCGTCTCCTGCTGGAAGGGATTCGCGGCGTCGGTGTTCACCATCACGTTGTCGCCGTTCAGGTTCACAATCACGCCGGTCACGGTCTCGCCGTCGTTCTTCGTGATGACCATCGGCACGAATTGCTCGTTGATCTCCTTGCTCGGATTCAGAATTTGATCGAGCAGGTCGCGGGAGGAATAACGTCCGCCCGCGCCGGTGAGATCCGGGCCGGTCATGCCGCCTTCATTGCCGAAGCGATGGCAGGCGAAACAGCCGGCGGCGGCGAACATCTTCCGCCCGTTCTCGAAGCTGCGCTTCTTCATGGCGCGCTCGACGGCGGGCGCGAGGGTGTCGAGCTTCCAGTCGGTGACGGTGGTGCGGCCGGCGAAGACTTCGGCCATCTGCGCGAGCGGGGATTTCTTCTCGGGCTTGCGCGCGAGCACGGTTTGGAGCGCGGTCTTGTCGCTCTCGCTCAAGGTCGCCTCGGCGTCGGTGCGGATAAACTCGAGGAACTTCTCGAAGCTCGCGCCGCCGCGATAGTTCGCCGCCTTCAGGAACCACTCGAACTGCGCGGTGCGGAGTTCCGTGCTCCAGCCGGTCTTCAGAAAACGAATCGAGCGCGCGTATTCCAACTGCTCCTCCTGGCCGGGCGCGTCCTTGATCATGGCGATGGCCTTACCAGCCAGCGTGGGCGACTGCAGCGCGGCCAGCGTCTCGCAAAGCAGCCAGTTGAGATCAAAGCTCGGCGCGGGAAACTGCGGATCGAGCTGCGCGATGATGCGCCGGGCCATCGTGTCGTCGGGCAGACCAAAGCGCACGAAGGCGATGCTGTAAGTGCGGACGAGCGTGAGGCGCTGCTCGTGGTTCAGTTTCTTCCAGTCAAGTTTGAGCAAAGCTTCAAGAATTTTTCCGCCCATCACCTTGTCCACGGGCGCGTCGGTGGCTTTGCGATGTTGCGGGTCAATGCCCGTGACGCGGGTCAGCGCCATGAGCGCCTCGATTTGGCGCGCGGGATTTTTCTCCGTGAGCGCGCGGTCGGACCACGTCGCGGCGGGCTGATGTTCAATCGCCGTGCGTGCGGCCCAACGGATGAAGCGGTCATTGTTGTCGAGTTCGGGCCACGCGGCTTTGACGGCTTTGGGGTCCTGCTTGCCGTGGAAGGCTTCGAGCGCGTGACGCTCCGCGCGCGTGCCGGCTTCCTTGGACTTGGTGTTCTTCACGAGCGCGGTGGATTCCCGTCCGGTGTAAGTGACGCGATAAAACCCGGACTGCACCTTGCGCCCGCCGATGGCGAAATACATCGCGCCGTCGCCCGGATGGATGATGGCGTCGGTCAACGGCAGCGGACCGCCGGAAAGAAATTCCTCTTTCGTCGCCACGTAAGTGGAACCCCTCGGCTCCAGATGCACGGCGTAAAGTTTGCCCCAGCTCCAGTCGAGGGCGAACATCGCGTTCTGATATTTCGCGGGAAACTTCGCGCCGTAGCCGAAGGTCACGCCGGTCGGCGAGCCGGGCCCGATGTTCAAGGCGGCGGGAAGATTGTCGGGATAAAATTCGGGACGTTTGCCCGCACCGTTGCGCCAGCCGAACTCCGCGCCGCTCGTGACGTGATTGATGCGTGTGGGCCGATACCACGACGTGTTGAAATCATATTCCATGTCCGCGTCGTAAGTGAACAGCTCGCCGTCACGATTGAACGCGCCGTCGAAGATGTTGCGAAAGCCGGAGGCGTAGAGTTCCCAGTTTTTGCCATCAGGCGAAAACTTGTAGATGAGACCACCGGGCGCGAGGCGGTCGCGATTGTGGCCGCGCCCGTCGGGCATGCGATAGAGCACATGGTCTTCGCCCCAGTTCGTCATCACGCGGGAAGAGTTCACGGCGGTGAGATCGGCGTTGTTGCCGGAGATGAGGAAGAGCGACTTGCCATCCGGCGACGGCAGAATGGCGTGGACGCCGTGGTCGCCACCGGCCTTGATCTCGCGGAGCAGTTCCACCTTGTCGAGCGTGTCGTCGTTCTTCGAGGAGGAGACGCGATACACGCCGCTGGGAATTTTTTTCTCGTAATCATTCACGCCCACATAGAGCGCCCCGAAAGCCCAGAGCAGTCCGTTCCCCGCGCGAATCTCGGCGGGCATCTTCTGCACGGCGGCGGGGTCGAGCGGCTGGCCGGGCGCGGGCGGCGCGAAACGATACAGCCCGCCGTATTGATCGCTGGCGATGATGCGCCCCTTCGGGTCGGTGCAAAGGTTGACCCACGAGCCTTGCTCGCCACCGGGCACGGAGTAGAGCAGTTCGACTTTGAAATCCTTCAGCGCCTTGATGCGCTCGGGCGGCGTGGCCTTGTTCTCGCCCACGGCGCGGTTGACAGGCGCGCGCTCGGCGGCGAAGGAGCCATTCACAACCACAGCGCAGAGGGCGACGACAAAAAATCGAGTCAGTAATTTCATGGAATGCGCGGATTGAACAGGAGCGCCCGCGCGATGGCAACATTACGGCGCGCGGCTTTCGACAAATTCGGCCCCGGCCGCGCATCCCGTTGAAACAAGGCGCAACTTCAGGCTCGCCCCGCCCGCGCCTCTGCGGCACAACTGCACCCATGAAAACTCGCATCCTCTCCGTCCTCGTCGTGCTCGCTTCCGCCGCCTTCCTGTTCGCGCAGGCCGATCAGGTCAAGGGCAAGGCCAAAGACTTGAAGAAAAAGATCGAAGGCCAGCAGACCAACCAGGTCCAACAGCCGAACCCGTCCAAGAAATAAACGCTTATGGACACCCCGGCCTTTGCCACGGTCCGCACCGCGCGCACGCTCATCGAGGCGGACGTCATCATCACCGCGCTGCGCAGCGCCGGGTTGAATCCGGTGGAGCAGGGGATGGCCGGACATTTCTCCCTCGCCGGCGCGGACATTGAATATCCCGTGCAAGTTCCCACCGAGGAACTCGCCGCCGCGCGCGAAGTCCTCCAAGCCCAGGCCCTGACCGATGCCGACGCCTGACAAAGAAATCTGGTTCCCGGCCAAGCTTTACGGCCTGGGCTGGGGTCTGCCGTGCGCCTGGCAAGGCTGGGCGGCGCTCGGCGGATGGCTCGCGCTGGTGGTGGCAAGCACGCCGCTGGTCCTGGTTTCTCCGCTGCTCTTCAGCGCGATCGTGCTCGGGTTGACCGCGGTGCTGATGGTCATCTGCTGGCGCAAGGGCGAGAAGGTGCGCTGGCGCTGGGGAAAGGACTGAGCCGCGCGCCCGCTCGGAAGTTCGCAACCAAACAGGGTAGGGGTCGCTGTCCTCAGCGCGCCGGGTTGAGGCTCGGGCACGTTATGTCACGCCTCTCCAATGCCAGCGCGGCGCGGTGGGAAAACCGACGCCCGGCCACGCCAAGGATGCTCATGAACCGCGCGCCTTTTCCAACCCCAACAGGGTTGCCGGGCCTAAGCCCAGGGTTGCGCCGCAGGCGCTACCCTGGGTTCGCAGGCCGGGAATTTTGTTCAACCCTGAAAGGGTTGAATCCTTTTCGTCCGTGCGGTGTGGCATGGCGGTGAGACAACCCTTTCAGGGTTGGAGAAATGTGTGGGACGTGGACCCAGGGTAGGTGCGCGGCGCACCAACCCTGGGCTTCGGTGAGGCAATCCCGTTGGGATTGGGGAGAGCGCGCCTGGGTGAGGCGTGGGCAAGTTCAGGAACGCCTCGCTGATTCCGTCGCGGCGCGGTGAGGACACCGACGCCCGGCCACGTCGGGCCGGGAGGCGGGTGTGGAAAAGGGGAAACTTGTTCGGGGCCAAAGGCGGTGCTTCACTGCGTGGCGAGAGCGCCCAGCGAAACAGACCGAAGGCAGTGGAGTGGTGCGGGCTGATCATTAGTTTAGCCAGTGAATACGTTATGAAATACTTCGCCTTTATTTTGATTGCCGAGCTGGTCATGGCCTTGTCCCCCGCCGCAGGAACAGTCGCCCTGTCGGGGCCGCGCTACGTGGCGGTTGTGACGTGCTTCAATGGCAAGGCCGATTCGGGATCGTCGTGTTCGACCAAGCCCACACAAGAGCCAGTTCCAGATCCCAAGGTCCAGGTCTCACGAGGTATGACCTGCGGTTTCCCCGGCAAGGTTTCCGAGTTGCAGTGGGAGTATGTCGGGCAGCGGGGCGCTGCGGACCTTTACCGGATTGCTCGGCGCTTTCCATCGGACACTCCGAATGCGCGGACGGCAACAAACACGATCGCGTTCATCGGCAAGCGAGTGACCATATTCGAGGATGCTGATCAGGTGATTGTCATCGAGACACCGAAGAAATGATGACACGGCTCAACCAAGCGCTGCCGTGACCGGCGGCGGATGCTTGGGCGGGGGCTCCCGCGGTAGCCGCCCCACCCGTTGCCGCACATAAGCGGTTGAAATAATTTTCATGGCCGCCGTCGTGCGCGCTCTTGCTTCGCTTTTTGTCGCCCCGTTACCTTCGTGCCCCGTGACGATGACTTCGACCCGTGCGACTCCCGATTCAGAGAAAAAACTCTGGCAATACATCAACTTGAAACTGGCCGCCCTCGGCCTGCCCACCGCGCTGGCCGCGGCGGACGCCGAGTTCCAGGAGATGGTGTCCGCGCTCCTCCAGCACCAGCGCGAGACGGAGCGGCTGCTGGCCAATTACCTCTGCCCCGCTGACTGGCGCATCCAGTCCTTCCTCGACGATTACCTCTACGAAACCGGTCTCGCGCCGAAGCTGCCGTGGCGCACCTTCGTGCTCGACCGCGCGGGCGTGGCGCGTGCGCTCTCGCTGCCGCCGGACAAGGATATTTTCGCGTCGGACATTCTCACGTCGTATCGCGTGAAGCAGGGCGTGCTGCACAATCCCAAGAGCGACCGCCGCACGACCGAGGGCGTCTTCCACGTCTGTGAAGGTGGCCTGCCCATCCCCGATGACAAGAAGTCGGTGCCGAAGCGGACCTACGCGGAGTTGCTGCAACGCGCGCTGGTGCTGCCGCCGGATTTGGCGCGATTGCCCTTCACGTCGTCGCAGGCGGACGAGGCGCGGTGTCATGTGTCGTTGCTGTTGCGCCCGTTGGTGGTGCCGGAAGTGCCGGGCTTCACTCCCGAGAAGCGGATGGAGACGCGGTTCTTTGCGCCGGGAAATTTGGTCAGCAATTTGGATTTCGTGGAGACGATTTTCGGCAACGGCGGCGATCCCTTCCTGCCGGAGAACGACGCGGGACTCGACGTGGAACATTGGAGCGGTCACACGGGCTGCGTCATTCTCGCGCCGCATCTCATCCGTGTGAAGAAGCGCGACGTGGGTCTGCCCAAATGGGACGACGCCACGGAACGCCAGCGCCGCGACGGCATGTGCTGGAAGGCCGAGGACGAACTCTACAACGGCGGCAATGCCTTCAAGCTCACCGCCCGCGACGAACGCGGCGTGGTCGTGACGATCATCGCGGACAACTATTTCGGCTACTGCAAGAAAGAGGTGAAGACGCAGATCAGCTACGCGGCGAATCTCTTCGGCCTCGCAGAGGAAGAACACGCGGGCGGCGCGCTCGTTTTCCCGAGCTACGATCTCGGCGAGGAAATGAGCGGGCAAAAGCACATGCCGCAACTGGATTACTCCTTCCAGGAAGTGGTGAAGCTCTACGGCGCGATGATGGACGTGAAGCCCGAGGGGTACGCCATTGATAAGAAAAACCACGACGTGATCTATGTGGATGAGCATGTGCAGTTTGACCTGCGCGCGCAGCAGGTGAGCTGGCCGCATAACGGCGGCACGCAGAGCATGAAGATGCAGGCGGGGAAAGTTTATGTGCGCCCGAGCGGCTACAAGGTCCACATGAAGCGCATCCCCGGATCGAAATACTGGCGGCTGGTCGGCACGGTGGGCGAAGGCGTCTTCTGTCACAAGCCCTGCACGGTGAGCGGCGGCGGCAAGTCGGAAATCTCCAAGGCGGTGACGGATTCCATTCTGCAAGGCCCGGTCTTCGTCTCGGATTTCCAAAAAGATTTTGCGCTCGTGGATGAGTTGATCCAACGCGACTACCGCAACCGTTTCAAAGACGCGGCAAAGAACAACCAGGACTCACGCCCGATTCTCAGTCCCGAGCGCAGCATTGGCTCCGTGATCAAATTGCTCACGCCCGCGTCGCGCGAATACTCGGCGGACTACAACAACTGGCTGCGCGGCATCCCGCAGCATGTGCGGGAACTGCTCTTCGTGGTGAAGCGTTTCTACAAGCCGGAGTGGGGCGGCGACTGGCGCAAACATTTCAGCGTGGACGTGATCAACGGCGTGCCGGGGAACGAATTGAAGTTCGAGAA
>JAYVNY010000232.1:0-13414 GCA_043758205.1 Akkermansia sp.
GGCCAGGCCGCGAAGAAACCTTGCGGAACTTGCTGTCGCCTCACCCCGGCGCGCGCGGAGCGACGACGCCCTACCAAGAACAGTGTTCGGATGCACCCAGTATGAGGCTGGAGCCGGTCCTGGCGGCGACTCCGCCGCAGAACGCGGTGCGTTTCATCGAGCCATCGGTGGCGTTCAACACCATGCCGCGAGAAATCCGATCCGCCAATCTGCGTACGGCCCGGTCGTCCACGCGCCGGTTTGCGCGCGGCGCAGGCGCTGTAAGTATTGTCAAAAATCGTATTGCAATCCGTCGGGATGAGCGCACGGTTTCAATTAGTTTCAGATCAACTGGTGGTCTGCCACCTCCTACGGCGATGCAAACAGGCAACCGAACCTCTTTCGAGATCCGCGCGGGGCATTGTTGTTTCAAAAGGCGGCTGCCTCTGGCGCCAGCGGCCTCGCGCGACATCATGGAGCGACTGGAGGCTTATGCATAACCGCTGCCTTCGAATCGCAGCCGACCAGTCCGGCCAGTCGCCGGGCCGGTGTTTGTTTTTTTATTCCGCCACGCTTCTCGCCGCACTGTCCGCCCCATCGTTCCCACCCCATTTCCGATCCGGCTTGTGACCACGATAACCAAAAACGATCTGCTGAATCCGGACGGGCGATTGGTCCCGAGGCTGGAGGAGCAGGCTGCGTACAGGCGGAGGCACGATGTGGCCATCATGGCCGCCACGCTGATTTTCACCGCGTTGGTCACAGTGCTGGCCTGGGTGCTGGTCCGCACCCAGGAGAATGCGACTTACAAAGCGCAGTTCCTGCTCGATAGTGCGGACCGCGTCGGGCTGCTTCAGCAGGAGTGGCAAAGGAACCTGGAGATGATGCAGTCGCTGGTCGCGTTCTTTGCCGCCAGCAAGGAGGTGGAGCGCGAGGAGTTTGATCAATTTCTGGCGTCTCCGCTGGGCCGGCGTCCGTGGGTGCAGTCCTTGCAATGGGCTCCGTTGGTGTCTGGGAAGGACCGCGTCCGCTTTGAAAAGGCTGCCCGCGACCGGCGCACGCCGGGCTTTCAGATCACGGAACAGAATGCACGCGGGGAGATGGTCCGGGCCGGGGAACGCGCGGAGTATTGTCCGGTCACTTACCTCGTGCCCTTCGAGTCGAACCAGCGCGCGCATGGATTCGACCTGTTGTCGGAACCGGCGCGGCGGATCGCCCTGACTTCCGCCCGGAATGCCGGCGTCACGCGGGCCAGCGGAAGTGTGATGCTCGTGCAAGGAGAGGAAGGATTTCTCTGCTTTGCGCCGGTCCATCGGCCCGGCTCCACGTCGCCCTCCAGGGAACCGCGCCCGGACAACGTGGCGGGATTTTGCGTCGGCGTGTTTCGCATCCGCGCCATCGTCGAACACGCGCTCAAATCCGAGCGCCGCCCGGGCGTGAGCCTCGCCCTGTTCGACACGACCGAGCCGGGCGGCTCCAACCTGCTGTATTTTCGTTCCGTCGCGCGCCCGCCGGAAGCTCCGCCCTCCGAGGTGCCTGCGGTTTCGCAAGTCTTGCAGCATCGCGCGCAACTGGACGTGGCCGGACGCTCCTGGCTGATCGTCAGCACGCCTTCAGCAACGGATCGCGCGGCGTTTCCCAGGTGGCAGAGCTGGAGCACGCTGGGCGGGGGTGTCCTCTTGATGTCCTTTCTCTCGCTGTCGTTTCTCCAGCACCGCCGCTATGCCGATTCTCTCGAAAGCCGCGTGGCCCGTCGCACGCAGGCACTGGCCCGGGCCTATCGGGACATCGAGAGCGAAATCAACGTCCGAAGCCAGGCCGAGCAGGCGTTGCGGCAAAACCAGAAACAGCTTCACGCCATCCTCAACAACACCACGGCCGTGGTTTACGTGAAGGATCTCCAGGGGCGCTACCTCTTCGTCAACCACCGCTACAAATGGCTCTTCCACGTGTCGGACGTGCGCATTCTCGGCCACACCGATCACGACATTTTTTCCGCCGACATCGCCGACGTGTTGCGGGCCAATGACCTCAAAACCCTGGCCGCCGAGGCTCCGCTGGAACTGGAGGAAGTCGTGCCGCTCAAAAATGATCCGCGCACCTACATCTCGGTGAAATTCCCGCTCCGCGATGATGCCGGCCAATCCTACGCCGTCTGCGGCATCTCCACCGACATCACCGAACGCAAACGGATGGAGGAGGCGTTGAAGACGAGCCAGCAGCGCTACGACCTGATCATCACCGGCATCGAAGACGGCATCTGGGACTGGAACCTCGACACGAACGAGGTCTATTTCTCCCCACATTGGAAAAACATGATCGGCTACGCGGAGGACGAGGTGGAGAATACTTTCTCCGCCTGGCAGGAACTGCTGCACCCCGATGACGCGGAACGGGCCAGCCTCACGCTCCAGAGTTTTCTCGAAGGGCGCCGCCCGGTTTATGAACTGGAACACCGGCTCCGCCATCACGACGGCACCTACCGCTGGATCCTGGCGCGCGGAGTGGCCTTGCGCGATGCCGCCGGACGGACGGTGCGCGTGGTGGGTTCGCATGTTGATTTGACGGCCCGCAAGCAGGCCGAGAGCGAACTGCGCCAGGCCAACCTCACCCTCGGCGAGCGCGAACGGGAGCTGACGAAAACACTCGCCGATCTGGAACTCGCCCACGCGCAACTCCAGTCCACGCAACTGCAACTCATCCAGGCCGAGAAGCTGGACTCGATTGGCAAGCTCGCGGCCGGCGTGGCGCATGAAGTGAAGAATCCGCTCCAGACCATGCTCATGGGCCTGACCTATCTCACGTCCAGATTTTCTGGAGCCGACGAGGATGTGAAGCTCACCTGCGCCGACATGCGCGACGCGATCCGCCGCGCGGACGCCATCGTCCGCGGACTGCTCCAGATGTCCGGCAATCCGAATCTGGACATGGCGTTCGAAGATATCAACGCCGTGCTGGAGAAGGCGCTCTCGCTCCTGACCTACTCCCTGAACGCCACCCGCATCACACCCATCCGCCGTCTCGATCCCGGCCTGCCCAAGGTCCGCCTGGACCTCGGCAAGATGGAGCAGGTCTTCATCAACCTTCTCACCAACGCCATTCATGCCATGCCCAATGGTGGCAACCTCTACGTGAGCACTTTTTACGAGCCGGAACCGGCGCCCTCTGAGGAAAGCACCTCGAATGGCCGCGTCCTCGTGCAAATCCAGGACACCGGCCCGGGCATCGCGGACGATCATCTGCCCCGTCTGTTCACCCCGTTTTTCACCACCAAACAAAAAGGTCTGGGCACGGGCCTGGGCCTCTCAGTCACCAAGTCCATAATTGAACTGCATGGCGGTCACATCGAGTTGCTCAACGCCCCCGAGGGCGGCGCCCGTGTGACCGTCACGCTCCACGCCGGAAAGGAACACAGCTATGAAAAAAGCACGGATACTCTATGTCGATGATGAGATCGGCGCGGCCAGGTTGTTGAAACTGAATCTCGAAGCCACCGGCCGTTACGAGGTGAGCGTGCAGAACTGGCCCGAAGACGCGCTGGCCACGGCCCGCGAGTTCAAGCCGGACCTTCTGCTGCTCGATATCATCATGCCCCGCATGCCCGGCGGCAATGTCGTGGCCGGGTTCGAGCAGGACCCCGCTTGCCAGGACATCCCCATCGTCTTCTTCACCGCCGCCGTCTGGCGCGAGCGGGTGCAGGAACACGATGGCATCATCTGCAACCATCCCTGCCTCGCCAAACCCGCGCAGCTTGAGGAAATCATCGCCTTCATTGACGCCAATCTTCCGCCGGCGGTTCGTGCGGAACTGCCCGCCTTCTTCCCGGCAGCGCCAGCTTGCAGCACCACCATCACCGCATCCGCTCCCCGTTGAAAGGCCACCTGTTATGAGTGCGAAAAACACCTATGAAATTCCCTTGCTGGAGGATGAGCGCCTCGCCGAGTTGCAACGCTACCAGGTGCTCGACACCCCGCCTGAGCAGGTGTTCGACGAACTGGCCTTTCTCGCCGGAGCCATCTGCGGAACACCCGTCGCCCTGATCACCTTCGTGGACGCCCAACGCCAGTGGTTCAAAGCCCGCATCGGCCTGCGCACCACCGAAACGCCGCGCGACGTGGCTTTCTGCGCCCACACCATTCTCGGTCGCGAGCTGATGGTGATCACCGACACCCATCAGGACGCCCGCTTCCGGCATAACCCGCTCGTGACCGGGGCACCCCACATCCGTTTCTACGCCGGAGCGCCGCTCCGCACCGCCGATGAAATGGCCCTCGGCAGCCTGTGCGTCATAGACTACGTCCCGCGCGTGCTGTCGCAGGGACAACGACTGGCCCTCAAATCACTCGGGCGCCTCGTCGTGATGCAACTGGAGGTGCGCCGGCAGTCCCTCGACGCCCGCTCGTCACTCATGAATGGGACTTGAGCAGCAAGGGTGACTCCAGCTTTCTCCGGCGGCGAAGTGCAGGCCGGTGGTCGGTCCGCCGAGCATGGAGAGCGAGTGGTTGGTTTGCTGGCGGCTCCACCCGCTGCTTTGGGAAAACAATCATCGCTTGGCTTGACTCGCCGCGCGCGGACTCGGGTAATGGCTTGCACAACGTGCGCGACCTAAAAGTCATTCTGGGATTCGGTTGGAAATACATGCGGCCTTACTGGCGGCGCGTGGTCGCGGGCGTGCTCGTCGGTTCCCTCTGCGGGTTGACGGCCATCCTGTTTCTCTGGGCGGCGGGCGTGCTGACCGAGCGGCTCGAGGACAAGAGAAAAACCAAGTGCCCCTCCTGCGGCTTCGAATTCGTCCCGGCGCCCAAGCCGAAGGTCGAGCGTGTTCAGGACAAATTCCTGCCCGGGTTCCGCGTCCGCGCGGAGCAATGGCAGAAACAGTTGAATGACACCCTTGATCCGTGGCTGCTGCGCGCGGGGACCGGCATGGACGCGCAGCGCATTCTCGGCACGCTGCTTTTTCTCCCACTCATCGCGCTGTTGCGCGGCGTCACGGATTACCTGAGCAACTACTGCATGGGCTGGGTGGGCGAGCGCGTGGTCAATGATTTGCGCTGCGACGTGCTGGCCAAGCTCACGTCGCTCTCGCTCGATTATTTCACGCGCGGCTCGACCGGCGACATGCTCACGCGCGTGAACCTGGACACCTTCGCCCTGCACCGCGCGCTGCGGCAGGCCGGCTCCGATCTGGTGCGCGAGTCATTCACCATGATAGGCGCGTTCGCGGTCTTGTGTGTTCTGGACTGGCGGCTGGCGCTCCTCATGCTGGTGGCGATTCCCTTGGGGGCGATTCCGCTCATCGTACTGGGCGGCAAGGCGCGGCGGGCCGGGCGCGGCAGCCGCGGCGCGAACGTGAAACAAAACTCGCTCCTCGTCGAGGCGCTCACCGGCATCCGCGTGCTCAAGGCCTTCAACCTCGAACAAAATCAGAATGACCGCTACCGCAGGCTGTCCCGCGAGTTCATCCGCCACACCATGAAGGGCGTGCGGGCCAAGGAAATGTCCGGCCCCTTCATGGAACTGCTCTCGGCCATCGGCCTGAGCGGCGTGCTCGTCTATCTTTTCTGGAGCGGTCGCCCGGCGCATGAACTGGTCACGCTGGTCGGCGCGCTCGCGGTGTTGCTGGCCCCGCTCAAGAAACTGGCCTCCATCCATCTCACCTTCGAGCAGGCCGGCGCGGGCGTGGAAAGGCTCGTGGAACTTTTGCGCGAGCAGCCCAGCGTCCTCGAACCGGCGCAGCCGAGGCCGCTCAAGGAATTCGCCCGGGACATCCGCTTCGAGAACGTGAACTTCACCTACGGCGACCGGGCCGTGTTGAACAACTTGTCCGTGACCATCCCGCGTGGCTCCAAAGTCGGCATTGCCGGCGAGAGCGGCTCCGGCAAAAGCACGCTCCTCAATCTGCTCTTTCGTTTCTACGACACCACGGGCGGCTCGGTGAAGATCGACGGGATCGACGTGCGAGAACTTTCCTTCGCCGATTTGCGCGGCCCGATGGCGCTGGTCAGCCAGGATATTTTTGTCTTCCGCACCAGCGTCGCGGAGAACATCGCCGCCGGGCGCTTGGGCGCGACGCGGGCCGAGATCGAGGCGGCCGCGCGCGCGGCCTACGCGCATGCGTTCATCATGCAACTGCCCGAAGGCTACGACACGATCATCGGCGAGCGCGGCATGACGCTCTCCACAGGTCAGCGTCAACGGCTGTCCATCGCGCGTGCTTTCGTGCGCAACGCGCCCATCCTGGTGCTCGACGAGGCCACGGCCTCGCTCGATTCCCAGTCGGAAATGGAAGTCCAGGCCGCCATCGATCTGCTGGAGAAAAACCGCACCGTGATCTGCATCGCCCACCGCCTCAGCACGCTGGCCAACATGGATCAAATCATCGTGCTCTCGAAGGAAGGCCGCATCGCGGAGCAGGGGACGTTCGAGGAACTGGTGCGGGCGAAGGGGCTGTTCGCCACGATGGCCGCGCGGCAGGGAATCTTCGCGGGAAACTGAGTTTCGTAGCGGCGCGCCGCATCTTAATTGATGCGCGCTCAAAAGCTCAATGCCGTTCTCCCTCACCCCAGCCCTCTCCCGCTGGGAGAGGGAGAACGGCATCCAGTCGTCGTCACATCGAACGCGCTGGTCGTCATCCCGCGCTGGCTGGCTGGCCTCCTCGCCCAGCGGGAGAGGGCTGGGGTGAGGGAGAACGTGTTCTGCTGGCAACGAACGGGAAATCTTTCCGGAGAAGATTGAACAACTGCGCTCGGCCGAGCCGCCGCTACGAAGGTCAGGCCGGCGGCGGGCCGCCCGGCTTCAGTTCCCTGTTACGATTGGTCTCACCGGGCTTGGAGCCGCGGCGCGGGCCTTCGCCATCTGGCTTGTGCGGGCGTTCCTTCGAAAGCTTCTCGAATTTCTCGCGCTGCTCGGGGTTCAGCACGGCGCGGATGTTTTCATAAACTTCCTGCCGCTCCTTTTGAAGTTCGGGAGCCATCAAGTCCCAGATGATTTTCACCCGCGCGTTGCCTTCGACGAAAATTTTGTCCAGCCGGTTGGTCTGATCGGCGGTGAGCGCCAGTTCTCTTTTCAGCTTTTGATAAAACCGCTGCTGCATGTCCACGGGCGGAGCGGGGGGCGCGAGCGGCTTGGGGGGCAGAACGTTTCTCGTCACCATGCTGCCCGCGAACATGCCGGCGGCGAAGATGACGAGCGTGGCGAGAATGGCTTTCCAGATTTTCACCAGACTTCAGTTTCGTCATCGCTGTCACCCGCGCTGGCGAAGACCGCCGCGCTGAACTCATGCGCAAACTCCGGGTGGTCCGTGGGCGTTTCCGTCCACAGCATCCAGCCGCCCGAAAGCATCGTGACCACCAGGCAGGCCAGGGCACCGCGCCAGAGTGCCGCGCTCCACGCGCCGAGCAAATCCACGCGCACGCTGTCCACCAGCCGGGCCATGACGCGCTTCTCGAAGGCGTACGGCACGCGGTCGTCCGCCGGGGTCGCGCGGGCGGCGGCAATCAATTTTTTATGCAGGTTTTCGAGGTTCATAACTGCCTTGGTGCAGACTCGGTTTTCGATTCCTAGGTTACAGATACTTGTCCCGCGCAATGCGGGCGAGACACTTCTTCATTTCGGCCCGCGCGCGGAAGGCGCGCACCTTGACCAGCGGCACGGACCACCCGGTCAGGGCCGAAATCTCCTTCACTGAGCGGTCTTCTATCTCCAGAAGTTGAATGATGAGCCGGGCGGGCGGCGGCAGCATTTTCATCAGTTTCTCCACGAGCTGCTTCGCGGCCTCGGCCTTGTCGCTGACCTGCTCGGGCGCGCTCATGATGCGCTCGATCCAATCGTCCTCTTCCTTGGTCAGCTCGGTGAAGGTGTTCTCGCGATTGCGCTGGTGCGAGCGGAGAAAGTCGTAGCACGTCCGCACCGCCATCCGCATCAGCCAGTGCTCGAACGGCGCTTCGCCGCGAAAGCTGCCGAGCTTGTGATACGCCTTGGACCAGATTTCCTGCACGATGTCCTCGATCTCGTCCTCGCGCCGCGCGTAACGGCGGGCGGTGGCGAAGAGGCGCGGGGAATACTTGGCCACGAGCGGCTCGAAGCTCGCCATGTCGCCTTGCAACACCGCGCGGATCAGTTCCGCATCGCTGCGTTCCATGTCGGGAGACTCTGGCATTCAGCTCGCGCGTGAAGAAAGCAAAAGCCACCGCACGCGCGGTGGCCAGTGTGAGACCAACACCCCATTCACAAAAATCATTTCTCCGGCGGCGCGGGGGCGGCGGGGCTGTTGGTGCCGCCACGCAGGAGCGGCGACCCTTTGCTTTCCATCGTCTCGAAGCGTTTCAGGATTTGCTCGCTGCGCGTGAGTTCGCGTTCCTCCTGGGCGGTGATGGTTTTCTTTTCCTTCTTCTCCCGCAGTTCGGCGACGCGCTTTTCGAGGCGGGTCTTGATTTCATCGCGCTTGGCCTCGCGCTCGGCGGGGGAGAGTTTCTTCCATTCCTCGCCGAGACGTTTTTCGCCGCCTTCGCGCGCGGGTTTCTTCACCGGCTCGTCCGCCGCTGCCAAGACGAGCGTGAGCATGGCGGACAACACCGTCATCACCAGCGCCGGACTGAATTTCTTGATGGCCAACATGCCGAGTCAGACGGGCCGCACGCTGGAAAAGTTTCCGCCTGAATCCTGGCCGGTCATGAATGGTTTTTCATGCGGGTCCCGGCTTGGATTTAAGCGGGCTTGGTCAGGCCGCCGGCGTTCGCGAGCAATTCTCCCGAGCGCGCCTCAAGAAAGATTTTCAACTCCGCCGCCGCCTTGCCGCCGAAGCCCGTCACGCTGGCGATGTCCTCGAGCGTGGCCAGACGCAGGCGCTGCACGGAGCCAAACCTTTTCAGCAGCGCGGCCTTGCGCCGTTCGCCGATGCCGGGGAACTCGTCGAGAATGCTCTCGGAAATTTTCTTCACGCGCAGTTGCGCGTTGTAACTGTTCGCCACGCGATGCGACTCGTCGCGGATGCGCTGGAGCAATTTCAGCGCATTGCTCTCGTGCGAGAGGCGCAGCGGTTCCTTTTCTCCGGGGCGGTAAATTTCCTCGAACTCCTTCGCCAGTCCGATGATGGCGATGTGCGACAGCCCGAGCTTCTGCAACTCCGCGCAGGCGGCGTTGAGCTGGCCTTTGCCGCCGTCGATCACGATGAGGTCGGGAAAGCTGGTAAGTGAGTGAGTGGGTGAGTGGGTGAGGGGGCTTGCCGTCTCGCCCTTCTCACTCACCCACTCACCCACTTTCCCACTCACGGTCTTCGCACCTTCTTCTTGCAGCGGCGGAAACGCCTCGCCCGGATTCTTCATCAGCTCGCGCAACTCCTCGACAATGGCGCGGTCCTCCTCGTTCTCCTTCGCCGTCTCGCCGGTCGCTTCGCGCAAGAGGCGTGCGTAGCGGCGGCGCACGGCTTCGGCGATGCACGCGAAGTCGTCCTGACCCTCCACGCCTTTGATTTTCAACCGGCGATAATTCGCGCGGTCGGGCCGCCCGTTTCGGAACGCCACCACCGACGCCACCTTGAACGTCCCGCTGATGTTCGAGATGTCGAAGCCCTCGACGCGCACCGGCGGCGCGGGCAGGCCGAGCACCTTGCCCAGTTCCATGTTGTCGCGTTCGGGCATCACGGACACGGGCAGGTTCCACGGCGTGCGCTCGAAGCGTGTCGTCTTCGCCGTCGTGCGCTTGAGCGCGGTGATGGCGTCGCGCAACTCCGCAGCCTTCTCGTAATCCTGCGCCAGCGCGGCCTTCTTCATTTCGCCGTCGAGATGCGCCTTCATCTCCTCGCACTGGCCCGAGAGGAACTCGCACGCCGCCACGACCTGTTCCTTGTACTGCTCATGCGTCACGTTGCCCACGCAGGGCGCGGTGCAGAATTTCAAATGGCCGTAAAGGCAATGTTTGTAATCGGCCTCCGTCGGCGTGAGCGGACGGCAGCCGCGCAGGTTGAAGGTCTTGCGCATCAACGCCAGCGTGGAACGCAGCGCGCCCGAGTCAGGAAACGGACCGAAGTATTTCGCGCCGTCGTCCTGCTTGATGCGTGCCAACGAAAAGCGCGGAATCGGATCGTTCAGGTTCAGCTTCACCATCAGAAAATTTTTGTCGTCGCGGAAGCTGATGTTGTAGCGCGGCTGGAATTCCTTGATGAGCTTGCCTTCGAGCAGCAGCGCCTCCGGCTCGCTGCGCACCACATGCACGTCGAGGTCTTGAATGGCCTCGACCAGCGCGTTCAGTTTCAAATCCCAGCCCAGGCGTCGCGATGATTGGAAATACTGCGACACGCGCTTGCGGAGATCGCGCGCCTTGCCCACGTAAATCACGCGCCCGAAGCGGTCCTTCATCAGGTACACGCCCGGCTTGTGTGGGAGCTGCGAGAGCTTGTCGCGAATGTGGTCGGTCGCTGGCACGCCCCGAATTTCGCGCAAAGCGGCGCGAGGGCAAAGAGGTTTTCGGAGCGCGGACATTTCTGTCCGCAGCAAGCCGCGAACTGCGCACGCATCAGAAGAACATTGAGCCGTACACCACGGCGGCTTGCTGCGGACAGGAATGTCCGCGCTCCGTCAAAGCCAGCGCGTGCTAGGAACCACAGCAAACCGACGAGGGCCAGCGTGCCGCCCGTGATGAACGCGCCGAGCCGGAAGGCCCGGTCACGATACTCGAGCACGATGTCGTGCGTGCCGGCGGGAATGGGGACGGCCTGGAAGGCGTGGTTCGCGCGGAGCAACGGCGCGGGCCGCCCGTTCACCAGCGCGTGCCACGGCGCGTAACTCGTTTGCGAAAGCACGAGCAGGGTGTCGGCGGTGGCACTGACTTTGAAGACGAGGCGGTGCGCGGTGAATTCGGCGGAAAGAATTTTGGCCTCCACCGGCCGCGTGGCGCGCACGAGGGACTTCGCTGCGACGGGCAAATAGACCGTGCGTTTTGGATCGAAGCCGGGTGCGAGCATTCCGTCCACCGTGGTCTCGGCATCCGCAAAAATGGGCGCCTGACCGATGGTCGCAAACCGCAGGGCGGTCGGCCGGTTCGTCCAGTCAAAGATGGATTCGTCGTTGATGTGCGCCACGCCGAGGAAGTCGAGCAGCGGCGAGGTCATCCAGTTCGTCTGCTGAAACCACAGTTGCGACCAGACCTGGCGCTGCTCCTTCACGTAGAGCGAGAAGAAGCCGTCGGGAGTCGGCACGCGGTCGTAAAGGTTGGCGTTGCCGAACAGCGCCTGGCGATGGAGGACAAAATCTTTCAACGGATCCGAAATCATCGTTGCGTAGATCGCATCGTGCGCGGGGCGGATGAGCATGGCGCGCGGGCCGTGCGGCTGCGGCGCGGGTTCAAGTTTCACAAGGCCGGGTTCCAGTGCCACCGGGGGCAGGGTGGGGATCGCGCGCGGGCTGAACGTGAATCCGTCGAGCGCCAGAGTCAGCAGGACCAGGGCGGCCATAATTCGCAAAGACCGCTCGCGCGCCACGCGCATGAGGCCGCAGAGCAGCGCGACCACGCCCGCGAGAATCAGCCCGCGGGTCGCGCCGTTCCAGAGCGTGGTCTGCGGATTTTCCGAGCGCGCCGGGTGCGCGTGCGCGAACCAGATCAGCACGCCGACCACCACTGCCGCCGCGCCGCTGACGAGGAGCAGCGTGCGGAGCCGGGCGCGGGATGTGCCCTCGACCAGCGCGGCGACGCCGAAGGCCGCGAGCAGGGGCAGCGCGAAATTCACGAGGATAAGAAACTTCACCGGGAAGCGCATGAAGGAGAGCTGCGGGAACGCGCTCTTCAACGCCGGGTACAAAAATCCATTTTCACCCAACCCGAGCGCGACGCCGAGCGTGACGAGCAGCGCAAGCCACCACACACGCGCCGGCCGCACCAGCACCAGCGCGACGACCGCCAGCACCACGCTACCCAGGCCCATGTAGTAAGAGGGGATCCAATCCTGTCCCGGCTGGAAGTAGCTCCCGATGGGCGCGCGATAACTGTGAAAGAGCGGCACGAAAAAATTCGCCCAGCCCCAGGACGGCATGGACCACGACGCGACGGAGACCTGGCCGCTGCGGTCGGAGGCGCTCATCAGTTCCAGGAACGGCAGTAGCTGGATCGCGGACAGCGCGGCGATAATCACGATCATCACGACGGCGCGCAGCACCGCGCGTCCGCGCGCCGTGTCGCCGATGGATAGGTCAATCAGGAAGAGGCCGGCGACGGTGACCCAGGTGAGCAGGATCATTTCCGGTGCACCGGCGAGCATTTGCCCCGCGCCGACGAGCGCGCCGAGGAGCAGTTGTCGTCCGCCTTCCTGCCAGGCGCGTTGCGCGAGCAGCACGACCCACGGCATGAGTCCGAGCGCGGCGATGTTGTTCGGCCACATGGCGCAGTTGAGCGTGAAGCCGCTGAAGACGAAGAGCGTGCCGGCGACGCAGGCCGCGAAACGATTCTGCGTCCAGCGTTGCGCGAGGAAATAAATGCCGACTCCGCCCGCGAAGAGGTGCAGCAAACAGAATAAATTCAATGACCACGGCAGGGGCAGCAGCAGATAGATGAGCGAGCCGGGGTAAAGGGTGAGCGTGTTCCATTGCGCGAGGAAGGGCATCCCGCAGGAATTGAGCGGATTCCACAATGGCAGTTCGCCACGCCAGAACGCCTCGCGATGATACTGCGCGACGGGGTGGCTGAAGTAGCCGAAATCGCGCAGGTAGAGAGTCTGAAAACCGCACAGCACGGCGGCGAAGTTCGAGGCGAGCAGCGCGCCGAGCAGCGCGGCAAACCGGCCCGGCGTGAACCACGCGCTCCAGGGGGACGCGGTCGTTCCCGCTGCGCGCAATGGCGGAGCGGGCACCGTGGGAAGAATTTGGTCGCAGCCGGGCACGGGAAACCTAGCGGGATTTCACCGGGAATCTTGAACGGCCGGACGCGCGCGCCACGCCACCCACAACCCCAGGCCGAGCAGGAGCGTGAACACCGTCACCGCCACGCCCGTGCGGAAGGCGCGGTCGTGATACTCAAACACCACCGTGCGCGCACCAGCGGGAACGACCACGGCTTGAAACGCATGGTTCGCGCGCAGGATGGGCGCGGGCTTTCCATCCACGCGCGCGCGCCATGCGCCGTAAAAACTTTGCGCGACGACCAGCATGGTGTCGGTCGAGGTCGTGATTTCAAAATCGAGCCGGTGCGCGGCGTGACGAGCGGTGGTGATGCGGGCGGCCGGATGGTTCGTCACGGTGGGCGGCAGTTGGGTGTTAAGCGGCAGATACACGATTTCCTTCGGCTGGAAGGTGCGGGACATCAGACCCGCGCCGGTCGTGGGCGGGTCGGCGAGAACCGGGCGCTGGCCGATGGTCGCGAGCGGCAGCGCGGTCGGCCGGTTGGTCCAGTCGAAGATGGATTGCCTGGAGTTGATGTGCGCGATGCCGAGAAAATCCAGGAAGGGAAA
>JAYVNY010000233.1:0-2812 GCA_043758205.1 Akkermansia sp.
CAGAACGCCGCACCCTGAAAGTCGAAAGTCAGCGGCGCTCTGCCGAGACGCCGCTACGGGGAGTTGGCCCCGCGCATCTCCACCGCCAGCCAAGCGCGAGCGTAGGCCCACCACTGCTTGGCCGTAGGCACGGCCACACCGAGCGCGGTGGCGGCTTCCTCGAAGTTCAAGCCCACGAAGTAACGCAGCTTCACCAACTCGGCCTTGCGCGAATCGAGCGCGGTAAATTTTTCCAACGCCTCGTTGAGGGCGAGCAATGCGTCGTCATCCGCGACCGGTGATGGAATCTCCACTTCATCGAGGTCAACCACGCCAGCGCCGGAGCCACGCTTCGCCGCCAGACGCCGCCGCGCGCGGTCGATCAAGATGCGCCGCATGGCCTCCGCCGCCGCGCCGAAGAAGTGCGCGCGGTTCTCGAACTGCGCGCCTTCGCCACCGCCGAGCCGGAGCCACGCCTCGTGAACGAGCGCGGTCGGCTGGAGCGTGTGACCGCCGGATTCGTGGGCCATCTTGTGCGCGGCGAGTTTGCGCAACTCCTCATAGACGAGCGGCAGCAATTCCTCCGCGGCTTTCGGATCGCCCTGCTGCGCCCGGTCCAGAATGGTCGTCACCTCATTCATTCATCATCTACGTTTATGTGCGGTTCCATGGTCAGAACTTGGGGACGGCCCGGCGGATTTTATCCCGCAGCACTGGCAAAAGAACGGCGGCGGTTGATGAAGCCTACGGCGACATTTGCCACGGTTGCGATGACAAATTCCGGCAGCCAATTGAACGGCAGTTCCCTTCGCACCCTTCGGCGTTCGATTACTTAACGATCGTGACCTGCCCGATGTTGTGGTGGCCCCTCGCGTTCAACTCCGGCGCTTTCCAACGGCACGGCCACGCTTCAAAGAAGTTATAGCGACCAGCTTCCTCCCCGGCGTCGTTGTGAAAAATTACCGACATGCTCTTGCGCTCGACCTTTCCGTCCAGCACGGCTTTGCGCCACTTGTACCACTCGCCTGTGTTCGACCAATCTTTGGTGCCTCGTCCTGTTGCCATAATTCCATCGAGTTCAATTCCATACTTGCCCGGGACGTATGTGCGTCCGCTCGCCATGCCCGTTGCTGAGTCACGGGGACTCTTCTGGGTATAGTCTGTGTCGTTGCAATCCGTCCCTCCGCCGCCCATCATTCGCGCCAGTTTCACGTTCACAGCGTTCAATCCCTTTTTGCCCTCCTGCACGTCGAATGACCAGGGATTGTCCCCCGCAGCAGTGTAAGCATTTCCACCCACACGTGTCGTTTCCACATAGAGTTCAGCAGTAAATCTTTTTCCGCGCGTGAGGTTGCGGCCGGTTTTCGGATCGAGGTAGCGCTGGGAGGTTTCCACATACGGGTCAGTCGCATAATCTTTGTTGGGCTTTGACCCTTGCAAATACAGCCCCGTCTCACCATCCCAGAACATGCCGCGGAAGAGATGGTGAACGCCCGCGGGCGATTGTGGCACGATGCGACCTTCCGCATCCACCATTGGTAAACCCTCCGGCGTGAGGAAACGGGGCGCGCCGTAATCATCGTAATCGTACCGCTCCAGAACATTCCCTCCTGCATCGGTGAGCGCGAGGGCGGAGCCCAGTTCATCCGTATGTACCCAGAGCATTTCGCCGCCGGCGGAAATCCTCACATGGGTGGCGCTCTGATGCATGTGCGGCCACACGGCGAAGGCTTGCGCTACTCCATCCACGCGCTCTTCGATGATCTGATCCGTCTCCGGGTCGAGCAGGAATTGCGTGGTCCTGGGCAGCGCGGGCGCGGGCGGATAGGTGGTCTTGGAAATGCGCCGTCCGAGTGCGTCGTAGGTGAAACTCGCCAGCCGCACCAGGGCGGGTCCAGCCGAGCGCTCCACCGATACGAGACGATTCGCGTAATCATAGGTGAAGTGGGTCGAGCCCGCCGCAGTGTCCAGGGAAACCAGGTTGCCATTATGGTCATGTTGCTCGAAACCAAACGGCGTGCCGGTGTATTGGTTCATCTGAAAATCCGCAGGCTCCGGCGTGCCGTTGTCCATGCTGTAAACCTCGACGACGCCATTGGAGGAAACAGACTGGCGGTTACCGTTGCCATCGAGCGCATGATTCTTCGTGTAGGCGGCGCTGGCACGGTTGCGGCTGAACAACGTCATGCGATCCAACGCATCGTAACCGAAAATATTCGTCGTGAGCGCGGGCACGCCAGTCGGAAACGGCACTGTTTGCTGGCGCAACGTTTTGTTTTGGTTGCGATCGTAAGTGGCGATCCGGCGATCAATCACCGGGCCGCCTCCTGCCACCTGATGGTTGATTCCGCTGACCTGTTGCCAGCCGAAGTCGCCCGCCGCGTTCTTCGAGTTCGCCGCGCCATCCCAACTCCAGCGCGTGTTGATGCCGTTACCGCGCGTCATCCGCGCGAGACGGCCCGGCCCATCGTAGGCGAACGTGGCCAGGGTCACTGAGGGCGGGCCGCCCCCGGCGCTCGTACTGAAGGTTGTGATTTGATCGAGCGCATCGTAGCCGTAAGTGACCACCCGCCCGCTCGGATGAGTGAGCGAAGTTCGGTTCCCCACGCCGTCATGGGTCATGCGCATCGCGATGCAATCCGCCTTCGCCTTCTCCTTCGCCTCCAACGAGTTGTAAGAGTACTCCACCATTGACGCGTCATTCGTGGCGAGAATCAGATTCGACACACCGTCGAAGGCGAACTCCTCGAACGTGGTCGTTTTAGCCACGCCCGCGCCCGGTGCGATGTCTTTGCGCGTGCAACGGTCCAAATCGTCGTAGCTGTAAGTGACT
>JAYVNY010000234.1:0-6502 GCA_043758205.1 Akkermansia sp.
CGGCCTTGGCACCGCCAGCCTGGTGTTGGGAATTCTGTCCGTGCTGACCTGCCTGCTCACCGGCATTCCGGCCATCATTACTGGTCACATCGCGCGGCACCGGGTGAAGAAGCATCCGGAGTTTTATGGCGGCCAGGGATGTGCGCTGGCCGGGCTGATTCTCGGTTACCTGAGCATTCCGATGACGGTGATCTGGCTGGCTGTGTTGGCGGGCGTGGTGGCTCCAGCGCTGGCCGTGGCGTTGCCGGAACTGGCGCACAACCGGAGCCGGAGCCAGACCGGCACCTGCCAAAATAATTTGAAACAGATCAGCCTCGCCGCGCGCATCTGGTCGAACGAGCACAACGAAATTTTCCCGCCGGATTTCCGCACCATGTCCAACGAACTGGCCTTGACCCGCGTGCTCATCTGCCCGGGCGACAAAAGCAAAACGCCGGCCGCTGATTTTGTGCGCCTCAATCCCGCGAAGCATGTCAGCTACGAGTTTCTCAAGCCGGGCGCGAAGGAAGCGGATGTGGCGACGGAAGTGATGTTCCGTTGTCCCATCCACGGCCATTTCGCGCTGGGGGATGGCAGTGTGCAGGAGAATGCGGGGCGAAAGTAGATCGGGGACGGACGGTCCGGCTTACCGCACCCGGTAAAAGCGCAACCGCGAGGAGGTCTCCGCGTGGCTCAAATGAATGATGCCCGTGGCGGCGAAGTTTGTGGCGAGGCGCGTCCACGTCACCAGATTGGTCGAAGTTTCAAAAACGTAGTTGCTCCCGGCCACCCCGATGAAACTCGTGGTGAACACCCCGTTCGTCCGCTGCGATTGCAGGAAGCGCGCGGGTGAATTGAGATAAAAAAGCGCCGACGCGCTCATCACCGAACCCGCCGTGTTCGACACCCGCACGTCGTAGCTGCGCTGATCCAACGCGCTGAAATTTGTGACCGTGACCGTGGCGTTGGTGCGTCCCGGCCAGTCCACGCCGTTCGTGCGCCATTGATACGTCAATGGTGCGGTGCCGGTTGCGATCACGTCGAGGCTCACTCGCGCGCCCGCTGCCACGGTCTGGCTGATCGGCTGCGTCGCGATCGTGGGGAGCACGGCTGGCGCGTCGGTGCCGTGCGTGACGGACAGTTGATAAAATGAAACCCGCCCGCCTTCCGTGACCGGCCCGCTGTTGTCCTGCAAATACGCGCCCGCCTTGAAGTAGTAGGTGGTGGTCGCCCATGCGGGATCGTCCGCGACGAAATTGTGCCGTTTGGTCACGCCGTTCACGCTGATGATGGCCTCGCCGTCCACGACTTTGATCTCGTAGTTCAACAGCGTGTTCGTAGGGATGTTCCATGTGAACTTGGTGTCGCCGCCATTGGCCAGGCTGGTGCGGATGTAAACCTGCACGCGCCCGGCATCCTGTTGCAGCTTGATCAACCGCTGGGACGGATAGCCATGCACCTGACCAATGATGACCGCACCCGTGTCGGGCAACTGCGTGACGCGGCACTGGCCGCGCAGGATGTGCGTGCCGGCTGTGATCCAGTTGATGCTGGAACTGCCCGCGACCATTTGCTCGCGCAACTCGGTGCGCGGCGCGGTGGCTCCGCTCGTCGTGGCCCCGATGACGGGGCACCAGAAAACCATGGCCCCGTCCTGGCCGGTGTAGAAGAACTCGCTGGAGTAGGTTTGAAGCTGGGGATTCTTGACCTCGGTGGCCTCACCTGTGGTGCCGCCGGCGTCATCTCGCGGCAAGGTCAGTTTCCAATGACTGAGATCAAAACTGCTGCCGGGCGCGGCGGCGCGAAGGCCCGCGCTCGTCACCGCGAGCAGAGCGGTCACGAGCACAAACAATTTTGCAGACGGACGCCACATCACAGGAACATTTACGGGCGCGAATGGGGAGACGCAATGGAGCGGCGAAAAATTGTTGGTTTTTGCCCTGAGCGTTTCATCTCGGTCGGCGGGTGAAAGGCTTCGGACTGCGGGGCCGATACTTCGGAGCTGCGGCGTTCGAGGCAATGGTGGAAGCGCGAAATCGCATGGGCGGCTTGACGGAGTACGTTCTGATTCACGGAACAAAAAATCGGCATTACCCGCGGTGGGCTAAAATAATTATTCCTCACGCGAAGAACACGAAGGGCGCAAAGGGGGGCAAGCTGCCAACCTTGACCTCCTTGGCGTGAGCTTTTCGTCCCAGCCTGGCAGCACTTCACCCCATGACCGGGCAGACTCGCCCACAATCGAATGGCAACCCTGGCTGGAGTGGGCTACTCATGCGCCCGCCCATGACAACCAAAAGATATTCCTTCGTCGCACTTTTTGCGGCTGTAGCCGGATTCGTTTCTACCCCGTCGCTGTACGCGGACACGACTTACACCGTGCGCCAGACCTTCACCGTCAAGAATCTCCCCGAGGGCGCGAAGCAGGTGCGCGGGTGGTTCTGGATGCCGGAAGACCGGCCCGAGCAAAAGGTCGCGGACTTCCGCGTGGTGGAGGCGCCGGCCTCGCTAAAGATCACCCGCGACCCGCGCTACGGACGCTCATGGTTGCACGCCGAGGTGGCGGCGGACACGAACGCGCCGCTGCGCATCGTGACGGAATTCACTGTGGTGCGCCGTTCTGTGAGCGGGATGGCGATGGCGAAGAAGGCTACGCCGATGACCGAGCAGCACCGGCGCGTCTTCGCCGCGGAGTTGCGGAAGGATGAGAAGCACATGGAGGTCACGCAGAAACTTCAGGATGTCGCGGACGATCTGGCGGGCCATGAAACCAACCCGGTGCTCCAGGCGCGCAAGTTTTTCGATTACGTCATCGAGAAGAGCGACCACTACTCGAAGTTCGGCCCGATGCCGAAAGGCAAATGTCTCGGCGACGCGATGGAGTGCATGGCGGGCACGGGCGACTGCTGCACGGACCAGCACGCGCTGTTCATCACGCTGTGCCGCGCGCGGGGAATTCCTTGCCGCCTGATGTTTGGCAGCCGGCTGAAGCTGGAGAACGAGGGCAAGGATTACGATCCGGGCTACCGTTGCTGGCCGAATTTCTACGCGCCCGGACTCGGCTGGGTGCCGCTGGACATTTCCTCGGCGGACGCCACGACGCCGGAACTCGCGGGCGACTGGTTCGGCGGGCTGGACGACCGCCGCCTCGAATGGGCCGAGGGTCGCGACTTTGATCTGGAGCCGAAATCCGCCGTGCGGCCCGACCTCGTGATTCGCGGCTGGGTGGAAGTGGACGGGAAGCAGCACAAAGATTTCGAGCGCCTGCTCAACTTCCGCCGCGTGGACGCGGCGGTGACGGCGAGCAAGTAAAAGATTTGTTTGGGTCAGCCGCCCGTGCGGCGGCTGTGAAACAACCGTGGACCTTGGTCCACGGTTGATTTTTTTCCGGCCATCCGCCTAAGCCGTCGCGCCGTGCGTGTAGGCGAGGTCTTGATCCGGATCAATGCCCCAGCGTTGGCCCACGGCTTCGAGGTCGGGCGCGAGGCTCCACTTGTCGGCCTCGGGCGGGGTGGTGTGCGCACGGTTCGCGCCTTTGAGCGCCATGCAGCCCTTGTTGTTACCGAGGTGCGCGATGCGTTCCACATCCTCCGCCGAGAGCTTCACGTCGGGCAGCGCCGCGAGTTCATCAATCTTCGTCTCAATGGTTTTCTTGGTGTCGAGTTCCTGAATGAGCGTGGGGATGACGCTTTGCACCGGCTCCTGCGCGAGGTTCCAGAGACACGCCAGTTGCAGCATGGTGCCGCCGTACTTTTCGCAAAAGGGCCGGAGCTGATCCAACTTGGCGGTGGCGGCTTCCACCCAGCCGGCCGGACGGAAGGCCCGGTGATCCTGGGGCGCGAAGGTGTGTCCGGGTTTCACGTCGTCGTGGAAGATCCCGCCGAAATCCACGACGCGAGTGATGAGCTTGATATTGTGCTGCCGTGCGGCGGGCAACGCGAGCGAGCCGGGCCACGGCTCGAAGGGATTGAGAATGATCATCGCCCAGTCGAGCAGGGGGCCGAAGCGCTCGAAGTTCAAAATCATATCGAGCGTGAAGCCATTGGCCGGTCCCGGTGCGATGCCGATGCGGTCGGTGAGTTTCGCCTCGATGAGCGAGTCCATCGCCGTCCACACCGCGTCACTGGTGTAGCCGATGGAGTCGGGATTGTGCAGGAGCAGGCAGTCGAATTTATCCACGCGGCAGCGGGCGAGGGATTTTTCGGTCGCCATGCGGAGGTAGTCGCGGAATTCACGCGGCGAACGCAGTGCGGGATCGGTGAAGCGTGGAAAGCCTTTCGCGCCCGCGCGCTGGCCTTTGTAGAAATCATGGCCGACCGCGCCGACGAGGCAGTAACTCTCGCGCGGCAAGCCGGCGAGGGCGTTGCCGAGCAACTCATCCGCCGCGCCCGCGCCATAGACATCCGCCGTCATGAAGGTGCGGACGCCCTGGCGATAGGCGTGCTGCGCGGTCTGAATCCAGCGGTCGTCCGCGAGGGCCGCACCGTAATTCATGAACCGTCCGCCGTTCCAGGCGCCGTAAGCTGTGCGAGTGATGTCCATTGCCCGGTGTAAATACCAAAATCCAAAACGCAAATCCCAAACAAATTCCAAGCAACCAAATTTCAATCCGCATCGCGAGTTGAATTCTGTCGGTTGAGATTTGGAGCTTGTTTGGATTTTGGGATTTGGATTTTGGAATTTCCCCTCCGTCGGTGTTTCATCAGCGGCATGTTCAAACCGACCGACTTGTTTGACCTCACGCAGAGCGAGCACGCCGCGATCTTCGAGGATTGCGAGTACGCCTGGGATGCGTTGAAGAAAATCAAAGACTACCTCGCGAAGAATCTCCGCCCCGCATTGCACAACACCTGCGTGGGCAACGCGTGGGTGGGCGAGAACGTCTTCATCGGCGAAGGCACGGTGCTGGAGGACGGCGTCATGATCAAAGGCCCGGCCATCATCGGACGCAACTGCCAGATTCGCCACAACGCCTACCTGCGCGAGGACGTGATCATCGGCGACGGCTGCGTGGTGGGGAATTCATGCGAGTTCAAGAACGCGCTGCTCTTCAATGGCGCGCAGGTGCCGCACTTCAGCTATGTGGGCGATTCCATTCTCGGCTCTAAGGCGCATCTCGGCGCGGGCGTGAAGATTTCCAATCTCAAGCTCACGCCTGGCAACATCGGCGTGGAGTGGGAGCAAAAGATCATTGATACGAAGCTGCGCAAGTTCGGCGCGATGATCGGCGACCGCGCGGAAGTCGGCTGCAACGCGGTGTTGAATCCCGGCAGCGTCATCGGGCGCGACGCGCTGGTCTATCCGAACACCAACTGGCGTGGCGTGCTGCCGCCCGGCCACATCGCGAAGAACCGCGCGACGGTGGAAGTGTCGGCGCGGCGGTGAGAGTTGCTGGTTTGTCCTTTCCTTGGCTGGTGTGGCTACGGACATGGCCTGCTGTTTGGCAAGCCGGTCTTTAATCCTGAAAGGATTGCATCATCTAGCCCAGGGTTGCGCGTCCATCGCGCTACCCTGGGTGAGATGTTTTGAAAAATTTCCCAACCCTGACAGGGTTGCATCACCTCCATGCGCCGCTGGTTTGTCGTTACTTGATTCAACCGATGACTCATTGAGCCAGCAAACCCAGCGTAGCGCCCCGGCGGCGCAACGCTGGGCTGAGTTATCTGAATCCTTTCAGGATTCAAAAAAGAAAAAACGGCGTCCCACTCGGGACGCCGTGGCGCGGGAACAGAAATTTTTCCGCCGGTCAGAAGTTAAACTCCACCTGCGCCCAGAATTTGTGCACGTCGTAGCGCGCGGGCGCTTCCTTGCCGTCGTAGTAGGCGTACTTCGCCAGCACGGTCCAGTTCTTGCCGAATTTCTTCGACGCCTGGAGATCAATTTCCTGGCCGAGATCAACGTCCTCCTTGTCCGAATCATACTTGTGATAGACGAGGCGCACCGGCACTTCCCACGGCAGCGTCACCTGGCCGAAGGCGTAGGCGTCGCGCAATCCGTTTGCCGGCGTGGCGAGGAAGACATCCGCCCAGCCGTTGAAGGCGTGGAGCGTGGCGAGCGGCGTGCGGAAACCGACGTTGCCTTTGCCCGCCTCGTTCTCATCCGAGCCGAGCACTTCGTAGCCCGCACCGATGGATACAGGCTTCAACGTGCCGCTGAGTTCCACGTTGTAATAGTCCACCGCGTAATCCTGCGGGCTTTCCTTGTAGTCCGTCTGGTGCGCGTACTCGGCGCGGTAGCCGAGCGAAATCTTCTCCGTGATCGGCGCGGAGCCGGCGAAGTAGGCGCCGTAGGTCTGGCAGGAATTGGCGAAGCCCGCGCCGTTTTCCAAATCGAGCAGGTAGCTGTAACCCACGAAGCGTCCGTATTTGAACGGCTGGTAGGAGATGTTGATGAAATGCGAGTCCGAGCGGAAGTCGCGGTTCGCGCTTTTGGTCGGGAGATCGGACACGTTGCCGAACACACGGTTCACGTCCCACACGTAGGCGTAGAAGAGCGAGAGTCCGTTGAGCGGCTTGCTCTCGAA
>JAYVNY010000235.1:0-6865 GCA_043758205.1 Akkermansia sp.
GGTGGAATCCAAACTGCCCGCCTCCAAAACCCAACGCCTCGCCGAGTTGCTCGAGCAATACCGCAGCGACAAAATCACGCCCGCTGACTACCACGGCCAGCGCGCAAAGATTCTCGCGGAGCCTTGAGGAGGTCCCGAAGTTGGTCGGTCTATTTTCAGCGGCGAGTTGTGCCAGCAACTCGCCCCTTTTTTACCCTTCAGTCTGGCCTCCCCGGGCGACCCGGCAGCTGTACTCACGGGAACGCGCAGGTCGGAAAACGATGCTCCCAACTAAATCTAAATTTTCAGAAAAATCTTCCGGCGATACATCCACACCAGCATCAGCCACATCAGCAGAAAGATCAGCGCGCCTTGCACGAAGGGCCGGCCGGCGCCGAACCACGGCAGCAGCCACGCCCCGAGATGCGTCCGTAGCGCGCCACCCAGGAAGCCCTCGCAAACGTGCGCGATGACGTAAGCGGCGATGGAGTTCATTCCGATCACCGTGAGCGGCCAGAACCAGGCTCCAAGCCGGCATACTTCGATCAGCGCGTAAAAAATCGCGAGCAGCAGGAAGCACCAGCCACCGCTGAACAGCACCCACGTCGGGGTCCAGATTCGTTTCACGATGGGACAGAGGCCCAGCCATTGCAGGACGAGTCCGAGGGCGATGCCGGCCACGCCCGCGATCAGGAGGCGGACCAGTTTTTGACGGTGCGTCCATTCCGCGCGCAACCAGTTTCCCGCCAACAGGCCGAGCACCATCGTGGCCAGCGTGGGAATGAAACTGAGCGTGGCATAGCCGCCGCCGTTGAAAACGAATGGCTTCTCGCGCGGGAACAAATTCAGGAACCAGCGATCAAACGCCCACGCCAGATTGGAGTTTTTATCCCAATGCGCGGCGAAGCCGGTGAGATGATGCGGCCAGTCTGCGGGGACGCCCACCGCCGCCCAGTCGAAGTCGGCGCCCGGCAAAGGATAGAGCGCGAACGCCGCCCAATACCCGACGACGAGCAGAATAAATCCCGCCCATTGTTCGCGCTGCGGACGCAGGCCGAGCAGGAAAAGAAAAATGTAGCCGAGGCCGATTTGCGAGAGCGTGTCCTCGAAAGTGAAATAGGTGAGCGGACGATCCACCGAGCGCAGTAGCACGCCGAGGGCGCCGAGCGCGAACGCGCGCCACGCCGCGTGGCCGAACATGAAACCCAACCCCGCCCCCTGCGCCCGACGGGCGGCGATGGAAAACGGCAGCGCCACGCCGACGAGAAACGAGAAGGAGGGTTGAATCAAATCGTGCAGCACGCAGCCCAGCCAGGCGACATGCTCTTGCTGGAAATGCAGGACGCGCCAGAACGCACTGTCGGGAAAATTCTTCGCCATGCGTCCGATGGCAAGCACCTCGGCCATCATCAGGAACATGACCCAGCCGCGATAGGCATCAATGGAGACGAGACGGCGGCTGGCGCGCGGAGCGGCGTCTGAAGTGAAGGACGTGTTCATGCGTTCGGGAATGGCGCGCAGGCTAGAGGGAAGCGCGTGATTGTCGAGGGACTTTGCAGACGAGGGCGGAGGGAATGACACCGGCGTTACTGCAAACGGAGATTGCCCGCGTCAGGTCGCGCTTCATACTCGCGCCATCACCCGCCGATGCCGCATCGAAGGGCCAACACGAGTGAATCTCTCTTTGATTTGATCTATGGCCGCGCCGCTGAAACTGGTCCGCATCCCCACGCTCAAAACGACCGCCGATTTTCGGAAGCACGTCGCGACGCTGGGAGTCGAGCTACCGTGTGATGATTCGATTGTCGCGGGTGCGGCTTCACCGCTCGCGCAAGCGGTGGAGAACATCACGGTCAACGGCAAGCGCATCGGCAATCGCGTGGCCATTCAACCGATGGAGGGCTGGGACGGCACGACGAGCGGCGGTGTGACGGAGGAAATGATTCGCCGCTGGCAGCGTTTCGGCGAGAGCGGCGCGAAGCTGATCTTCGGCGGAGAGGCGATGGCGGTGCGACCGGACGGGCGCGCGAATCCCAACCAGATCATCATCAACGAGGAAAACAAGGCAGGCATCGCCGGGCTGCGCGAGACGTTGATCGCGGCGCATCGTGCGCGCTACGGGACGGCGGACGATTTGGTCATCGGTTTTCAGCTCACGCACTCGGGGCGCTTCTGCCGGCCTGTGGACAAGAAGCGGTGGGAATCGCGCGTGGCGTATCGTCATCCAATTCTCGACGCGAAGTTCAACGTGACGAGTGACGCGCAGACTCTGAGCGATGGTGAAGTGGAGGAACTCATTCAGTGCTACGTGCGTGCGGCGAAAGTCGCGGCGGACGTGGGCGCGGACTTCGTGGACTTGAAGCATTGCCACGGCTACTTGCTGCACGAGTTTCTCAGCGCGCACACGCGGCCCGGCAAATACGGCGGCAGCTTCGAAAACCGGACGCGCATTCTCCGCGAGATCATCGGCGGCATTCGCGCGAGCGGGAACAACATCGACATCGGCGTGCGCCTGAGTGCGTTCGACTGGGTGCCGTTCAAGCCCGACCCGGCGCAATCGCAACCCGGCAAGCTCGGGCCGGGCATCCCCGAAGACTTCTCGCACTGCCTGCCGTATCGCTACGCCTTTGGCGTGAAGGCCAACCACCCGGTGGAGTTTGATCTCACGGAGACGTTTCAGTTTGCGGAGTTGTGTGCCGAACTCGGCGTGAAGCTGCTGAACCTCAGCGCCGGCTCGCCCTACTACAATCCGCACATCCAGCGCCCCGCCGCTTATCCGCCGAGCGATGGCTATCAGCCGCCGGAAGACCCGCTCGTAGGCGTCGCGCGGCAGATGGGCGTGGTTCGGCAGGTGAAGGCGCATCTGACGAAATGTCGAATGACGAATGACGAATCCCGAAAGAATGACCAAGGCTCAACTTCTGCGGGCGGTTCGTCATTAGACATTCGTCATTCGTCATTGGCCGTGATCGGCTCCGCTTACAGCTATCTCCAGGAATATCTCCCGCACGTCGCGCAAGCGGCCGTGCGCGAAGGCTGGACGGACATTGTGGGCCTCGGGCGCATGACGCTCAGTTATCCGAACATGCTCGCCGAAGCCGTGGCGCAGGGCGCGCTGACGCCGAAACTGATCTGCCGAACCTTCAGCGACTGCACCACCGCGCCGCGCAACGGACTGATCAGCGGCTGCTACCCGCTCGACAAGTATTACTCAGCCAAGCCGGAGTTTCAGAAATTGAAGGAGATCAAGAAGACGACAGGCGTGTGAACGCGAGGCTGAAAAGCCTCGCGACCTGCCGACAGGAAGGCCGGCGTTACGCGGTTTCGGCGCCTTCGGACGTAGCGCCGGCTTTCCAGCCGGCAAGTCGGGAGGCTTTTTATCCTCCCGTCTCTCGGGGGCCTCCGGTCCACCGGCGGTCAGGCGATCCACACCTTCCATCAGGTACCTTGTCCAGATGCACTCTGACGCGCCTGTTTCCGGGAAAACCGTTGACGCCTACTTTTCGCGGCAACTATTTTGGCCGTGAATTTTTTTCGCGAGACAGCGCGAATTTCAGCGGACTTTTTCTCATGAGCAATTCAACAGCGGCGGCGGCAACGAGCAGCAAAGGTTTGGAAGGCGTGGTCGCGGCCCGCACCACCCTCAGTGACGTGCAGGGGGACGTCGGGAAACTCATCTACGGCGGCTATGACATTGACGAACTGGCCGGCAAGGTTAGCTACGAGGAGGTCGTCTATCTGCTGCACCACAATCATCTCCCCAACGCCGCCGAGCTCGCCGAACTCAAGTCGGCGCTGGTGGCGTATCGCGAAATCCCCAAGGGGGTGATCGAGATCATCAAAAAGTTTCCCAGCAACACGCCGCCGATGCACGCGCTGCGCACGGCGGTGTCCGCGCTCGGCTGCTTCGACACGATTGCCGACGACGACTCGATGGACGCGCAGCGGCGCAAGGCCCGGCGGCTCATCGCGCAGATTCCGGTCTGCGTGGCTTACGCCCATCGCGCGCGGCAGAAGAAGGAATTGATCCACCCCGATCCCTCGCTCGGCGAGGCGGCGAACTTCCTCTGGATGATCAACGGCGAGAAACCGAACGACGAAATGGTCAGCACCATGGACCTGTGCTACGTGCTGCACGCCGACCACGGGATGAACGCTTCCACCTTCTCCGCGCGCGTGACCATCGCCACGCTTTCGGACATGTATTCGGCGATCACCACGGCCATCGGAACTTTGAAAGGCCCGTTGCACGGCGGCGCGAACGAAGGCGTGATCAAGATGCTGCAAGAGATTGGCTCGCTGGAGAAGGTGGACGAATACATCGAGGACGCGCTGGCCAACAAACGCAAGATCATGGGCATCGGCCATCGCGTTTACAAAGTGCTCGACCCGCGCGCCCCACATCTTCAGCGCATGGCGAAAATCTTGAGCGCGAAGGTGGGCGACGCGAAGTGGATTCAGATGAGCGAACGCATCGCGCAAATTATGCTGGAGAAAAAAGGCCTGAACGCGAACGTGGATTTCTATTCCGCCACGGTCTATTGGTCGCTCGGCATCCCCACGGATTTGTTCACGCCCATCTTCGCCATCGCGCGCACGAGCGGCTGGACAGCGCATGTCCTCGAACAGCTTGCCGACAACCGCCTCATCCGTCCGCAGTCGCTCTACACCGGGCCGGTGGGATTGAAGGTCGTGCCAGTGGAGCAGCGGTAAGGGAGCTTTGACAGAACCAACCAGTTCCATAGACTAGTTGCATGAAAGTTCAATCCATCGGCTTGTTTGAAGCCAAGACCCGGTTGTCCGAACTGGTGGAAAAGGTTCAGCGTGGCCAGGTCTTCTGCATCACCAAGCGGGGCAAGCTGGTGGCGGAATTGCGGACGCCTGCCGGGGCGGCCAGGCGGGGCCGGGCGGTTTCTTTGACCAGCCGTTTCGCGGCGCTGCGTGCCAAGGTCAAGCCCGGCATCTCCGCACGCGAACTGATCGCCATCGGTCGCCGCTGATGAACTGCGTGGCTGATGCTTCATTCGTCGCGGGCTGGCTGTGGCCCGACGAGGCCAGCTTTGCCACTGAGAAATTATTGGCGGCGCACGAGGCGGGCCGGGTCGAACTTCACGTTCCGCACCTGTGGATTTACGAAGTGGCGAACATGTTGTTGATGGCCTACCGACGCAACCGGCTCACGGCCGAACAACTGGTGGAAGCCGAATCCATTTACGCCGAGGTGCGCTGTGTTTTCCACGACCAGAGCGACGCCGTCTGCCGCCATCGCATCCTGCGGCTGGCTCAGGAACACAAACTGACCAGCTACGATGCCGCGTATCTGGAACTGGCCGACCGGCTGCGCGTGCCGTTGCTGACCAATGATGGTGATTTGTCGAAAGCCGCCCGGAAGGAAAAGGTCGAGACCACTTTGCATTTTTAATCCATGAACATTCACGAGTACCAAGCCAAACTGTTGTTGAAACAATACGGGGTCGCCGTGCCGCCCGGCGACGCCTGCAAAACTGTTGAGGAAGCACAGCCCCTCGCGGAGAAGATTTTTGCCGCCGGCAACAAGCTCTCGGTCGTCAAGTCGCAGATTCACGCGGGCGGACGAGGCAAGGGCGTGTTCAAGGACGGCTTCAAAGGCGGCGTGAAGCTCGGCAAGTCCGCCGAGGAAACGGTGGCGCTCGCGAAAGCCATGCTCGGCAACACGCTCGTGACCAAGCAGACCGGACCGGAGGGCCGCGTCGTCAGCACCGTGCTCATCGCCGCGGCGGAGGACATCAAGAAGGAGTTCTATCTCGCCGTGCTGCTCGACCGCGCGAACTCGCGTCCGCTCATCATGGCCAGCACCGAGGGCGGCGTGGACATCGAGGAAGTCGCCGAGAAGACGCCCGAGAAAATCATCAAGGAGCACGTTGATCCCGCGCTGGGCTTCCAGCCGTGGCAGGGACGCAAGATTGCCGCCGCGCTCGGACTGAAAGGCGACCTCGCCGGCCAGTGCGCGAAGCTGCTTGCGGGCGTTTACAAGACCTGGTGGGAGGCCGACGCCTCGATGGTGGAAATCAACCCACTTTGCATCTGCGTCGGCGCGGACGGCAAAGAAAAGCTCGTCGCCGTGGACGCCAAGATCGGTCTCGATGACAACGCGCTCTATCGCCACAAGGATATTCAGGAGATGCGCGACCTCGCGGAGGAATCGCCGCTCGAAATCGAAGCCAGCAAGTTCAACCTGAACTACATCAAGCTCGACGGTTCCATCGCCTGCCTCGTCAACGGCGCGGGACTCGCGATGGCCACGATGGACATCATCCAGCACTTCGGCGCGAACCCCGCAAACTTCCTGGACGTGGGCGGCGGCGCGAGCAAGGAACAGGTCACGGCGGCGTTCAAAATCATTCTCAGCGATCCGTCGGTGAAGGCGATCTTCGTGAACATTTTCGGCGGCATCATGGACTGCAACGTCATCGCCGAGGGCGTCATCGCCGCCGCCAAGGAGACCGGCTTGCCGATCCCGCTGGTAGTTCGTCTCGAAGGCAACAACGTCGAAATGGGCAAAGCAACCCTAGCGGCATCCGGCCTCGATATCGTGGCCGCGGATGACATGGCGGACGGAGCGAAAAAAATCGTCGCGGCTGTCGCCTGAAAACGATGACCTTGCGGCAATTCTACGATTGGCAGACCATGGGGGGCGCGAAGGACGTCTCCCGGCTGGTTGCTGCGTTGGAAGAGCGCGAAATTTCCTGGTGCATGATCGGCGGTCTCGCAGTGAACCACTGGGCGGAGGAACCGATGGCAACCGCGGATGTTGATCTGGTGATCGTTGCCGATAAGATAGAAGAAGCTGCGGAAGCGCTACGAAGTCTCGGATTTTCTGAGAAACGATTCCAGTGGTCGGTCAATT
>JAYVNY010000236.1:0-39380 GCA_043758205.1 Akkermansia sp.
CAAGGGCGCGACCGGAAGTTCCAGGCGATTCTTCCGATTCGCGGCAAGCTCATCAACGTCGAGAAGGCGCGGCTGGACAAGGTTCTGCAGAACACGGAAATCCGCACGATGATCACGGCCATCGGCACGGGCATTGGCGATGGCGAGGGGGAAGGCGCGTTCGACTTGAACAAGTTGCGCTACCACAAAATTATCATCATGACCGACGCCGACGTGGACGGCTCGCACATCCGCACCTTGCTGCTCACATTTTTTTACCGGCAGATGCCGCAACTCGTGAAGCAGGGGTTCGTGTATATTGCGCAGCCGCCGCTCTACAGCATCACGCGCAAGAAGCGCACGGACTACATTGATGACGACGCACAGTTGACGAAGATTTTGATCCAACTGGCGGCGGAGGAAGTGCGGCTGAGAAACCTCGCGGATGGAAAGGAGTTCACGCAGAAGCAGCTGGAAGAGGTTTTGGAACTGCTGGAGGAGTTGGACAAGCACGCTACTTACATCCGGCGGCGCGGCGGAGATTTTGCCGAGTATGTGGAGAAGCGTTCGACCGGCGGGGATTTCCCGGCCTACCTCGTCAAAATACGCGAAGGCAATCACGAGACGGTACATTACTTCACCACGCAGGCGGAACTCGATGAGTTCAAGGCGACACAGCCGGATTTATTCGGCGCAGAGCCGGAGGGTAAGCGCGAGGGGCCGATTCGCCGCGCGACATCAGCCGATCTGCACCACGAGAGCAAGGCGGTCGCTGAATTGATCGAGAAGCTTTCCAAGAAAGGATTGAGCGTGGATCACTACGCGGCGCAGGACAAACCGCTCTTCGAGTTAATCGAAGGCGAGGGCGAGAAAGCGTCGGTCACGCCGCTGTTTGCCATCCCGGAAATTTTGAACTCCGTGAAGGCGGTCGGGAAAAAGGGCATCCAGATGTATCGCTTCAAAGGTCTCGGCGAAATGGACGCGAAGGAATTGTTCGAGACCACGATGAATCCCGTGCGGCGCAAGTTGCTGCGCATTGATTTGACGGATGCCGTGGAAGCCGAGGAGATGTTCACGAAACTGATGGGCGATGAAGTGGAACCACGCCGGAGATTCATCGAAGACAACGCGCTCAACGTAAGAAATTTGGATGTTTGAGGAAAAGATTGACGCATGTAGTCACATGAGACTACATTAGCTACATGAAAGAGAAGAAACCATTAAAGTACACCCTGTCCAAGGCCTCCGAGTCGATGGTGTTGAAAGAAGTCGCTGCGATGCCGGGCATCGGGCCAGTCATCAACATCCGCGCGGCCAAAGCGCACCTCTCCGCCCTCCTCGAACTCGTGGCAGGAGGGACCGAGGTGACCATTACCAGCGATGGGAAACCGAAGGCCAAACTTGTGAGCGCCACCGCCGCGCGGCCCCGAAAAGTATTCATGGGCATGGGCGATCATCTCGCCTCCATGCCGGTGCAAACCGAAGGGCCTTTCGCGGATGAAATCGTCCGTGCGGACCGGGATGGTCGCGGCTGGTAACATGTATCTCGACACGGGCATTCTGGTGAAGTTGTTGACCCCCGAGCCGGACAGCGCGTGGTTTGAACGCGAACTGCGCGGGCACGCGATGACGACATCAGAACTCGCCCTGGTCGAGATCAAGTCCGCCCTCTTCGCCAAGGAGCGCAACAAGGCCATCACCCGCGAGCAACGGATGCGCGCCGAGGCGAAGCTGGCGGAATTGATCGATCACGAAATCCTCACCTTCAAAAACCTGAACAACCGCGTGTTGAAAAAGGCCGAGCAGGTGATCGCGGCGTGCCATCCCGAAGTGCCGATTCGCGCGCTGGACGCGCTGCATGTCGCGAGCTGTGATCTCGCGCAGGAATTTCCCCTCTGCACCACCGATGCGCGGATGCACGCGGCGGCGCAAAAAATCCATGTGCCGGTGTTTCCGCCCACTTTGCCGGTGAAGATTTAGAATTTACGAACCATGCCTGACGAACCCAAGACTCCCAACCAGTCCCCGCCGCCGCCTGATGAGCCGCGCAACCCCGTCGCCGGCACGCCGCTCTACGCCGCCAACGAAAAGGTCGTGAAAATTAACGTCGCGGACGAGATCAAGAACTCGTTCCTCGACTACTCGATGTCGGTGATCATTTCGCGCGCTTTGCCGGACGTGCGCGACGGATTGAAGCCCTCACAGCGGCGCATCCTCTTCGCGATGGAGCAGTTGAACCTGTTCCCCGGCCGCAAGCACATGAAGTGCGCGAAGATTTGCGGCGACACCAGCGGCAACTACCACCCGCACGGCGAGGCGGTGATTTACCCGACGCTCGTTCACATGGCGGAGGGCTGGTCCATGCGCGAGAAGCTGGTGGACGGCAAAGGGAACTTCGGCTCCGTCGAGGACGATCCGCCGGCGGCGATGCGTTACACCGAGGCGCGTTTGACGCAGCTCGGCGCGGCACTGATGACGGACATGGAGAAGGACACCGTGGACTTCGTCCCGAACTATGACGAGCGTCTGACCGAGCCGACGGTGTTGCCGGCGGCGTTTCCAAACTTGCTCGTCAATGGCGGCACCGGCATCGCGGTAGGCATGGCGACGAACATGCCGCCCCACAACCTGGGCGAAGTGATCGAAGGCATCTGTGCGCAGATTGACACTCCGAGCATCACGATCCCCGAGCTGATGAAATTCATCAAGGGGCCGGACTTCCCGACCGGCGGCATGATTCTCGGCGTCGAAGGCATCAAGAATTATTTCCACACCGGGCGCGGCAGCGTGCGCGTACGCGGCAAAGTCGGTTCCGAACAGCTCAAGGGCGGGCGCGAGCAACTGGTCATCACCGAGATTCCTTACAACGTGAACCGCGCGGCGCTTGAATCGAGCATCGCCGACCTGGTGAACGAGAAAGTCATCACCGACGTCTCGGCGATGCGCAACGAGTCCGATGAAAACTGCCGGCTCGTCATCGAGCTCAAGCGCGACGGCATCCCGAAGGTCGTCATCAACAACCTCTACCAGCATACGCAGCTCGAAGTTTCCTTCTCGGTCAACGCGCTGGCCATCGACAAGGGCCGGCCCAAGACGCTGAACCTCAAGGAGATGATCCAGTGCTACATCGATCATCGCCGCGAAGTGATTTTGCGCCGCACGCGCTTTGAATTGCGGAAGGCGGAGGAACGGGCGGAACTGCTGGAAGGCTACATCGCGGCGCTGTCGAACCTCGACGAGTTCATCCGCATCATTCGCAGCTCGCGCAATCGCGAAGAGGCGAAGATCAAGCTGCTCGCCTTCGAGTGGTCGCGCCTGCAGGTCGAGACGTGGGGCATTCTGATTCGCAGCGAAGGGCGTCTGGTCGAAGGCCGTTGGTCGCTGACCGAGCGGCAGGTGGACGCGGTGCTCGAACTTCAGCTCTACCGTCTGACCGGGTTGGAAATTGACAAGGTGCGGCTCGAATACCGCGAGCTTCTGGAGAAGATCAAAGACCTGCTCGACATCCTGGCGCGCGAGGAGCGCGTGATGGCGATCATCAAGGGCGAACTTCAGGAGATCAAAGCGAAGCACGCTTCGCCGCGCATGACGCAGATCGTTCCCGACGAAGGCGAGATTGCCATTGAGGATTTGATCGCGAACGAAGGTGTCATCATCACCATCACGCACGGCGGGCTGATCAAGCGGACCAATGTCAGCCAGTACCGTTCGCAACGGCGCGGCGGCAAGGGCGTGATCGGCATGACCACGCGCGAGAGCAGCGCGCCGGATGCCGAGGATCACGACTTCATCGAGCACCTGTTCACGGCCTCCACGCACGATTACCTGATGTTCTTCACGAACACGGGCCGCGTGTACGTCGAGCGCGTGCATGAAATTCCCGACATGGGCCGCGCCTCGAAGGGCCGGAGCATCGCGAACATTCTGGAATTCAAGGCCGACGAAAAAATCGCCGCGCTGATCCGCATCCTGTCCAAGACCGACGCGAAGAAGACGAACATCACCTGGGAGCAGCCGGGCGAACTGTTCTTCGCGACGCGGCTCGGCACGGTGAAGAAGACGGCGCTGAACGAGTTCTCCAACGTCCGCAAGGGCGGTATCATCGCCATCGGCATTGACGAGGGAGACTCGTTGATCGAAGTAAAACTCACGCGCGGCAGCACCGGCGAGGGCGATCCGGGTGACGGCATCGTCCTGATTACCCGCGAAGGCATGAGCATCCGTTTCAACGAATCCGATGTGCGTTCGATGGGTCGCGCGGCGACCGGCGTGAAAGGCATCACTTTGGAAAAGACCGACGCGGTGGTCGCGCTCGCGCTTGTGGTAGCCGATGCGACCTTGCTCGTGGCGGGTGAGAACGGGATCGGCAAACGCACGCCGTTCGACGAGTACCGCGTCCAGTCGCGCGGCGGCAAGGGCATCATCACCATGAAGACCGGCGACAAGACCGGGGGCGTGGTCGGCGCGCTGACCGTGCAGGAGCGCGATGACATCATGCTCATCACCAACGGCGGGCAGATGGTGCGGACGGGCGTGAAGGCCATCCGCGAGGCGGGTCGCAACACGCAGGGCGTGAAGCTGGTGAACCTCGACGCAGGCGACAAGCTGCAGGCTATTGCGCCGGTCATCGGCGAGGATGCGGCGGAAGCGGACGCGTCGGACGAGCCGCCGGTGGCCACCTAAAATTTCCGGGCCGGAAAAGACACTCCCCCTTCGCGCGAGCGGAGGGGGATCTTATTTGGCCAGTCGATCAATGATAAAACTAGCGAGGAGCGCGGTCTTCAGCCACGGCAAGTGACGCTGCGCCGTTGACACCCCCCCGCCTGTTGTTACCGTCCCGGCTCTGAAATCGCCCTTGAAAGCGGCGATTTCTTTTCGTCTAAAATCCAGTTCCGTCGCGGCGTCTCGGCAGAGCCCCGCCATCTGGATCCGAATGTTGTTTACTGCGGCCCTCTGCCGGGAACGCCGCTACTGATATTGAAATGAGCGACTCAACTTTGGCCCCGTCGAGCGGGGCACCGAGAACCACCCGCATCCACGAGGCGGTCATCCGCATCGCCGGCAATTCGCAGGACGGCATCCAGGCCATCGGCGGCTTCCTCGCGCGGCTCGCCGGCCGCAGCGAACAGGAGGTCATGACCTTCATGACCATTCCCTCCACCATCTCGGGCGGGCCGTCCATCTTCCAGGTGCGCATCGGCACCGGCGAAGTCCTGAGCGCGGGCGATGAGGCGGATTTGCTGCTCTGCTTTTACCAGCACAGCTACGAGGACCACATCAAGTCCGTGAAGCTGGGGGGCATCGTGATGTTCGATTCCGATCACGTCACGCCCAAGCCGGAGTGGGAGGAGAGTTATCATCATGTGGCGGTGCCCATTTCGAGCCTCACGGTCGAGGCCGTCGGCGGCACGGGGCGCGACAAGGGCAAGAACATTTATTCGCTCGGCCTCTTGGCAAAAATTTATGACCTGAACGTGCCGAAGCTGACGAAGCTGATCGAAGAGCGTTTCACGGGCAAGGATCCGACGGTGGTGACGAACGCGCTGGCGTGTTTCACGGCGGGCTACAGCCGCTCGCTGGATAATTTGCTGAAGACGTATCAGTTCTTCGACGCGGAGGGCAAAGGCGGCCATCAGGTGGTGATGAACGGGAACGAGGCGCTGGCGTATGGACTGATCGCGGCGGGCGTGCGCTTCGGCGCGGGGTATCCGATCACGCCGTGGTCGGACATTATGGAACTGCTGCGGCGCGAATTGCCGAAATACGGCGGGTCGTTCATCCAGACGGAGGACGAGATCGCGGCGGTCTCGATGGCGATTGGCGCGAGTTGGGGCGGACGCGTGGCGGTCACGGGTTCTTCTGGTCCTGGAATTTCTTTGAAGACGGAAGCCATCGGCTGGGCGCACATGGCCGAGGTGCCGGTGATCATCGTGGACGTGCAGCGGGGCGGGCCTTCGACCGGAATGCCGACGAGCGTGGAGCAGTCGGATTTGAACATCGCGTGCTTCGGCGGGCATGGCGATTCGCCGCGCGTGGTGCTGGCCCCCGCAAGCGTGGAGGATTGTTTCTACACGGCGATTGAAGCGGTGAACATCGCGCGCAAATACAGCACGCCGGTGATCATTCTCACGGACCAGGGCATCGCGACGCGCATCGAGGCATTCATGGAGCCGGACTTGAAGAAGATTTGTCAGGACCTCACGCCCGACCTCACGTCGGTGACGGACCACAAGCCTTACGACCTGACGGCGAACGACGGCATCACGCGCCATCTCGCCCCCGGCACGCGCGTGGCGAGCGGGAAGTATCCCGTGGTGACCGGACTGGAGCACGACGAACTCGGCCACCCGACCGGCTCGCCGAAACTGCACATGCAGATGACCGCGAAACGCCGCAACAAGCTGCGCAAACTGGCGTGGGAATTTCAGACGCCAAAAACCATCGGGCCGAACGAGGGGCAAATCCTGCTCGTGGGCTGGGGCTCGGCGCTCGGACCGATCACGGAAGCCGTGGCGCGCGCGCGCGGCGTGGGCGATGCGATTTCGGGTTTGTGCCTCAAGCACATCAATCCACTGCCGAACGGTCTCGAAGAAATCTTCAAGGGGTTCCATCACATCTTCGTCGTCGAGTTGAACGACGAGGGGCTTTACGGCTACGGACAGTTCGCGCAAATCCTGCGGGCGCGCTACTGCGACCCAAAGATTCGCGGCATCACCAAGACCGACGGCCTGACGTGGAAGGTGCGGGAGATTCTCGACCGCGCCCGCGCGCTGGCGCAGCCGCAAAACTAGACGACAGTTCTCCCGAGATGATTGCCGATGGACATAACGCAACGACTGGAACTCTTCTTCCGACGGCTCACGGAGGCTCCGCCTGCCGCGTCGGCGGAAGAGGCGCTGGCGTTGGTGTGCCGGCTGATGGAAGAAGTCGAGGACGAGCTTTGTCCGGTGCCGAGAGAAAATCGTCCGCCCGAGCATTTCACCGGACGGATGTATGCACCGCAAAAAGATCGGGTTCGTTTGTTAGAGGACGGAATTCTGCGGGCCAACACGCGACATCATCGAATCTACTGCCATCCCAACGGTGGCATAGACATCTGGCATGTGCCGTCCGACACCCACACCCTCAGCAAAGCTGGTAAACGATGAGCGCACCCCGACAACTACAAGACTTGATCTCGGACGTGGTGCATACGTATCCGGCTGCGGAGATTGAATTCGATCCTCTGCCGTCAGGTGTTTGCTTTTTGTGGGTGACATTGAACGGGCGCAATTTTGTCATCGAATACGATCCCAAACGCAGCACGGGCGTTTCGGAAAATCTTCCCGACACGCCGCCGTTCGTCGGGCATGACGAGGTTTATCCGACACTGGACGAGGCGGTAGCGCGTTACAAAGAACTGCTCGCCGACGCGGCTTTGCACACCGACCCATCGCGCATGAGCATCGCCTACGTCCTGCACGACAAGCCCATTTCCAAATAATTTAACCCTGACACCATGAGCACACTCGCCATTCCATTTGAACCGCTGGCCCGCACGGGAAACTTTCCCGTCACGCCCATCCCGCTGATCGCGGACGCCGACCGCAAGGGTCTCACGAAAAAGGAAACCGCCGCCGACCATCCGACGTGGTGCCCCGGCTGCGGCGACTTCTCCGTGCTCGCGCTCTACTTCAAGCTGATTGAGAAGCGGAAGATTCATCACGAGAAGATCACGACGGTGGCGGGCATCGGCTGCTCCAGCCGCTTTCCCTACTTCGTGCAGGCGCACGGCGCGCACTACATTCACGGACGCGCCCTGCCCTTCGCCAGCGGCGTGTCGCTCACGCGGCCCGACCTGCATGTGTTCGTCTTCGGCGGTGATGGCGACGCCTTCTCCATCGGCGGCAATCACTTCAACCACACCGCGCGCAAGAACATCAAGATGACTTACTGCGTGATGGACAACTTCGTCTATGGCCTGACGAAGAAGCAGACCTCGCCCACGTCGCCGCTCGGCTTCAAGTCGAAGACCGACACCTGGGGCGCGGTGGACCAGCCGATCAATCCCATGCGCCAGGCCATCAGCGCCGGGGCGACCTTCGTGGCGCGCACCACGGCCACGAATCCGAACCACGTTCTCCAGATGATGGAAGCGGCGATGGACCACGACGGTTTCAGCTTCATCGAGTGCCTGAGCGAGTGCATCGAGTTTTTCCCCGGCGCATTCGACGCCGCCACCCCGCGCAAGGGCGGGCAGTTCAATCTCATTCCCGAAGATCACGACAAGACCGACGAAGTCGCGGCCTACAAGATCGCCGGCGAGCCGTTCCCTGGAAAGTTCGGCATCTTCTACCAGGTCAACAAGCCGACCAAGAATGCGAACGAGGCGAAGATCGTTTCGTCCATGCAGGAGAAGGTCAAAGGCCAGGAGCCGTGGCAGATTCTCCAGAAGACCTTCGACCGGATGAAGTAGTCGAAGCGGACGACGCACCCTTTGACTGGAGGAGCGCGGCGTTCACGCCGCTTCAACGCACGGTCGAAAGCGGGCTGAACCATTCCTGCGTCTCGACAAGGCGGATGTTGAAGCGGGCTGAAGCCCGCGCTCCCCGGCACACGCCTGGGCTTTTTCTTTTCACCGCTTTGTAACGAGGTATCCCTTCCCGCTGCCCCCACTTTCGGGGACAGTATTAGCGCATGAGTTCACCGAATCCCGCGCACTTCCTGAATCGCGAGTTGAGCTGGCTGGAGTTCAACCGCCGCGTCCTCGCCGAGGCGCGCGATCCGCGCGTGCCGCTGCTGGAACGGGTGAAGTTTTTTTCCATCTTCAGTTCCAATCTCGACGAGTTCTTCGAGGTCCGCGTCGCCGCCATCAAGCAGCAGATCGAAAGCGAGGTGGTGGGCCAGAGCGTGGACGGACTGACCGCCACGGAACGGTTTCAGGCCATCCAGAAGCGCGTCCACGAACTGGTGGACGAGCAGTACGTCTGCTGGCGCCAACAGCTCGTGCCGGAACTCGCGCAGAGCGGCATCCGGTTCCTCGACGTGGACGAACTCAGCGAGCAGGACCTCGCGTGGCTAAAAGAATATTACCTCGCGCAAGTGCGGCCCGTGCTCACGCCGCTGGCCATTGATCCCGCGCATCCTTTTCCGCAACTGCTCAACAAGTCGCTGAACATGGTTGTGCAGTTGGAGATGACGCAGCACGGGCAGGCGCTCCAACATCTCGCCGTGGTGCAGGTGCCGCGCGTGCTGCCGCGGCTTGTGCGCCTCCCGCGCCAGCAGGAGCGCGCGGACTTCGTGTTCATGGGCGAGATCATCGGACACTTTCTCGGCGACCTCTTCACCGGCACGAAAATTCTCGGCTACTGCCATTTCCGCGTGACCCGCAACAGCGAACTCTACATTGACGAGGAGGACATCGAGAACCTGCTCAAGGCCGTGGAGAACGAACTGCACAACCGCCGCAAGGGCGACGCCGTGCGGCTCGAAGTGGAACACAACTGCCCTCCGGAAATTCGCAAGGCGCTGCTCGGCACGCTGCGCCTGGACGACGAGGACGTGTACGTGATCGACGGGCCGCTCAATCCCACGCGGCTGATGTCCATCTATCACGGCGACCACTCGCCGGAGTTGCGCGACCCGCCGTTCATCGCGCCCGTGGTGGCACCGTTCAAGGGGCAGCGCGACCTGTTCGCCGCCATCGCCGAGCGGGACATTCTGCTGCATCACCCGTACGACTCATTCAATAGTGTCGTGGAGTTTCTCGAATTGGCCGCGGTGGATCCCAAGGTGCTCGCGATCAAGCAGACGCTTTACCGCACCGGCGGCGACCCGCGCATCATCGGCGCGCTGATGAACGCGGTGAAGAATGGCAAGCAGGTCACGGCGGTTGTCGAACTGCGCGCCCGTTTCGATGAAGCCAGCAACATCCAATGGTCACGTCAGCTTGAAGAAGCCGGGGTGCATGTCGTGTACGGGCTGGTCGGCTACAAGATTCACGGGAAAATGTCTCTCGTGGTCCGCAACGAAAGCGAAGGCATCCGCCGTTACGTCCACATCAGCACCGGCAATTACAATCCCACCACGGCGAAGCTCTACACCGACATGAGCTTCTTCACCTGCCGGCCCGACTTTGGTGAGGACGCCACGAACCTGTTCAACCTGCTCACCGGCATCTGCCAGTTCCAGGGGATGCGAAAGTTCCTCGTCGCGCCGTTCGAACTGCACGAACGGATGATTGCCCTGGTGGATCGCGAAACCGAGTTTGCAAAAAAGAAGCAGCCCGCGCGCATCATTCTGAAGCTGAATTCGCTCGTCGATCCCCAGACCATCCAGGCGCTCTACCGCGCGTCGCAGGCCGGAGTGGATATTGACCTGATCATCCGCGGCATCTGCTGCCTGAAGCCTGGGGTGAAAGGGTTGAGTGAGAATATCCGCGTGCGGAGCATCATTGATCGGTTCCTCGAACACAGTCGCGTCGTCTATTTTGAAAATGGTGGCCAGTCACAAATCTTCGTCATGAGCGCCGACTGGATGCCGCGGAATTTTTTCCGCCGTCTCGAAATCGCCTTTCCCATCGAGGAACCCGCGTTGCGCAAACGCATCTGTAACGAAATTTTTCCCATCCTGCTTGCGGACAACGTGAAGGCGTGGCTGCTGCAACCCGACGGCTCGTACCTGCGCGCCGAGCCGGCCAAGGGCGAGAAGCCGTCACGCAGCCAGTTGGAATTCATCGCCCTTTCCGACGCCACCTCGAAAGTGCAGCGCAAGAAGACATCGCGTGTGCGCCGCTTCCCCGTGGTGGAGCTGGCGCAGAATCCGTGGAAGTGAGGAGAGTGAACAGTGAGACAGTAATCAGTAAGTCAGTCAGCCAAGCCTCGGTGACTGACGTGCTTGTGCGATGGAAATGAAAGGACAGGAGCGCGGCCTTCAGGCCGCTTCAACGCTCGGTGAATAGAGAGTTTTGGAATTTCCGACGCCCGCGAGAATAAGCACGTACAGCGGCGTGAACTCCGCGCTCCGGTTGGGTTTGCTCACCACTTCCAACAGCACCCTCGGTGACTGATTACTGATTACTGGTTAACCGCCTACCGCGTCTTCTCCCGCGCCAGCGCCGCGGCACCCGTGATGCCTGCGTTGTCACCCAGCTTGGAGGCGATGATGTCCACGTTGCGAAACGTGCCCGACAACACATGCGACTTCGCGCTCTTCACGATGGCCGGCATCATCTCATCGCCGAGCGCCTCGATCACACCGCCGCCGAGCACGACGACCTCAGGGTTCAGGATATTGACCAGGTTCGCGATGGCGATGCCGGTGTATTCCGCCGCTTCCTCGACAATTTTCTCCACCATCTTGTCGCCGCGCCGGATGGCCTTGCGAATGTCACCGCTGCGCAAGTCCTTCAAGTCATCGCCCAGCATGTCGGTCAGCACGCTCTTCTCGCCGCTCTTGATTGCCGCCTGAATGGCGCGAAAGATCGCGAGGCGGCTGGCGAACACTTCGAAGCAGCCCTTGTTGCCGCAACTGCACTTCGGCCCGTTCACATCAATGACCATGTGCCCGATCTCCCCCGCCGTGTGGCTGCTGCCCGCGTAAAGTTCACCGTTGATGATGAGGCCGCCGCCGATGCCCGTGCCGATGAAAACCCCGAGCACATGCTTCACCTTGGATTTCAACTCCTGCTCGTACACGCCCAACATGCAAGCCTTGCAGTCGTTCTCCAGAAACACGGGCACGTCGAGACGCTTCTCCAGCTCCTTGACCAGCGGCACGTCCTTCCAGTCCAGGTTCGGCGCGAACACCACTTCACCATGCTCGGGATCGACCGCGCCCGGCGCCCCGATGCCCATGCCGCGCACCTGCTTGATGCTGAGATCGCACTCATCAATGACGTCAAGAACGCAACGGGCGATGCGCTCGATGACCGCCTCCGGCCCGCGCTGCGGCTTGGTGGTGAACTTGGAGGTGCCAAGGGATTGCAGCTTGAGGTCGAACACGCCGGCGAGAATCTTCGTGCCGCCCAGATCGACGCCGATGACGTAATTGCGTCCGTTGTTATCAGCCATAATTTCGTGCGCGGCCTTGCGGTCGCGGAAAAACTTCTTCGGGTTTCAACGAACGAACCTTTGGCCAGAAGGCAAGGAGTGTCACGTCACAATTCAGCGTCGCACGGGTCAAGACGCGGACAAAACACCGCCGGACGTTTTGGTGTTTGAATTCCGCAGGCCCTTTGGTGTTTCGTCACGCGACTTGGAACCTGACTCATGCCGCACATTCACTACGCCATTGACCTAACCGTCGCCATCTTCGTCGTCCACGAGCGCAAGATTCTGCTCATCCACCATCGCAAGCTGGACAAGTGGCTGCCGCTCGGCGGGCACGTCGAACTCGACGAGGAGCCGGAGCAGGCCGCACTGCGCGAAGCCCGTGAGGAGAGCGGCTTCGAGGTGGAACTCATCGGCGAGCGCCCGCCCACGACCGAGCCGGGCACGCGCGCGCTCATCGCCCCACGCTTTCTCGACATTCACCGCATCAACGACGTGCACGAACACATCGGGATGATTTACTTCGCGCGCCCCCAGTTCGGGGCGCTCGCGCTCGCCGCCGCCGAGCACCACGACATCGGCTGGTTCACCAGCGAGCAACTCGACACGCTCCAGCCGCAGATGAGCGATGCGGTGAAGTGGTATTGCCGGAAGGCGCTGGAGGAAGTGGGGAGTAATCAGTGAGTCAGTAATCAGTGGTCAGCAATCGGTGAAACAGTTCGTAAACGTGCCGCCACCGCCCCTACTGATTACTGATTACTGACTCACTGATAACTCGCTTCGTCTAACTCACGCCTAGCTGCTGCAACTTGTCCCGGTGGCTGCGGCTCAACGTCAGCCTCGTGCCGTCGCGCAACATGACCGCGTATTCGCCGTGGAAAAGCGGTTGCAACTCCTTGATCCGTTCCATGTTCACGATGGTCGAGCGGCTGATGCGGATAAATTTTTCGCGCGGCAGACGCTGCTCGATATTCGTCATCGTCTCGCGCAGCAGATGCGTGTCTTTGCCGACGTGCAGGCTCACGTAATTGTCGGCCGCCTCCACCCAGTCAATGTCCGCCATCTTCACGAAGACCACGCGCCCGTCGCCCTTCACCGCCAGGCGGTCGCTCGGCGGCGCGGCGGGGCGCAACTCGTTCAGCAACGCGGAAAGCTGCTCGTGCATCGTCTCCGGCTGCGCGCGTGAGAGCTGATCCAGCGCGCGTTTCAACGCGGTTTGAAACCTCTCCTTGTCGAACGGCTTGAGCAGATAATCCACCGCGTGAACTTCAAACGCCTTGAGCGCAAACTTGTCGAAGGCCGTCACGAAGATCACTGCGGGACGCTCCTCCGCGCGCAGTTCCGCGAGCACGCCGAAGCCGTCCAGCTCCGGCATCTGCACGTCGAGAAAGACGAGCGCGGGCTTCAATTGCCGGATGAGTTCCACGGCCTCACGCCCGTTCTTCGCCTCGCCGATCACTTCAATGTCCGGCTCCGCGCGCAGCAGCTTGAGCAGCCGGTCGCGTGCGAGCGGTTCGTCATCAATCACGATAGTCCGGGTTTTCATGGGTGTGCTTAGGTGGTGTGAAACGGAAACGTGACGGAGACAACCACGCCCCCGCCCTCGGCATTCGCCAACTCAAACGTCTGGCGCGCGCCGTAAAGTTGTTTCAATCGTGCGCGAGTATTCGACAGTCCGATGCCTTCGACAATCTCGCCGTGCCCCAGCCCGCCGCCGTTGTCGCGCACTTCGAGCCGCAATGATTCCCTCTCGCGCCGCGCGCGGATGACGATGTGGCCGGCCCGCGCGTGCGGCTCGATGCCGTGACGGATGGCGTTCTCCAGCAGCGGTTGCAGCACGAGATTCGGCACCAGCGCGTCGCGCGTGTCGGCAGGAATGTGCATCTCGATTTTCAGCCGGTCGCCGAAGCGCGTCTCTTCGATGGCGGCGTAGTTTTTCAGAAATTCCAGTTCCTCGCGCAGCGTGACTTCCTGCGTGTCGGTCATGTCGAGGGCGCGACGCAACAAATCGCTGAGCTTCACAAGCATCCGGTCGGCGGCTTCCACGTCTTGGTGCATGAGCGCCGAGATGGCGTGCAACGTGTTGAAAAGGAAGTGCGGGTTGAGTTGCATCTGGAGCGCCTGCAAGCGCGCGGCTGTGAGTCGCTGCTCCAGTTCCGCCGCGCGCACTTCGCGCTCGTTGAACTTGCGGTAGTAGTCGAAGGCGTAACCCACCGTGATGATGACCCAGTAGATGAGCACGTTGTAGAAGAAGGTCGTGACGAGCGCCTGATTGAAGGCTTCGGCGAACGTCACCGCGCCCATGCTGCCGCGCGTCAGCCACACTTCGAGCGCGCCACGCACCACCATCCACGCCACGGAGAACAGCGCGCTGGCCGCGAAGTGCGTGACGAGGTTCAACGCCCAGTGCTTGTCGCCGAGCGAGAAGCGGCGCGCGACCCACAGCGCGGGAATGGACAGCACCGCGAACACATACCAGTCCCCGAGCGCGCGCCCCATCGCGAACGACCACGACACGGGATCGCCCATCTTGGATTTGGAGAGATACAACTGCCCGGCGAACGCGAGACCGATGAGCGTCCAGAACGCCAAGGCGAGCAGGACACGCAACCAGGGTTGTCGGGCAAGGCGGAACACGCGCGGAGTGAAACAAGAAGCGGCGGCCCTGACAACCGGTGGATGCGGAGCGCGGACCGCCGAGTCCGCGTGTCCAAGATCAATTCGCTGAATGGCCGCCCGGAAGAGTGGAGCGCCGAGCATCGCTCGGCCCAGGGTACGAATTTCGCTCCACTGCCGAGCAATGCTCGGCGCTCCAACGATCACGCGGACTCGGCGGTCCGCGCTCCATCAGCCCAGTACGCCCGGAATAATCTTTGCCGTGTTCGCCACGCCGGTGAGGCGCTCGGTGCGGCCGCTGACTTCGTAGCCAAGCTCCTCGTTGTCAAGGCCCATCGCGCGGAGAATCGTGGCGTGCAAATCCTTGAACGGGTGCGCGTCTTTCACGGCCATCAGGCCGATGTCATCCGTCGCGCCGATGCGGACGCCGGGCTTCACGCCGCCGCCCGCCATCCAGACCGTGAACCCGGCGGCGTTGTGCTGGCGGCCGTTGTCGCCCTGCATCATCGGCGTGCGGCCGAACTCGCTGGCCCAGATGACCAGCGTCTCGTCGAGCAGGCCGCGTTGTTTCAAATCCGTGAGCAGCGCGGCGACCGGCTCGTCGGTCCAGCGCGCGCGCGGGGTATGATTGTCCGTGAGCTTGGCGTGCGCGTCCCAGCCGTCCTTGTCCGGCATGTCATAGACTTGCACGAAGCGCACGCCGCGCTCGACGAGCCGGCGCGCGAGCAGGCATTTCCGTCCGAAACTTTGCGTGCGCTTATCCTTGTGCTCGAAACCGTAGCTGGCGCGCATCGCGGGTGATTCTTTTTCAAAGTCCCCCACGTCGAGCGCCGCAGACTGCATCCGGTAGGAAAGTTCGTAGCTGGCAATGCGCGCATCCAACTCCGTCAATCCAGCCCGCGACTCGCGGTGCTTGAGATTCAACTTCTTGATCAAGTCGAGCGACGCGCGCTGTCCCGGCGCGAATTCATCCGGCGGCAACAGGTCGAGCACCGGCGTTCCCTTGTCGCGCAGGCGCGTAGGTTGAAACGCCGCCGGGAGAAATCCGTTCGCGTAGTTCGCTGCGCCGCCGAGCGGTCCGGCATCGAACAGCATCACATAGCCCGGCAAATCCTGATTCTGCGTGCCGAGTCCATACGTGACCCACGAGCCGAGGCTGGCCTTGCCGGGGCGGATGTCGCCGGTGTGAAGCTGATAGCTGGCGGGCGCGTGATTGTTCGACTCGGCCTGCAGCGAGTGGATGAAGCAGAGTTCGTCCACATGCTCGGCGACTTTCGGATACAGTTCGCTCACCCACAGCCCCGTCTGGCCGTGCTGTTTGAATTTGTAAGGACTCGCGAGCAGCTCCTCCTTGCAGCCATGGAAAACATTCGCGTGCCGCGTCGCGAGCACCGCTTTCTTGATCGAGTCCGGCACGGGCTGGCCGTTCAGCTTCTGCAACTCGGGTTTGTAGTCGAACGTATCAATCTGCGACGGCCCGCCGACCATGAAGAGGAAGATGACGGACTTCGCGGTGGGTTTGAAATCGGGCTGACGCGGCGCGAAGGGATTGAGCGGATCCATCTGCCGCACCTTGGCCGCCCCTCGCGCGTCAAGCATCGAGAGCGCGCCGAAGGCCAGCCCGCCAAAACCCGCGCCGGCCCGCGCGAGAAAGTCGCGTCGCGTGCAGTCATGGCCGGCGAGGAACATGGCGGCAGAATGCCACGGGGCGACCGGTGAAAAAAGAAAAGTTTAAGCGCCTGTCTGAAAAGGTGGCGTCGGCCATCCTGGTTGACGGTGAGCCGTGGCTTCCAGCCCGGCGGAAGCACCCCACGCACGGAACAGACGTGCTGATTTTTTGGGCGGACGCTCCCGGCCGAGCTTTTTCCGGGCGGCTGGAAGCCGACCCTCACTGGCAGGCAGGATGCCTGCCGCCACATTTTTAGACCGGCTCTAAGCGCCCACGGCCCGCGGTCACGCCTTCACGAAGTCGCCCTTCGTCTCGCTCTCGGTCTGCGTGGCGCGGGCGCGCATTTCTTCGAGGGGCCGGAAGCGCTCGGCATTGAAGCCGCGCTCGGGGAACGGCGGCTTGTCGCTGCGCGGGTTCACGAGGCCGATGAGGTAGAGGCAGACTTCGCCGGCCTCGGCCTTCCAGTTCACGCCGATCTTCACCTCGCGAATCACGTAAATCTGATCCTTCTTCGGCAGCGCCTGATAGAACTGCGCGACCTCCGGCGGGAATTTGTCGTCCACGCACACCACTTTTTGTCCAACGATCATCGGGGCATGGTTTAAGCGTTGGAGTAGTGGCAGAGCAAGACGGGGAATGACGAATGACGAAGGTCTAATGATGAAGGAAATCCGAAGTCTGAAATCTCAAGGCAACTCAGGCATGGTCGTGCTTACTTTTGGAAATGGCCTTGGTCATTCATTCGTCATTGGTCATTAAGAATTCCCACCCCGCGCCTTGGCGTAGCCGGGCTTGATGACGTCGTAAATCAGACGCAGCCGGTCATCGAAGGGCAGGAAGGCGCTCTTGATGGCATTGAGCGTGACCTTCTCCAGGTTCGCGAGCGTGAAGCCGAACTCCTCGACGGCGATGGCGAATTCCTTGGTCATGGTCGTGTCGCTCATCAGACGGTCGTCGGTGTTGAGCGTGACGCGGAAGCCGCGGTCGAAATACATCTTGAACGGATGCTCGGCCAGCGAGCGCACCGAGCCGGTGTGGACGTTGCTCGACACGCACATCTCCAGTGGAATGCGCCGGTCGAGGACGAATTGCGCCAGCGTGCCGAGCTTCAAGATTTTGCCGTCGAGAATGGTCATGTCATCGGTGAGCCGCGTGGCGTGGCCGAGCCGGTGCGCGCCGCAGAATTGCAGCGCCTGCCAGATGCTCGCCACGCCGAAGGCTTCGCCCGCGTGGAGCGTGGAATAAAAATTGGCGCGCTGAATGGCCGCGAAGGCCTCGGCGTGTTTCTTCGGTGGATGCCCGGCCTCCTCGCCCGCGAGATCGAAACCGACCACGCCGTTGCCCCGGAAATTGATCGCGAGTTCCGCCGCCTCCAGCGAGTCCGTGCGGTCGCGCATGGCGCAGATGATGAGTCCCCACTTCACGCCATACTTTTCCTGCCCGCGCCGCAGACCGTCGAGCACTGCGCCGACGATGGCTTCATCCGTCAACCCGCGCTCGCGGTGAAAGCACGGCGCGAAGCGCACCTCGGCATAGACCACGCCGTCGTGAAACATGTCCTCGATGAACTCGAAGGCCACGCGCTCCAGGGCGGCGCGCGTCTGCATCACGCCGATGGTGTGCTGGAAGCCTTCGAGGTAGAGCGGGAGCGAGCCGCGATTCGCGCCCCGGAAAAACCAGGCGGCAAGTTCCTGCGCGTCGCTGGTGGGGAGTCCGGCGTAGTTCCCGGCCTCCGCCAGATCAAGGACCGTCTGGGGGCGCAGGCCGCCGTCGAGATGTTCGTGGAGCAGGACTTTCGGAAGCGCTTGGAGATTCATCGCCATGAGCTTTCTTCCTCCGCCCCACGCCGGGCTGCAAGTTAAATTCGCGGGCGGGGGGAAAAGATTTGCGTGAAGGAAGAGGTTGAAAACTTTCGGGCACCCGGGGCCGCCGAGGGCTTGCGTGAACAGGTGTTTCAGAAATGCGGAGAAGCCCGCCCCGACCCTCCACAGGAAATCCACCCTTGAAGACGTCCGCCGTTTCTTCGTCAATCCGCGCGTGCTACGCCCCGCTCTGCTCGCCTTGCTGACGCTCGCCTGTGCGCGGGCGGCCACCACTTACACGCCGTCCGCCGCCGAGCCGCCGCCGGTCGCGCGCGAGTTCCGCGGCGCGTGGGTCGCGTCGGTCAACAACATTGACTGGCCTTCCCAGAAAAATCTCAGCACCGCGCAGCAACAGTCGGAGTTGCGCGCCCTGCTCGACAAATGCGCCGCGCTCAAACTTAACGTCGTCATCCTCCAGGTGCGCCCCGCCTGCGACGCGCTCTATGCCTCGAAGCTCGAGCCGTGGTCGGAGTATCTCACCGGCACGCAGGGCCAGGCGCCGAGTCCGTTCTGGGACCCGCTGGAGTTTGCCGTGCGCGAGGCGCATCAGCGCGGGCTGGAACTGCACGCTTGGTTCAATCCCTTTCGCGCCCGCCATTCCACGGGCCAGAAGAATTCCTACGCCAGCAATCACATCAGCCGCACGCGCCCGGAGCTGGTGAAAACCTACGGCTCGCACCTCTGGCTTGATCCCGGACTGCAAGAAGTTCACGACCACTCGGCCCGCGTCATCCTCGACGTGGTGCAGCGCTACGACCTCGATGGCATTCACATTGATGATTATTTTTATCCCTACGTGGAGACCAATTTGCTCGGCAAGATCGCCTTCCCCGACGACGCCAGCTTCAGCGCCTACCAGAAGACCGGCGGCAAACTCGAGCGCGGCGACTGGCGGCGCGACAACGTGAACCGTTTCATAGCACGCCTGTATCGCGACGTGAAATCCCTGAAGCCGTGGGTCGAGGTCGGCATCAGTCCCTTCGGCATTTACCGCCCCGGCTTCCCCGCCACGATCAAGGGCTTTGATCAATACGCCTCCATCTACGCCGACCCGCGCGCGTGGCTGGCGAACGGCTGGCTCGACTACCTCGTGCCGCAGCTTTACTGGCGCATTGATCCGCCCGCACAAAGTTTCCCCGTGCTGTTGAAATGGTGGACGGAGAACAATCCCCGGCAGAAGCAAATCGTCGCCGGACTCAACACCACCGCCATCGGTTCGGCGACGAATTACCAGACGACCGACGCCGGGAACAAAGGCTGGCCCGCCGGGGAAATCGTCCGGCAGATCCACCTCACGCGCCAGCAGAGCGGCATCGCCGGGCACGTCCATTGGAACATGGGGGCGCTTATGAAAAACAAAGGCGGCGTGGCCACGCATCTCGCGCGCGAGGAATACCAACAGCTCGCGCTCACGCCCTCCGCACGGACCGGCAACACGCCCGGCCAGCCCGTCGTCGCGGCGGTGAGTCGTGGCGAGGCGGTGCGCTTCCAATGGTCCGCGCCCGCTGGCGAGACGCCGCGCTTTTGGATTCTCCAAACCAAACGTGGTCCCGCGTGGCAGATGGAAATTTTGTCGGGCCAACATTTCTCCCGCGAATACTCCACGCCGCCCGATGCGGTATCGGTGCGCGCCGTGGACAAGTTTGGTCAGGCCAGCCGCCCCCGCGTGCTGGATCGCCATTGATTCCGAACTCCGAAGTCGGGGCGGCGTAGCCGCCGGGGTAGCACAGGCAACCTGCCTGTGCCGCGCGGCTACCAGCCGCGCGGAACGGAGGAGGACGAAGGAAAGTTTTGTTGCGCCCATTTCCAATCCACGCTCCCACCCTTCCGCCCGGCTGGTAGCCGGGCGGGACGGGCTGGTAGCCCGTTCCACCCGTTCCGACTTCGGTGTTCGGGCTGAGTTGTCGCGCGATGGAGCAGCACGGCGGAGCAACGTGATGGAACGCGGCCTTCGGGCCGCTGCACCGTGAGAAATTCCAGCGGGCCGAACCGGGAGCGATACCAAAAAACAGATTTCGTCTCGCCGATGGAACGCCGCGTCCCCTCACCCCGGCCCTCTCCCTCGGGGAGAGGGAGAAAGTCAGCCCGCGTCGGGTGACGACGAACGCGTAAGCAGTGGCGAAGCCTGAATGCCGTTCTCCCTCTCCTCTGGGGAGAGGGCCCGGGTGAGGGGAAACGCGCGCGCGACCGGACCAGCCGCATCACGAAATGACTTTCGGCCACCGGGCCTGGTTCCTCATTTCCGTCAGCGGGCCGGGAAGCGGCCTGAAGGCCGCGCTCCGGCACGTCGGACGAAACCCGCGCGCCGCAAACTCACGGCACGCGCCGGAGGCGGTAGAAGCGCTGGGCGTTCGTCGTGGCAGCGGGGTCGGTGAACTCGAAGTTCCCGTCGCCCGAGGTGATGACGTTGGTGATGGTCTGCCAGCTCACTGGCGCGAGCGAGTCGGTGTATTGCACCTGATAGTGCTCACTGGTGCCGGCGCTCCACTTGAGTTTGAAGCCCGAGGCCGAGTAGCTGGCGCGGCTGGTTTGAATGGCCGGACCCACCGGCGAGACGAAGCACGGTCCTCTGTTGGTGAACGCCAGGACCGCGTAGTTTTGCAAGACCGCGTTTGTGTTCACCACGGCGAGATACCAGTCACCACGCAGGGCGTTCGTCAGAGGTCCATACCCAGGCGGCGCGGGCGCGAAGAGATCCCCGCCGCCGGGAATGGCCTTCGGCAGGTCCCCGCGTCGGATGTAGAGCAGCAGCGTGTTAGTCATCCCGGTGGCCGTGAAATTCAATCCGCAATAATCCCCGTCCACATCCACCACGTAATAGTTGATGCTGTTGGGCTGGATGATCTGGTTGCTCGCGACATTCAACGTGAGACGTGGGATGTCATAAATCTCGGTGATCTTCAGGCAGTAGCTCACGTTCGTCGCATCCTGGTTGCGGATGGCGATGTACCAGGTGGTGGCCTCCACCGGCATCGGGGGCAAATTGGTCATCACCACCACCGCTTCATTGGCCAGGCCGGGCTGCGTGCTGGTCACACCTGAACCGCCCGAGGGGACACCGTTCGCCTGCACCGCCATGTTCACATTGCCGTCGGCCCCGAAGGTCTCGAAGCGTACCCCGAGCACGTTGGCCGGCATTTCGTAACGATAGATATGATCGCCCCGCGCAGCGATGTTCGTGCAGTAACTGTTCGTGGTGAGGAACGGGAAGGTGTTGGTCTGGGCGCACGCGAAATCCACGCGCAGGACGAACTGGTTCGAGGGACTCGCCGGGTTGGAGTTGCGCACCGCCAGGTAGTAACGCGTGAGCGAGATGAGCGGCGGCGAGCCGATGGTCAGTTCGTTGCTCCGTGTCCCGGTCACCCCGGTGAGCAGGACTTCGTCCGTGGGGCCGTTGGTCGGCAGCGTGAACTGGTTGAAGGTCAGGTCCAGCCCGCCCGCGCCCGTGATGTTTTGCAGCGTGTTCGTGACGATGCCGGAGAAGCACGGCAGGTCCACGGCGAAATAGACCGTGCCATCTCCCGCCACGCTGGAAGTCACCGTCTGGCTGATCGGATTGGTGATCAGGATGAACGGCGGGTTGAAGCCGGGGTAGGAAATTTCCAGCTTCCAGCTCACGAGCACGTTCGAGAGCGAGCCGGAGTTCGGCCCCAAGCGGCTGTCCCACGCCTCCAGCGTCCAGAGTCCAAAAGAGTTTTGCCCGAAGATCGGCGTGAGCGGTTCCTCCGGCAGGAAGTACGCCTGAAGCGCGGGATCAAGGTTCAACTTTTGCATCACGAAGGAGTCCACGAAAACCCCACTGTCGCTCAAGGGTGAAAGGCCGCGTGCCTCCACCCGGCTTTTGACGCTATTCGCGCGGAAAACCATCGAGGTCGTGAACCAGATATTCGTGACCAACGGGTTCACGACCAGGTTCGTGAGCAGCGATGACGACGCACCGATGACGCGCACGTCCGCCACCGGCGGCGGCGCGGTGGGATGGGTGTTGCGGCGGAAGGCGAAACGCAACTCGTAGTCCGAGCCAATCTCGGTGGGGACATTGGTGGAGATTGTCCCCGGCTCGAGACCATTCAAGTCGAGGAAGTGCGTGCCGGTGTGCGCCGGGCCGAAGCCGTCATTGCTGTTCAACACATCCACGTCGTCCTCGTCCACATGCCAGCCGGAGATGTCCGTGTTCAAGAGCAGCGTGCCAGCGGGGATGGCGATGTTGTTGACCTGGACGTAGGTCGAGAGGAACTCGAAGCCGTCATCCAGCGGCGGGGCAAAACTTGGATTGAAGCTGTTCGTGAACGGCGACAGGCCGAACTTGATCGGCGTGGTCGTGAGGTTCGTGTTCTCGGTGAAGGTGGTGTAGAGAAAAAGATTTGTGGTGAGTGTGTATTCTTCCAGTCGCACGCTGTCGATGAACATGCCGGCCACGCCGCCGGGCGGTATCTGCCGAAAGCCAATTCTCGTGTTCGTCGAACTGGCCCGGAAAACCACCGAGGTCGTCTGCCAGTTCGGGTTGGTGTAGTCGTTGACCAGCGCGTAGCTGAAATTAAAAAAGTCCGCCGACTGGATTTGTACCGCCGCCTCTTGCGCCCCGCCACCCGGGTTTTTGCAGAAGGCAAAACTCAAACGATAAGTCTGGTTCGAGACGGTGACGACGTTTGTGGAAATAGCTCCCGGCCCGGTGAGTCCGTTCAAATCTATGGCGTTGGTTCCGGTGTGGGAACGGTTGGTGAGCATTCCGTACGTGTCGTGAACGACCTCAATGTTCTCGGCGTCCACCCGCCAGCCCGAGACGAACTCGCCCAAATTGTAAGTAATGTTGGGTCCAGTTCGGGTTCCGCCCCCGCTGCCCTCGGCATCATCAAATCCACTATTGATCAAGGTGCGCCCGACCACTTCGAACACATTCGAGGCGCTGCCGCCAATCCCCGCCGCATTCGTGCGCCCGCGATTCTCAAAGAGCAGCACCCGCGTGCCATTCGGGCTGCGGAGATGGAACGCCAGGTCCGCCGCGCGCTCATGCGCCACGCGCAAGCCCACGCGCAAGTCCGCGATCCGCCCCGTCTGCGAGATGAAGATGGTCGAGTTCGTCGTCGCGTCGTCGAGCAGCGTCATCGGCATGTTTGTCGAGTAGAAGGTGGAATAGGGCGCGGGAATCGCCCGGCGCGAGAGCGTCACGCGCTCGCGGAAGCACTGCTCGTTCGCGTTCGAATTGTAGTAGCCGATGTACCAGCGGCCCGGCGTGAGCGGCGGATTGTCCGCGAGGCTGATGTTGAAACACTTGCTCGGATCGCCCGTGCTGAACAGATGATCGAAGCTGCCGAAGTCCGGCAGATTCCCCTGCCGCACGTAGATGGCAATGGGCAGCGCGAGCGGCGCGCTCTCGAACTGCGAGAGGCAGATTTCCATGTTGAAGATGGTGGAATCAATGTTCACCGCCTCGTAACGCCAGCCGCCCGGCGGCACGCAAATTCTCCGGTCAATGACGACGTTCGGATCATTATTCGTGCTCGACGGCTCGATGACGAGCGTGACTTCCTGCACGAATCCGGTGTGGAACAGCGCATTGTCCACCACCGTGAAATCCCAGACCGGCCCGGCCTGCTCACCGATGAAATCAATCAGCCGCCCCGGCCCATCCGGCACGCGCACGGGCGGTGTCGAAAGTTCATCGCCCAAGTCACCCAAGTCCGTGTCGTCATAAACCACGCCAAACGGAGGCAGGGGATTCTCCCAGTCATACCAAGTGCGGTGGTCGAAGAGCGTGGTGTACTTGGGACCGCCGGTGCCAGTGACGCCATCGCCACCGCCAGTTTGAAGTTTGTTGAGAACGCCGATGAGATCGCCGGCCTCCTCGTGGTAGGTGGCGTTCGTGACATAGACGCGCGAGATGCTGAGTTGGGAATCGCGCGGGTCCACGATGATCACGATGGGGTTGGTCGTGCCGCCGGGCGTGTCCGGTGTGCCGTCGGGAATGGCCTGCGGCCCAAACCAACTGGCCACGATGCCGTTGCTGCCGCGCGTGCTGAACGGCCCGTTGCGCGACTCGGCGTAGATGGAGAAGTTCGCCGCCTGCTGGTCCTCCGACTTCACGCCGATGTAGAAAACCTCGCCCGCCTGCGCGTTGGTGAAATAGACAAACTCGGTGCCGCCGCGTCCCACGGAGCGAACGCACGCGCTGATCACATTCTCATTCAGGTTGGTCAGATCGAACGCATTGGGCAAGACCCCCCCACGGATCACATACAGGTCAATGTCCGCCTCACGGTTGCGCGGCAGCGACAGTTCCGGGGCGAGGAAGGTCAGGATGACGACATTCGTGAAGGTCGAATCGTCCACGTTCTTGAAGGTGAAGAAGCACCATTGGTTCGTCGCGCCGTTGGTGCTGACGATGAGCGGGTTGTTCGCGCCCACCCGCTGGTTGAGCAACGAGGCGCGCGCCGTCTGGACGGGGTTGTTGGAGTTGATGACCGGTTGCATGACGGTCAGCCGGGCGGCCGGATCATAGGCCGGGGCGGGCGGCGTCAGGGCGAGATTGAGATTCGCGTTCGAGGCCACGTTGCCGCTGGAGACGACGAGGGCGTAATCCTGCACATGCTTCTCCCGGTTGCTGTTGACCGCGTTCACGTTCACGCGATGACCCTTCACCACGATGGTGTAAGTGCTGGCGAGCGGCGGACTGATGAAGACGTTCTCGACGTTGTTGACGACGTCGCGCACGGACTCGGCCACGGCGGCAAAGTTCGAGACCGCCGTGCGGTTCGTGTCGGTGGTCGCCGCGATCAACGGATCGGTGAAGTCGCTGCCGGGCGGGAAATTGTTGCCCACCCAGTAGAGCGAATTGCTCGTGGTCAGGTTCGTGGCGAGCCGGTTCGTGGTGTCGGCCAGCACGGTCAGGTTCAAGTCATTGACCAGCTTGATGCCGGTGAGCGGATTGCCCGGCGGATCGGTCCAGACCAGGGTGATGCGGAGGGGAGCGGACTTGGCGGCGTTCGGCACGGTCACGGTGTAGGTCTCGGAATCGCCCGTGGCCAGCGCGTTGGTGGTCCGCTGGTCGTAGAAACGCAGCGGGCCGTTCGAGCCGGCGGCGAGGCCCGCGGGAATGGTGTTGCTCATGTTCACCAGGCCCCAGCCCTGATGGTTGATGGGCGCGGCGGTGTGGAGATTGTAATTCGCGCTGAGCGAGCGCGCGCCATTGATGAGCAGCGCCTTGAGCAGCGCGGGACTGGGCCGCTGCTGCGCCGGAAACTGGTTGGTGAAAAACTCCTGCACCAGCGCGAGCATCCCGGAGACGACGGGCGCGGCCATGCTGGTGCCGGCCTCGTAGCGGTAGTAGGGCTTGAGCGGTTCGTTGAGCTGCTTGAGCACGGTGAAGTAATCGCCCACGTCATTCGTGGTCGTGAGCAGGAGCACGAGATCATAGCTCGCGCCGTTGGAATGCACCTGGTTCGCGACGGTGTAATAGAGCGTGCCGGGAATAAGCGCGGGGGACGACGAGCCGTTCAAGATCACGCCATTCGTGCCCGTGATGCGCACGGTGGGATCGTAATACGCGCTGACCGTCAGCGCGAGATTCGTGGGCGAGGCGGCGTTCGTGACCGTGAGAATCGTGACGCTGATGGCGTTGCGCGGCACGTTGATGGCGAAAAGATTCGTGCGGTTGAAGCCAATGGTCAGGCCGTTGAAGACGTAGGGGTAGGTGTTCGTGATGCCGTCCGGTTCCACGTAGTCCGAGCTGCGCGCCGAGACGAGCATGGAACCGGGCGCGACGACGTCGGGCTTGAAGCGGCCATACAAACCTTCCGTCCCGATGCCCACATTGCCGCGCGACGAGTAAGGCGAGACCTGGTTGTTCGTGTCGGTCATGCCATACCACGGAAAGTTCGTCTCGCAGACGATGACTATGTTGGTCAGGTTGTTCGTCACCGTCTGGCAGGCGCGGCGCACGGCGTTGGTAATGAAGCGCGGCAAATCCGTGGCGCCCACGGTGATGACGTTCTTGGCCGTGGACGGCGAGGTGATGCTGCCGGGCAGGCCGTTCAACCCGTTCGCGCCGCCGCCGCCTTCATTGCCGGCCGCGAAGACATACATCACTTCCTGCTCGCCCAGCACGCCCGGCAGCGAGTCGCGCACGGCCGCGTCAAAGTTCGCCGCATAGATGTCGTAATCATTGTCCCCCGGACGGCCCCAACTGTTGTTCGAGATGAGAATTTCTTTCAGCGCGGTGTTACGCTGGAGAACCGTGTCCTGCGTCCGAAAGTCCTGCATGAAGCCCTGCGCGGCCGGAGCCATGCCGGAAAACACGGCGTTAGTCAGCGAGCCGCGCGCCGCCTTACCGATGAGCGGCGATGCCGTGCCATCACCGAGCAGGGTGCCGATGACGTGTGTGCCGTGGCCCTCGAAGTCCGGCGAAAGTCCTGTGACCCGGTTCGTCAAATCAGGATGGCCGAGGTCCGCGCCCGAATCGTTCACACCCACGAGCACGCCCTGCCCCGTCAGAAATGTTCCCGCCAAGCTGCGGTAATGGCTCTGCGGCGGACGCACGATGGGCACGTTCGTGGTCAGCGGAATGTTCGTGGAGACGCGGACGATCACGCGCGCCAGATCATTGCCGACGCGCTTCTCGTAATTCACCCCCACCATCTGCACTTCGGAAATTTGCGCCACGTCCGCCAGCCGATCTGCGCCGGCTTTCACGATCAGCACGTCGCCAAAAATTGTCGGCTCCGGTGCCGCGACGATTTCCGCGCCAATTTTTTCCAGCGCCGCCCGTGCGCGCGCCGTCTCGTTCGGGAACGTGACCACATTCACCAGCCCGTGCGGCGACAGCTCGTGGTTCACTGCCAGCGCGAGCAGACGCGCGTCGAGTTTGTAATATGGCTCGAAAGGCAGCACCGCCTGCGCGAGCGGCGAGCCGCGCAAGACCTGCGCCGCGCCCGCCGTGGCGCGCACGAGCAGCGCGTTATTCGGCACGTAGGAAACGACCTCCGCGCCCGCGCGCTTCAACGCGGCGCGGAACTCATCCGTGATCACCCCGCGCGCCTGCACAATGTAGGCGCCCGGATCGCCCGCCGCGCGCAAGTGCTCTGGAATGGCAGGTGCGCCGAGCCGCGTGTCGAGCAGCGCGTTGCGGAGCAGGACCGAGAAATCGCTGCGCAGCAATTCCTCGAACGGCAGCGCGCTGTTCGTCAGGCGATGCGCGAAGACGTTCGTGAAGGGTGCGTTCGGAAAATTCGTGGCAATGACCGTGAAGGGCGTGTTCGGGATGACCGGCGCAGGCGCGACCAGCGCCACGGCCTGCGGCGGAACAAAGTTCGTGACGCGCAAAGTGAGCGGCGCGGGCGCGGGCGTGCCGCCGGTCGCGGGGCCATCGGCGTGCGGGGCGCGGTGAAATTTCCAGACCAGCGCCACCGCCATCGCCAGGGCGATGAGCAGTCCAAGGGACGTTCGAGTGTTCAGGCGCATACGACAGTTAATCACAGATTTGCACTTCGCTGAAACGGAGATTGATGGAGCGCGGGCGTCCCGCCCGCCCGACCTCGCCGCACGTCACCTCGGCGGGCGAGACGCCCGCGCTCCAGTGCGGCGATGAGTTTTCTTGATGAGCGTGCATCAGCGTTTATTAGCGGTTTAATTCCAGCCCTAGTCCGGCGGCAGAATGTTAAAGCTCTCCACCACCACACGCACGCGGCGGCTCGGGTCGCCCTCCACACGCAGCACCGTGCGCGTGGCGAACTCGGCGGTCACTTGATAATTCCGCACCGCGCCCGAGGCCGGGTCAATGCTCTCCGGCTTGAGCGCCTGCCCGTAGGCATAGACCACGAAGCGCGACTGCCCCACGCGCAGCAAGGACAGAATCTGCTGCGGAATCTGCTCGTAGGCGAAATCATCAATCGAGCGTTCACGATGCTCCAGCGAACTGGTGTTGAGGAACGGCGAGTTGATGGTCAGCTCCGGCACGTTCTGCAACAGCTCACCCACGCTCCCGATGGGCGAGCCTTTGGCCAGTTGGTAGCGATAGATGTTCGTCCAAATCTGGAAGAAGCCGTTATTCAACCCGCCCGATGGCGCGATGAACCAGTTGTCGTAAGGAAGATTGATCGGGTAGTCCCGATCCGGAAGCTGCGGCTCGTCAAAACTGTTCGACAAAACCAGAATCCCGCTCAGAGCCGCCGACCACGTTTCCAAATTGGTCTGGTTCATGGAGACCAGCCCGCGTGTCGTGCGCTCGTCCAGTGCGGTGGTGAAAATGTCGGCCAGCAGCCAGTCGTTCGTGGGATGGCTGCGGGACGAGGCAAACGGTCTCCCGTTCATGATGTTCGTGGCGTAGTCCTGCGCAAGATTCAACCAGCCGCCCACGCCTTGCAGCGGCGCTGCCTCCGGTTTGAAATAAATCGTCTGCCACGGCGTGCCGCGATGCACCCGGCCCAGCAGACCGACGCTGGCAAATTTGTTGTTCGGAAAGTGCCATTCGTCCGGTGAAAATACGCCGGCATCACGGGTGCGGCGGTCGAACGTGGTGGCGTCGTAGGCACTTCCGTCCTTGTTCGCCTTACCGCCCCACGGCGCATAGCGGGTGTTGATGAAACCCAGGGAGGCTCCATACGCCATCATGTCATTCGTGGTCAGTACTCGGGTGGATTTCACGATGAGCTGCACGTTCGTCCCCACGAACAAATCGGACGGATGATAATGCACCAGCGGATCGTTGGCCTGCCACGACGAGACGACCGCAAAACGATGCGTGGGGTTGAAGCCGGTTTGAATTTCCAAGCTATTGGTTCCTAAACCGGGCTGCAGGGTCAGGCCCATGAAGTCCGCAAACTTGGCAATCGCCAGGGCTTTGTCACCTGTGGCGGTGTTGGCGGTGTTGAAGGACTTCCACTCGTCCTCCGTGCTTTCGCGTTCGTAGGCGGAAATTTGAATCTGGTTCAGAAGACCTGGCGACGGGCGGGTGGACCCGTAACTGGGCACGTTCGTCTCCCAGACATTCCTCACGGCCAGCGAGGTGGCCCCGGAGTCCAGCAGCCGGTTAATCTCCTGAAAGAAATCCACGACCATGCCGTCTTTCAGCACCACACAGTCCAGCACCCTTTTGCTGGTTTCGTCGTACACCAGATAAGTCACCCGGTTCGAGATGGTCGCGACCATGTAGGGCAGGGCAAATCCCCGCTCGAAAACATTCCAGCGAGGGGACATGACATCCTTGACCGGAGTGAACCTCCCGGTGGCGCTGTTGTAGATCGAGTTGGTCAACGCCACGCCTTGGTTTGTGAGCGGCAGCCGGAAGGCCCGGGCGGGCCAAGTGTTCGCGTCCACAAGCGCGCCGATGATGTAATTGTTCGTGTAGGAGGCTCCGGGCAGAACGCTGTGCTTGTCCACAACCGTCACTGTCACCTCGTTCGTCACTTCCATCCGCAGCCGTCCGTTGTAAGGCGTGCGATAGGAATTCCAAGCCTCCACGCCGAACACATTTGAGACGCCGAAGACATACATCTGGTTCGTCTCCGTGAGCGCCCCCCCGGGAACCGCGCGCTTGATTTGCAATTTGCGCGTGAGCAGGAAATCCGTGAGCAGCGAATACTCGTTGAAGTTCGGCAGGAACTTCTTCGCCCCCACCACCGGCGGGATGCCGTAAGTGTTCGTCCGCATCCACTCGCGCGTCTCCGCGACCGAGGCATCCGCGATGTAGCTGTGGATATACACCCCCGCCGCGTTCGAGCGGAACAGCGGCAGGAAGACCGTGGGCAGCGCATTCGTCCGGGTCGCGTCGTAGATGTTCGCCGACTCCTGAAGAATTCGGTGCAACGCGCTCGAATACAGGTTCGTGGGCGACACCGGGATGTTGTTAATCGAAGTGATGGGGATGTTTGTGACCGTGTTGAACTCGTTCGACTGCGCGCGGAAAATACGCTGGGCCACGTTCGTGTAAAACGCCACGGCCAAATCCAGCGAGGCGTCCCACGATACAAAGTTTGTCGCGTGGAAATTTGTGTTCGGAAAATTCGCATGCTTGTCGGCAAAGTTCAGGTTGATGCGGCTCTCCAGGTCGCTGCCGGTGTCCGTACCGAGCTGGGCCAGCATTCGGTAGTAGGCGGTGCCATCAGCGGCCAGCGTGTTGCTCAGAGTATTGAAAAAATCACGAGTCACCTTGTTAGATCGCGCAGAGATACCACCCACATCTGCAACATCAAAAAGCTGCTGAATGTGATACCAGTGGTTGGTGGAATCAGCGCCGGGCCAAGCCGGACGCACGGAAGAATCATTGTCAGGGTAGGAAATATCCGCCCCTAATGGGATTCCATACATTCCGTCGCCAAAAATATCGATGGAGGTAGGCGGAAAATTTGTCACTCCTTGGGAATAAACGCTTCCGAAGTTAACGAAGTCGGGGTCATAGGCAGTGCCGAGTTGGTTCCTGCCGCCGTACCAACCATGCCGTGAATCGAGCAACGTGCGAGCATCGTGAAAAGCCGCACCAACAGCGATTGGAGAAGCTGGTGTTGGTGCATTGGGATTGTAGTAGCTGTAGTCCCATAGCCCCGGATTAAACTCGTGCAAAAACGCCGCAAGGTTCAACTCCCAAGGACCGAATCCTTGATTACGGCGGTAGTCTTGATCGGGATCCGCTGGGAGGTGGAGGTTGGGATACCCCTTGCTCCCCGCTGCGTTGTGAATGGTGTTCAGGTCCAGCGACTTGCCCACGGGCAGGACGAGGTAAGCGATGCGCGCCACGAAACGGTTGTTGTTCGAGTGCGGAAGCCACGGGCGGTCCAAGATACCGAGCCAGATCGGGTCGCCGAACGGGCGGTTGGCGTCGCCCGGATCATCAAACCGCTTCGTGCGGTTTAGATCGAGGAACGTCCCCACCGTGTTCAAATCGTTCGTCACGCGGGGAATGGAGTTGGGTTCCGCCGGGCTGACCAAGCCATTGTTGGTCACGTAGCCATACCCCAGCGGACGCGAGACGAAGAAGTCGAACGAAAGCAGATCGCGGTCGTTCAAAATGCGCTCGATGATTTTGCCGGTCGCGTGCTGGTAGGCCGTCTCGGCGGCGAACTCCGCCGTGGTCTGGTCAATGCGCACCGTGGTCGAGGAACGGTTCCGCCGCGCCGTGGCGAGGAAGAGGACGGTGATGATGGTGATGACCGCCAGCATGATGAGCGTGAGCACCAGCGCCACCCCGCGCTGCGAACCGATGTATCTGAACCAGCCCGAAGAAACCCGGGAATTAGGGGCGGACGGAGATGGAAAAAAGGAAGCCAATCCCCGTCCGCCCCTAATCCCCGGGACAGGTTCGTGGGCGGGAATCTGTAAATTCGTTGCTGTCTTACGGCACTTCATTGGCTCGGTACGGGTTGATGAAATTGCGGATCGGCACGCGCTCGCGGAAGAAATGAATTCGGCCCACCTGATTGGTCAGAAACCGCTGCGCCACCGCCAGGTTCCCGGTCAGCGACTCGAACTGCTTGAGCGTCCCCGGCTCCAGCACCCCCAAGTCTATGTCCACGAACGCCGGCAGCACGTTGGAGAAGATGAAATCGCTGGATTTGATGAAACTGATGTTAGTGCTGGTGGGATTGATCACGCGTTCGGGATACACCGCCGTCAGTTGGAAATGCACGATACCGTCGCTCACGCGGTGGGTAAGGGCGTTGCCGCTGTAGAAGTGGCCAATGAGATCGGGTGCAGAGGCGTGGTTCGTCGTCTCCGAGAAGCGGTAGAGTGTGCCGACTCCGGTATTCATCCCTTCCACGTAGTAGCCCGTGCCTTGCCAGACATCGTTCACCCGGTTGAGCCAGAAGGCTTCACTGAAAAACACCGGCTGCGTGGGCACCGCGCCGCCCGGGCCGACGAGCGGGAGCGGACTGGCCGGACTTACGGTGAGCAGATTGGTCGCGCAGATCATGCCGGGTCCGTCATGCACGCTCATCTCGGAGAGGTCGCGGCTGACGAGTTGGATGGCCCCGCGCACGTTTTCAAAAACATCCGTCTGCGTGACGGCGATGTGCAGCGCCTTCTGCGTGTGCGAGAACATGGCGAGCAGGCCGATCATCATGATGGCGAGCAGCGTGATCGAAACCATCATCTCGATCAGCGTGAGAGCGCGGAGTCGGTGGGCGGTGGACGGTGGACGGTGGACGGTTCCTTTGGCGGAGCGGACGGGTTCACACGTCAGAAAGCGGCGCTGAAGCGACCGCACTCCAAACGCTGCCGCGCAGCACCGAACGCCGCGTAGCTCGCGAAGCGTTTGGAGTGCGGTCGCTTCAGCGCCGCTTTTCCCGGTGTCCGTGCGTCGGGCGCGATGAAAATGGCTGTTCGTTCTCATGGCTGGGGCTTGGGCTGGACGTATTCCTGCGCGTAGATGAGACCGCTGTTCGTGGAATATACGCCGGAGATGAGTGCGCGAACCACATAGCGGTTCAGTTCCGAACCAAGTTTGACCACCGGAGGAGGTCCCTCGAGCACCGTCACCGGCCACGAGAAACGCAGCCGCACGTCGAAAAGCTGGTTGGTCAGGCTCACCTCATCCGGCGGCAAAACGAAATCACCAGAGCCGTCAAACAACTTGCGCTCCAGCGGGCTGTTGATTTCGGTCACGAGTTGATAACGAAAACCAAGGTCACTCCTGCGGCTGGCGATGCCGCCGGAGACGGCACGCAAGATATTCGTGTGGCTTCTTCGGGTATCACTTAGCAACTGAAGAAACTGTAATGTATCGAAATTGTTGGGCGGATTCTGCCCATCAATCAACTCCACAAAACTGGGCAGATCATTCGGTGAATTCGTGTCTTCACGCCCGCCGTTTTTGAGCGCCTGAAGCAGCAGCCGCGCGTCCTGGTTGATGATGGTTTCCTCGCGGTTATCCCGCTGGACCTGCAAGCCGGTGGGCAACACGCCGAGAATGGCGATGAGCGCGATGGCAATGACACCCAAGGCGATGGCGATCTCGGCCATCGTGAAGCCGGACTCGCCACCGCATGGAGCGCCGGTTGAAGATCGCGTGCGCAGTTTCATTGCAGTTGAACCTCCAGCCGTTTGGCCCGCCCGGTCAGCGCGTTGACGTAGATGACATTGTTCGTGGCGTTCCGCGGCGGAATCTGGGTCACTTCATAACCATCGTCGCCCAATCCTTGCACCACCCCATTGTTGTCCCGGGTGACCAGAATCGCCCCGCGCGCCACGTTGAGATAACGGTCCCCGAGCATGCTGCCCGCGCCAGTTTCGTCCCGGTCCACGGTGATGCAGCGCCCTTCGTGATCGAAGGCGATGTAGGGAAATCCGCTGCTGCCAAAATCCACCGCCGGACTGGTGGAGAAGGGAAAGCGGAACTTCGGCTGCGGATTGCTCCGGCTGTACTTGAAGAAATTGGCCTGGGTGAATTCGTTGGTGTCAATGAAGGTTTTGTCCGGCAGCGATTTCCATTCGGTGATGTAGCCGTCCGTGCCGCGCGTTCCCGGCTGCTCGCCCACCCGGCGGTACTGGTAGAGCGCGTAGTGGGTGAAGACGCCGCCTTGCAGACGCTTGATCTCGGCCCTTTCCTTGGCCGTCAAACTGCCCCCGCCCAAAAGGTCCGTTCCCAAAATCTCCGGCGAGAGGAACACCACCGCCACCGTGCTGCGCTCAGAGATGGCCCGCTGCCGGGCGTAAGACAAATCCGCGACCAACTGCCGACACGCCGCGTTGATGGCCACGCTCTCGGTATTGCCGCGAATGTGCGGCAAGGCCAGCCCCGCAATGATCGCGATAATCACGAGCACGATCAGCATCTCCAGCAGCGTGAAGGCACGCCGGAGGCGGGCGGCTGGTTTCTGAAGCAGACGGATCGTGGTCATGGCTTACTCCCAGCTCTTGATGTTGTCCTTGTTCAACGGCTCGGAGCCGCGGGTCGGGCCGGGAATGCCGTTTTCCGAACGTCCGTCCGGCCCCTTGGACCAGATGAGGATCGCGCGCGGAATATTTTTGTACGGATATTTCGGGTGGTTCGGATCCGCGTTGGCGCTGTCCGGCTCGTTGTCATCCGGGACGTTGACCTTGTTGTCGTAGTTCAGGTCGAACGCGATGATGTAGGGATGGCCCCACGGATCGCGAAAATTGTTATCCGTGCGGGAGACGCCGGCGGAGTTGGTGCCTTCCTTGAGCACGCCGGCATTGAGGAAAGCGTGCCTCTCGGGGTTGCGCTGGTGGTTGGCGTTGGCGAGCGCATCCACATCCATCAGGGTCACGATGATGTTCGCGTTGCCCTGGCTGAAACTGTAGTCGGCGGCGGACTCCAGCGGAGCGAGCAGTCTCACCGGAGCCAGCGTGTAAGCGGCCTGATACGCCGAGGAAGCCGCTTCGATGTTTTTCATGTCGGTTTTGGCCGCAACGACCTTGGCCCTCTTCTTCGCCCCCGCCAAAGCCGGCACCAGCAACGCAGCGAGAATGCCAATGATGGAAATGACCACGAGCAGTTCAATGAGCGTGAACGCACGGCGCCCGCGCCGGCCGCAGGCGTGCCGGAACGTGGCGCGCGCGGGCCGTGTGGCACGGCAGCAGGCGCGCGGCGTTTGCAAGGTCAGCGGCTGCGCCCAATCCTCGTCCGTCCACGCGACGGGCAGGCGAAGCGACGCAGGCATTTTAGTGAGGAGCGTTTTCATGGTTCAGTTCTTCCAGTTGCCGATGATTTTGGTTTTGGCCACGCCGTTGGTGGTGCCGAGTTTGATTTCCACCCAGAGATCGAAGGACCCGGGGTTGTGCGCGGCCCCGCTCCCGACGAGATACCGCCAGGGATTGGGACGTTGCCCGTTCTTGTCTTCCACCGGAACCACCAGTGAACGGGTGCCGGACACAACTTCAGCGAACTGATCGGATTTCAAATCCTTCAAGACGGGATGCATCCGGTTGGCGTCGGGGTCCACATTGCCCTCATCCCGCGCATTGATGATGCCCCGCGCCCCGAAGGCGTTGAAAAGTTGGTTGGAGGTGTTGGTCCAGTAGGGCGTCTCGTACACGGGGTCCGCAGCCGGCGGTTTACGCACCGCGCCCGCCAATTCGTAGAGCAGCACATTACGCTCGGGAAAATTCGCATTCGGATTATCCGGCGGATAGACGCCCACCTTGGTTTTGTACTGCTCAATCAAGGTGACGAGCTTCGCCAGTTCCGCCTCGGTGCGTTTGATTTTCTTGTTATCCCCCGAGACGCCGGCCAGGCCCACGATCAAGCCCGCGACCACGGCCATGATGGCAATGACCACCATCAATTCGATGATGGTGAAGGCTCGTTTCGATGCTGGGCGCAAGGGATTCATTTCAAGAGTTCTGGCTGCGGTTTTCATTCGGGCGATAGTTCAGGCGCAACTCCTCCTCCATGCGCTCGCTGAGCCATTGTTTGATCATGCTCTGGTAGTTCAGGTAGCGCGAGCGGGCGAGGCGCTTGATGCGCGCGAGCATCCGCGGGTCAATGCGGAGCGTGATGGTGACGGAGTCGGAAAGTTCGGTGCCGGCCGCGACGGCGGATTCCATGAGGCGCAGGTCGGGGCGATTGTCCGCCCAGAAAAGCGCCTCGGCCTGTTCGTTGTCGAACAGCGGCACATCATCCCAATTTGAGAAAGCATTCATGTCTGGCCCAAGGTTTGATCCACTTTCTTCTGGTAGAAAAATTTCTCCTCCGGCTCAAAGGAGCGCGCATGGATCACGCGGAACGTCTTCCCATTCGTGCGATAAACGCTGAAGACCCCTGCCCCGCCGGATGAGACTCCGAGGTTCACAAAGCGGGACTGGACGGAGAACCGGGAGGAACTGGGCAGCAGCTTGACGGCAAACGGGTCTTCAAAGGATTCCTCGATGTCCCGCAACGAGAGCGAGGCATTCAGATTGAACGGAGGATTGTTCCAGTCAAAATCCATACGCTGTAAGTTCTTCGCACATGCTTTGTATGCACAATGTATTTACACACAAAGCCAAGGCAGTCAAGAGTGCTAACTGTGCCTACCAGGAATTTCTACTCGCCTCCGCCGTCTTTCTTACCGGCCGGTTCGTCGCCAATGTCGTTAATGAGCTGGATGAGCGGGAGGAACATCGCGATGACGATGCCACCCACGATCACGGCCAGGAAGACGATCATGATCGGCTCGAGCAGTGAGGTCATGGCGGCGACGGCGTTATCCACCTCGTCGTCGTAGTTGTCAGCGATCTTCATGAGCATCTCCGGCAGCGCGCCGGTCTGCTCGCCGACGTCCACCATGCTGATGACCATCGGGGGGAAAACAGTCGAGGCTTCCAGCGGGGCGGTGATGGTTTCGCCTTCCTTCACGCTCTCGTGAACAGCGCTTACGGCCTCACCCACCACGACGTTGCCGGAAGTTTCCTTAACAATAGTGAGCGCCTGGAGGATCGGCACACCGCTGCTGACCAGCGTGCCGAGCGTGCGCGCGAAACGCGAGATGGCCACCTTGCTGAACACGGGGCCGAGTACGGGCATCCTGAGCTTCACCTTGTCCACCACGTAGCGCCCGCCCTTGGTGCGCTTCCAAAACACGAAGGCGATGGCCAGAATGATGATGACAACGGCCGTGGCGATGAAGTGATCTTTGATGACATTGCTGATGCCGAGGACGAAACGCGTGAAGGCTGGCAAAGGCTGGCCGGGCAACATGTCCTTGAAGATCAACTCGAACTTGGGCACGACGAAGACCATCAGGATGATGAGAATCGCCACCGCGACAATCAGCACCGCCACGGGGTAGAACATGGCCGCGACGACCTTGCCCTTGATCTTCATGGCCTTTTCCTGGAACTCCGCGAGCCGGGCGAGCACGACTTCGAGCACACCGCCGAGTTCGCCGGCCTTGACCATGTTGACGTAAAGTTTGTTGAAGGTCTTGGGATGCTGCGCCAAGCCTTCGGAGAACGTGCTGCCGCCTTCGATGGACTGGCCGATTTTCCCGATGATTTCCTTGAGCGTGAGATTGCGTTCCTGCCGTTCCAGCACTCGCAGTCCGCGCAAAAGCGGAAGGCCCGCGTCCACGAGCGTCGCCAACTGCCGGGTGAAGATGGTGAGAACCTTCATCTTCACCTTCCCGCTCAGGCCGGGAATTTTGAGGTTGAGATTGCCGCCACCCTTTTTCTTGCCACCCGCCGCCTTGGCCTTGGACGCGCCTTTGTCTTTGGAGGCGTCCACCTGCACGACCTTGGTCGGAAAATAGCCCATTTCCTTAAGCCGCCCGATGGCCTCGTTCTGATTGGCGACGTCGAGGGTGCCCTTGGTCTCCTTGCCCCGGGAATCCATCGCGACGTAAGAAAATTTCGGCATAGCTCAGTTTCGGTAAATGTCCGTCACGTGTATTTCACGACTTCTTCAATGGTTGTATCGCCGTCGAAGATGCCACGCAAGCCGTCTTCCCGCAACGTGACCATGCCCAGCTCGACCGCCTTTTGCCGCAAGACCACGGACGGCGCGCGCTCGTTGATCAGGTTGCGGATGGGGTCCGAGCAGACGAGCAGTTCGTAAATGCCTTTTCGTCCCTTGTAGCCGGTGTCGTTGCAAGCATTGCAGCCGCGGCCGTAGTAGAAAACTTTGTCGCCAATGTCGTGGGGCGAAAGGTTCAGCAAGGTCAACTGGCTCTCCGTGGGCTCGAACGGCGTGCGGCACTTTCTGCACACGGTGCGGACGAGGCGCTGCGCGAGCACGGCTTGCAGCGTCGAGGAAATCAAAAACGGCTCCACGCCCATGTCCACGAGACGCGTCACCGCGCCGGGTGCGTCGTTCGTGTGCAAGGTGCTCAACACCAGATGACCCGTCAGCGAGGCCTGAATCGCGATCTGCGACGTCTCCAAGTCGCGCATTTCCCCGACCATGATCACGTCCGGGTCCTGACGCAGGAACGCGCGCAAGGCCTTGCCGAAGGTCATGCCGACCGCATCATTGATCGCCACCTGCATGATGCCCTCGATGTCGTACTCCACCGGGTCTTCCGCCGTGAGCAGCTTGGTGTCAATCGTGTTCACCCTCCGCAAACACGAGTAGAGCGTCGTCGTTTTGCCAGAGCCGGTCGGACCAGTGACGATGAAAATTCCGTTCGGCTGGAGAATCGCCTCGTTGACGTAATCGAAAAGGTACTTGGGAAATTTCAGCGCCTCGAGGTCGAGGTTCACCGCCGAACGATCCAAAATACGCAACACCACCGACTCGCCGAACTGCGTCGGCAAACACGACACGCGCAAATCAATCGGCTTGCCCGCGATGGGGAAACTGATGCGCCCGTCCTGCGGCAGACGACGCTCGGAGATGTTCAAATTCGCCATCACCTTGATGCGCGAAATCATCGGCAGCGCGAGATGCTTCGGCGGCGGCGTCATCTCATAGAGCGCGCCGTCCACGCGGTAACGAATCTTGAACTCGTCCTCGAACGGCTCGAAGTGAATGTCGCTCGCGCGGTCCTGCACCGCCTGATACAGCACGAGATTTACGAAGCGCACGATGGGGGCTTCATTCGCGAGTTCCGCCGCCGCCTCCTCGGAGCCTTCGGCCGCTTCGCGCGCGATGTCCTCGTCATCGAGTCCGGCCAGCGCCTCGCTCATGCTGCCGCCGTCCTCGGGATAATACTTGTCGATCAGCTTGGCGATTTGCGTGGGATCGCCGACGAGCACCTGGACTTCCTTGCGGACGATGAAACCGATTTCGTCCACCACCGCCGGGTTCAACGGATCGCCAATCGCCACCTGCAGGACCGAGCCGTAATCCGCCACCGGCACGCACTGATACATGCGCGCCGTGGACGCGGGCAGCAACGCGACGAGTTCCGGCGCGAGTTCCTTGTCGTCGAGGCTGACGACTTCGGTGCCGAGGTGCGCGGCCTGAATGGCGAGCTGCGTTTCGATTTCTACAATGCCGAAATCGTGCAGCACTTGTGAAAAACTTTTCCCGCTGCGCGCCTGCTCCTGGACCACTTCGTCGAGTTGCAGATCGTCAATGAGTCCCTGCTCTTTGATGAGGGACAGCAGCGGATTGGAAATGTATTCGCCCATGCTATCCGTTGCGTTGTTGCGCGGCAGTGGCCACGGCCTGCGCCATTTCCCACTCTTGCAGCTTCGCCAGCACCGTCGTTGGATCCTGGGATTTGTTGACCACTTCCTCGCGCGAAATCATGCCCTCCTGATACTTCTCCATCAGGAAGCCATCGAGCGTGACCATGCCGAACTTCGCGCCGGTCTGGATGTCCGAGTTGATGCGGTAAGATTTGTTATCGCGAA
>JAYVNY010000237.1:0-5476 GCA_043758205.1 Akkermansia sp.
CGCGCCGGGGTGTGGCTCAAGCAAGTTCTGCAAGGCTTCTCCGCGGCCAGGCCCGGCGCGCGCGGAGCGACGCGCCCTACCACGCCCATGTTTTTAAGAACGGTGTTCGGATGCACCCAATCAGTTCTCCGACAAGTCTTCGGGCTGTTGCGCAATGAGCTGGTACTTCCAGCCTTTCTGTTTCAAAATCATCGGCCACAACTTTTCCGGTGCCGCATGGAAAATCAAATCCACGGTGGCCGGGTGCGTGAGCCAGGTGTCGCGTTTCATTTCGGCATCGAGCTGGCCGGGACTCCAGCCGGCGTAACCGGCGAACACTTTCACGCGTTGCGTCGCGGAGAACGAATCCGCCAGTTCGATCAAATCATCCATGGAGTGCTTGAGGTGCAGGTTCGGCAGCACGTTCGCTTCGGGCAGATAATCATCCGCGTGCAGGTAGCTCAGGGCCTGCGGCTGCACGGGGCCGCCGAGGAACAGTTCGTGCGCCTTCAGGGGCGTGGGAAGATTCGAGGCCAGGGCGTCGCCGATGGTCTGGCCGGTGGGCCGGTTGAGCACGAGGCCGAAGGCACCGTCGGCGTCGTGCTGGCAGATGAGCAGCACGGTGCGGTGAAAAAACGATCCGTGCAGCCGTCCGTTGTCCAGCAGCAACTGGCCTTTGAGCGATTGATGCGTCATGCAAACCTCGGCGCGACTATGCGGCACACTTGCGGCGGTGACAAATCCGGGCTTACGGTGCGGGCATGAAAAGAATCTTGATGGTGCTCGTGCTCGCGGCGGTGGCGGTGGCGTTCTCCAGCGGCTGCAAATCACATTCCGGCAGCCGTGAATACATTCCGGGCAAAGGCTGGATACAAAACGACTGAGGAGGCGCAAAGCCTGCCAACGCGCCGGGCGGCAAGCCCGCGCTCGCCCCGTCAGCGCCCGCGCCATGCGAGCCGGGGAGAAGCGCGCCGCCCTGTCGCGCGGGCCATCAAGTGGAACCAGTTTCACGCCCGTGGCCTCCCCCGGCTGACCAGGGGTTTCGCCACGCGAGGCTGCGGCCGCAGAAACGGCCTTCATGCCTCGCAGAAAATTCGCTTGGCTCCCCATCTGCTAAGTCATCCCGTCCAGGTGCGGCTCACGCCGTGTCCGCACTTGGTTTCGCCACGTCCCGGCGACGGATTCACCAAAAGAATCGTATCGCGGCCATGAACCATTTAACTGATGACAGCACCGCTCGACACCCGGCAAATCAGGGCCTTTGTCACGCTCGCCCGGCGCGGCAGCTTCACTCAGGCGGCTCGCGAACTGCACCTGTCCCAGTCGGCCGTCAGTCACTCGATGAAGGCGTTGGAGACCGATCTGGGATGCCGTCTTTTTGACAGGATGAGTAAAAAGGTGTTGCTCACCCAGGCGGGCGAGCACCTGCTCCAGCACGCGGACAAAATTCTCTCCGAGATGTCCGCCGCGCGCGAGGCACTCACGCAGTTGAACCAATGGGGCCAAGGCCGTCTGCGCGTCAGCGCCAGCACCACGGCCTGCCAGTACATTCTCCCCGAGGTGTTGAGCGAGTTTAAGAAGAGCTATCCGCAGGCGCGCATCAGCGTGGAGCCGGGCGACACGCGCGAGGCGCTCAACCTCCTCCGCTCAAACCAGGTGGACCTCGCCCTCGCCCTCGAACCGAAGCGCGACGACGACTTCGAATTCCTCCCGCTCTTCACCGACGAAATGGTGTTCGTGATGGCTCCCAGTCATCCGTGGGCGCAGAAACAGCACGTCGTGCGCGAGGAAGTGCCGCGCCAGCAATACGTGCTCTACAACAAGCACAGCTTCACGCACGAGATGGTGGAGGAATACTTCCGCGTCGAGGACATGGCGCTGAACATGATCATGGAACTGGGCAGCATGGAAGCGATCAAGGAACTGGTGAAGCTCGGCCTGGGCGTGAGCATTCTCGCCCCGTGGATTGCGCGGAAGGAAATCGAGAGCGGCGTGCTCGTCTCGCTGCCGCTCGGCAAGCGCAAGCTCAAGCGCACCTGGGGCCTGCTGCACTGGCGCGGACGGCGGCTGACGCTCGCGGAGGAAACTTTCGTGAACCTGTGCCGCTCCGGCACCACGCGACTGGGGAATGGAACGGGCTAGGGCTGTGGCTTCCAGCCCGGCTGGACTGGGCTTGGAAGGGGGAAGCCCTTCAGGCCCCGGTCGTGCCTTTCAGTTGTTCACCGCTTCGTGACGCGAATGTTGATAACCCTCGCTTGCCGTTCCGGCTCGCCTGAGCAGCCTGAGCATAGTTCGTGCTTTCCATGTTCAGAGAGGTCGGATGGCTCAACCAAACACCATGAAGCTTTCGTATGAAAGTCGCGTAAATCGCCCGTTATTCCAGCGCCCCAGCCGCGCTGGGGAGCCGTGGGCCACGTTGGTCGTGGCGATGAGTCGCGCGGATGGTTTGCTGCCAAAATCCGACTGCCTGAACAATTCGCGGCAGAACCGGAAGTCGAATTGGTTAGACGGCACCTCCGCCACCCGGCGCTTCGTCTCCCAGATTTTTCGGTGCAATGATCGGGCGGAATGCTACGCTCCCGACCAGTTCACCCAACTAAACCATGACGACCAAACCTGAATCTGCGGCCATGAAACGGCTTCATCGCCCACACCGCCGGGCCTTCACCTTGATTGAACTGCTCGTGGTCATCGCGATCATTGCGATTCTCGCGTCGCTGCTGCTGCCCGCGCTGGCGAAGGCCAAGTCGAAGGCCAAGACCATTGAGTGCCTGAACAATGTGAAACAATGGGGCTACGCCTTCTGGATGTATGGCGATGACAACGAAGAATTTTTCCCATACGAAGGCAACGCGGGCGACATCAGCACCGGAGCCAATGTGGATGCATGGTACAATTCGACACCCGAGTACGCGAGCGGGCAGACGCTGACCAACCTCTACAAAAGCGGGAACCCGCCGGTGCCTGGTGTGAAGTCACTTTTCATGTGTCCCAGTGTAAAAAAGGGGCCCGCCACCCTGCCGACGATGGGCAACTCTTATTTCACGTATGGCTTTAACAACCGCATGGATCCGAACGGTCCGGCACAATTCAAACGTGCTCAGTGTGTGCAACCCACCGACACGGTGACCTTCACGGAGAACAGCGAAGGGAATTTTCCCTCTTCATCAGGCAAGTTCACCCCGGCGCGACATGAGCTGCGGGCTAATCTGGCTTTTGCGGACGGGCACGCGCAGTCCGTCCACACCAACGACTACCGCCGAACCACCGCCGAGGACAACAGTTCGGTGAACGAGTGGGCTGTATCGCGCAAAGTATATTGGTACCCCTATCGCGGCGCGCCGCTCTGACCCTTTCCCAAAACTCAACCTAGACAAAGAAATGAAAAAAATGCTCCTCCTGCTGACCTTGTTGTCAGCACTCACCGTCGCGCGCGCGGCAGATGTCATCACTCTCTGGAATTTCAATAGCGCGCCCGCCGATACCAACACCGCCACCGGCACGCTCACCCCCTCCACGGGTAGCGGCACCATTACGTTGATCGGCGGTGTGACGAACGGCTTCGCGGGCGGTCACACGACCGATCCGGCCAATGCCGCCGGGGATAACAGCGCCATTAATACGGGAAACTACCCCGCCTCCGGCACGGGCGACAAGACCGCGGGCACGCGCTTCTCGCTGAGCACCGTCGGCTACCAAAACATCACCATCTCGCTGGCCTTCCGCGTCAGCAACACGGGCAGCCGGTTCTGGCGGGTGCAGTATTCGACCGACGGCGTGAACTTCATTGATTCCACAAATCTGATCACCGTGAGCAGCGGTGGCGCCTACACCACCAAGACCGCCGACCTCAGCTACCTTCCAGGCGTCACGAACAATCCCTCCTTCGCGTTTCAAATCGTGGCCGAGTTTTCCAACGGCACCAACTACACCGCCGCTGGGAGCACCAGCACCTACGGCCAGACCGGTCTGGCTCGCATTGATATGATGACGGTGTCGGGCGACACCTTCGGCGTCTTCAACAACCCGCCCACCATCACCGCCATTTCCAATGTGGTCATGCGCGTGGATACCGCGACCAATAACCTTCCGTTTGTCGTGGGCGATGTGGAGACGGCGGCGGGCCTGCTCACGTTGAACAAAGGTTCTTCCAATCCCACGCTCATTCCGACTTCTGCCATCGTCTTTGGCGGTTCTGGCTCGAACCGCACCGTGTCCATTACCCCGGCGGCCGGCCAGATCGGGTTCTCACTCATCACGGTCGGCGTCGTGGACGAAGGCGGAAAATCCAACAACGTCAACTTCACCGTCAACGTCCTGCCGACGAACACGCCTCCCAGCGTGAGCATCATTGCCAACCAAGCGGCCGTCTCCGGCGTGCCCACGGCGGCCATTCCGTTCACCATCAGCGACTTGGAAACGGCGTCGTCGTCGCTCACCGTCACCGGCGCTTCGTCCAATCTAACCCTGCTGCCGTTGAGCGGCATCCAGTTGGGCGGCAGCGGCTCCAACCGCACGGTCACGCTCACCTCGGCGTCGGGACAGTCCGGCTCCGTGGTCGTCACGCTCTCGGTCAGTGACGGCGTGCTGACGACGAACCGGTCCTTCGTTTTCGCGGTTTCGCCTTCCGTCGGCACGCTGCTTTACGAACCCTTCAATTACGTGAACGGCCCGCTGACGACCAACTCTGTGTTCCTCTGGAACACCCACAGCGGCAACTTTGGACAGCTCAGCGTGGTGAGCAGCAATCTGTATCTGACCTCGGAGAACACCGAAGATGTGAACGCGCCCCTGCGCGGCGAGCCGTACGCGCCCGCCACCGGGACGAACCTTTACTACAGCTTCCTTTACTCACTGGAATTTTTCCCCTCCATCATCGGTGACTACATCGCGCACTTCAAAGACAACGCCACCACCTTCCGCGCCCGGCTGGTCATTTCCACCACCAACGCGGCCCTCGGTTTGTATCGCATTGGCATCGTCAACGGTGGAGCCAGCGCGCTCACGACTGGTTATGCGGAAGTGCCGACGGATTTCTCCCCCGGGCAGACGAATCGCATCGTCGTGCGTTACAACGTCGGCACGGGCATCTCGACCTTGTGGGTGAATCCTGTGAGCGAGGCCAGCCCCAGCTACACTGCGTCCGACGTGATCGCTTCGACGAACAGTGTCACGCAATTTGCCTTCCGCGAATCCAGCTCCATCGGCACCGGCTATGCGGATGAATTGCGCGTGGCCGTGAGCTTCAACGAGGCCATTAGCATTGTGCCGTCCCCAGCCGCCGCGCTCCGAATCTTCAGATCCGGCCCCGACGTCATCGTGGCCTGGCCTACTTCGGCCACGGGCTTCACGCTGCAATCGTGCGACAACCTCACGACCACCAACTGGGCGAACGTGGGCACCACACCCACCGTGGTCGGCAGCGAGAACTTCGTGACCAACGCGTCGCCCACGGGCCACGCCTTCTTCCGCCTGAAGAACTGAGGAGCGCGGAAAA
>JAYVNY010000238.1:0-11211 GCA_043758205.1 Akkermansia sp.
CGGATGGCGCGGCAACATGGCCAAGCCCGGCGCCACCACCGCCGAGGTCGAGGATGAATTGAAGATGGCCCAGCCGAAAGCGCCCAGTGCGCCCATCAAAGTCCCGGACATGCCTTGGAAGAAGAAGCCGCCGGTGGGGCATTGAACGAGAGAAGTTAAATTAACTTTGCTAAAATTTGTGCTGTTTGCAGCGAAAACTTCCAAGCCCGGATTTCTAGACCGAAACGCCCCTTCATTGGATGCGGAGTATTCTCGGTACTACGATCACGACATCCTCGGGAAGATTGTCTTCAAGAATGTTGCCTTGAACCTTCTGGGACGAACGGAATCACAAATCAGGATACCGCTGAGTCGTCATGGAGATGTTGGGGCAAAAAAATGTATTGCCGATGCCGAGATTCGCTTTGGACAGCGTTGGTTTTCTGTCGAGATTAAATGCTCTCACATTTGCACTGCTCACCGGGATCGGGCAAAACCACTTCAAAGATGGAGTTTCAGTCGCCTTACACACACCAGTAAACGCCTTCCTAAATTTCCATTCGATCTGCTTTTTGCAGTTGGAATTAACGAATTGGGCTTCGACGATCCAAAATACTGGCAACACCTTTATCAAATACACGGTAATGACCAGCATTTCGACATCACATCGCGTCCGCATGAGCCATCATTCTTGAAGCGTTGTGGATTCTTTGTGATGCCTTTTGGCGAAATCAGGACAGCATATTTGCATCCCACGATAACTGCTATTCCAACTCGGCCGGAAGCCCGCTACTTCGCTTGGGGATACGAATCGCAACGGATTTCTAATCTGTGGAGAGTTGCTTTTCGGACGGTTCGATTACTTTCCCCCCGCAATACAGCTTAAAGTGTGATGCGGCTCTTGATGATTCAAAAGTTCTTCACTTCAGATATTTGTCCAGCGGCGGGTTCAGCAACTCCTTCATCTCCGTCGTGTCCATGTTCGCCGGGGTCACGACATAGACGCCGGTGTCCACGCGCTTCTCGACTTTCTGGCCAGTGAGATGCGCGTGGAGCGTGATCACGCCGAGGTAGCCCATGCGGAGAGGATTCTGCACGATGACGGCTTGGACGTCGCCCTTGCGGAGCGCTTCCACGGTCTGGCCGCCGGCGTCGAAGCCCACGACTTTCACTTTGCCGCCGGCCTGGCCCGCATTGCGCAAGGCCATGATGATGCCATTGGCGACCGGTTCACAGGGACCGAAGAGGCCGTTCACGCTTTTGCCGTGCCGGTTGAGAAGATTTTGCGCCGCCTGATAACACAACTCGCGCGTGGCCCCGCCGTGCTGGTCGCTGGAAAGAATTTTGATCCCCGGAAATTTTTTAACCGCTTCGAGAAATCCGGCCTCGCGTTCCTCGGTACTGGCGGAGCCAGTCTGGTAGCGGAGGAGAATGACGTTGCCCTGGCCACCGAGCAAACGCGCCATCTCCTCGCCCGCGAGCACGCCTCCCCGGCGGTTATCCGTGGCCACGAAGCTGACGTAGTTTTCCGACTTCAATCCCGAGTCCATGATCACGACGGGGACTTTCGCGCGCGCGGCGGTGTTGACAGGACTGACGAGCGCGCGGTCATCCGTGGGGGCGAGGACGATCCCGCTGACGCGACGGCTGATGAAGTTTTCCACGACCTGGATTTGCTGGTCGCGGTTGTCCTCGCGCAGCGGGCCTTGCCAGATGATTTCCACTTTCGCGCCGCGTTCGTTGAGTTCGCGCTGGGCCTTGACCGCGCCCGCGTGAATGGCTTTCCAGAACTCATGCGAGGTGGCCTTGGGAATGACGGCGATGGTGAGCGCATCGGCGGCCAGCAAGAGGGCCGGGCCGAGCACAGCAAGGCCCGCGAGAACGGAGAGTGGCTTCATGCGCGGACGTTAGAAAAACGTCCGCGCCCGGGGCAACGCTTCTTTGCGGAAGTGAGGAAATTAACGCTCGCCCGGCACGTAGCGGTAGCCGAAGCCCAGGCTGTTTGCACCGCCCGTGTGGAACGTGCTGCCGCCCGAGTGGTGATGAAGGAAGAGCGCGAGCTGATGCTGACGATGATTGGGCAGCGCGAAGAGCAGTTGCACGGGCCAGTAGATTTCCACATGCGAGCGGTCACGGTCGGGATGCCGCACGCGCTCGGTGGCGATGACATGCTGGCTGTAGGTAAGGCCCGCGCCGGTTTCGAAATTGGTGTAGAGCCATTCGTTCCACGGGAAAGATTTCCAACGCATGGTCAGGCCGACGTTGTATTGCAGCCAGAGGTCGTCGCGGTTGTCCTCGTTGAAGATGCCGAGGACGAGCGGCAGTTGCAGATCAATCTTCGGACGGAACTTTCCGAGGTGCGGCTGGAAAGCGGCCAGTTTGTACGAAGCTTCCAGCAAATAAATCTCGCCCTCATCCTTGCCTGTCGCGCGCTTCCCGTCACCGACGAGAAGTTCATCAATCGTGGATTCGGTGATGAACGCGACGCCCGCTTGAAAGCTCCAGCGATCAAGACTGTTCCACGCCGGCAGTTCGTTGTCTTTTGTGGCAGCGGGAACGTGGGCGGAGTCCTCGCTATTCCGCGCGGCGGACTGTTTGGCCCACGGCGCGTCATCAGCCCACGCGGCCGTGGCCGTGGCGGTCGCCAAAATAAGTCCCAGTAAAATCTGTGTGTTACGCATGGGCCGCAACGTACCCGGCCCCGCCGGAAGAAGGGAAGCGCACAATTGTCCCCCGGCGTCTGCTCCGAAACACGGCGCGCGCGGCCTGATGAAATATCTGTCATGTTCGGCCTGAGCCGTTGTCATCACCACCGCCGTGTGCCAGACTCCCGAACCCTATGTTATCTCAAGCCCGCGCCGTCGCTTTGTTTCTGGCTCTCGCCGGACTCGTCTCAAACTTGCCCGCGCAAGTGTTCACGGTCCAGGTCGGCACACCGGCGGGACCACCGACACCGCTGGTGAACCACAACGACACCTGGTTCCTGCACAAGGGCACCAATGCCCCGCAGGCGGGTTGGCATACGATTGATGATGGGACCCTGAATGCTGACTGGGCCAGCGCACCCGGTGGATTTGGTTACGGCGACAACGCCATCACCAATACGCCCGGCACGACCTACGAATCCACGATGTTGGCGGACATGCTCAACCGTTATACCACCGTGTTCATCCGCCGGACTTTCAACGTGGCTTCCACCGTCGGTACCAATCTCCACTTGTATCTCACGATGGATTACGACGACGGCTTTGTGGCCTACCTGGACGGGGTCGAGATCCGGCGGGCGAACACCTCGAACGCCGTGGGCAGCACCGTGACCTTTGCGCAAACCACCGGAGCCAACACTCACGAGGCTTCCTGCTGCAACGCGCCCGTGAATCCGCCCACAGTTTATGACCTTGGAGCGGTGAGCAACCGACTCTCCGTCGGCACCCATGTACTCGCCATTGTGGGGCTGAACCAATCTCTCGCGAGCAGCGACTTCCACCTGATCGCCGACCTCTCCATCGAGGGAGCCAGCGGCACTGTCGCCAACAATGGACTCTATGCCCTGACGAGCGACAGCGCCGTCACGCTGACGGGAACGAATACCATCGCCGGGGCTTCGCGCGTCTCGGTGAATGGTGATGATGCCGCCTTCAACTCAGGGGCGGGAACGTGGTCGAGCACCATCACGCTCGCGCCAGGCTTCAACCGCCTCTACATCGCCGCGCTGGACGGCAGCGGCAACATGCTCTCCAACCTCACGCAGGACGTTGTGTACGAGGCCGCGCCGTTGACGGTCAGCGGCCCGCTGGGCGCGAGCACCTTTTGGACGAACACATTGCAGGTCATTCACATCACCAGCACCGTCACGGTGCCGACGGGCGTGACCCTCACCATCGGGCCGGGCGTGGTCGTCATCGTTTCGCCGGGCGCTTCACTGCTGGCGGGCGCGGGCGGCATCATCGACGTGCAGGGCACGGATGCGGCGAAGGTTCATTTTCTGCCGGCGGTCAGCAACGTGTGGAACGAAGTGGCGGCGGACGGCGCGGCCTCATTCCTCACCATTCGCCATGCGGACATCAATCGCGGCGCGGTCAAGTTTCGCAACGGCGCAACGGGGTTGATGGAGGACTCGTTCGTGCATGAATATAAAAACGGCTCCGTGCCCATCGCCGGCTGCACCAGCGCGGCAGGCGTCACGGTGCGCCGCTGTCATTTCAGCGTGTATCACGAGACGCTCTGGCAGGACACGTTGATGACCATTGAAAACAACGTGTTCGAGAACGCCGACAACGTCAGCAGCGACGCGCTGGATTTCGATGGCGCGCACGTCGGCTCGTTCATCCGCCGTTGCACCTTCCGCTTCGGTCCGCAGAGCAACACGGACGCGATTGACATCGGACCGACGACCGGTGGCTCGGGTTCGACCAATACGATCATTGAAGGCTGCCTGATGCACGACTTCCCGAATGACAAGGGCGTGTCCATCGGCGAGGGCTGCTACGGCATCGTCATCCGCAACTGCGTCATCCACCACACCGAGTCCGGCGTGGGCGTGAAGAACTCCCCCGGCGGCAAGCCGCCCTGCACGGCCATCATTTACAACACCACGATCAGCGACTGCGATTTTGGCTTCCGCTGCTATCACAAGCAGGATCCGAACTCCCCGATCGACGGCGGACAGATCACGAATTCCTTCAACAACATCCTGTTCAACAACCGGACCAACATCGGCCTCTACAATGGGGGTATTGCGGTGGCGGAGTTCAGCGACATAGGCGGCGGCTGGCCGGGCGCCGGCAATTTCAGCGCCGACCCGCTCTTCGTGAATCCAGCCATCCGCGACTACCGCGTCCAGGCCGGTTCACCGACGATTGGCGCGGGCATGGGCGGCACGAATTTGGGCGCTCCGTTCCCCGTGGGCGGCATCCCGATGTGGGTTTCCAATCTCGTGGCAATTAGTTCCGGGGGCGGCAACGTCCTGCTCTCGTGGGTTGAGACCGCAGACAACGAAGACGGCTTCCGCATCGAACGCTCCACCAACAAACTGACCTGGGCCGCCATCGGCAGCGCCACACCCAACGCCACCAGCTTCGCGGACGTCACAGCCCCGGCCGGCTTGAAGTACTACTACCGCGTGCGAGCCACGAATGATGTGGGCGTGTCGCCATATTCAAATATCGCCGGCGTCCAGACGGAAGTCGTCGTGGCGGGCGGAAACGTCGGCGGCACCATTACCGCCAACACCTGTTGGGCGGACAACGGCGTCTTTACCGTCACGAGTTCGATCACGGTTCCAGCAGGTGTGAGGCTCACCATCAAGCCCGGCGCCACGGTGCAGTTCAACAGCGGGTTGAAGATGACCGTGAACGGACGGCTCCTCGCCGAAGGCACGGCGGGCAACCACATCCGTTTCACCAAGGCCACCGCGAGCAACTGGAACGGACTCGACTTCATCAACACCACAGTGGAAAGCCGGCTGGCCTACATTGATTTTGATTCCTGCGCCGGCTCGACCGTCGGTGGTCACAATGCGCAACTGCACGTCAACGGCGGCTCCATCGTCTTCATTGACCACTGCACCTGGCCGCCGACGCCGGTGGTGGAATTCATCTCCTTCGATGCCAGTTCGTTCATCGTGCAGTTCTGCACCTTCCCCAGCTATCCGCCGCCGACGGGACCGGAGAGTTTGCACGGTGTGAACGGCATTCCGGTCACGGGCTACGGCATCTTCCGCGACAATTATTTCGGCCACACCTGGGGCTTTAACGACACCATTGATTTCACCGGCGGCCAGCGGCCCGGCGCGATTCTCCAGATCATCAACAACGTCTTTGACGGCGCGAGCGACGACCATCTCGACCTCGACAGCACGGACGCCTGGATCGAGGGCAACATCTTCATGCACGCGCATCGTGACCCGTCGCGCACCGATCAGGCCATAGACACGGCCAGCGCGATTTCCGGCGGCGTGGATGTCATCGGGCAGAACTCAGACTGGACGATCATCAACAATGTCTTCTACGACGTGGATCACGTCTTCCTGAACAAGGGTAACTCGACGACGACCCCGAACGGCGGCGGACGCGTGGCCTTCCTCTACAACACGGTGGTCCACGTCGCGAAGGAATACAGCGGCACGACCGCGCCCGAGATTTGCATCTTCAACTGGTCGGACGACAACGTTGTCGCGCCCGCCCCCGGCATCGGCTCCGGCATGTATGCGGCGCACAACATCTTCGTGGATGCGCCGGTCTTACAGCGGTTTTATTTCCCCACCAGCCACACGGTTATTTTTGAGAACAACATTTTCCCGCCTTCCTTCAAAGGCACCTCGAACGAGTGGACGGGCGTGGGCGGTGGCAACCAGTACACCAACCCGCTGCTGAACCTCACCGTGCTTGCGGGCACCGATCCGACGAACGTGACCGCGGCGCAATTGCGTTCGGCGCTGCAGTTGTTGCCCAACTCGCCCGCCCTCGGCACGGGTTTTGGTGGACGCAACATCGGCGGCTTGAACACCAACGGCATCGCCATCGCGGGCGAACCGGCCAGCCCCACGCTGTCCTCGAACGCCACGCTCACCGTCGGTCCCGTCGGTACCTTCACCTGGGGTACGAACGCCGCGCAGCGTTGGGGCTGGACGGCTTTCAAGTGGAAGTTGGACAACGGCCCGTGGAGCGCCGAGATCGTCGTCAGCAATCCACCACCGTTCACGAACCTGCCGTCCATCACGCTCTCGAACCTCGCGAACGGCCCGCACACCGTGTACGTCTCCGGGCGCAACGACGTGGGCTACTATCAGGATGATCCGTTCGTGTATCCGGCCACCGCGGGCATCTTCGCGCACGTCACCGCCTCCAAGACTTGGGTCGTGGGCAACGGCTCGCTCGACACTGATGGCGATGGCATGCCCGACGCCTACGAGAACCAGTATCCGCTCGCGCTCAATCCGAACAATCCGAACGATGGCGCGCTGGATTACGACGGCGACGGCTTGACGAACTTCCAGGAATACCTCGCCGGCACGAATCCGCAGTCCGCCGCCAGCGTGCTACGTCTCTTCAGCCTCACCGGGGCGGGCGGGAGTTTTCACTTCGACTTCCAGGCCGTGTCCAACCGGACCTACACCGTCCAGCACCGCGCCTCTCTCGGCACGGGCGCGTGGCTGAACTTGCAGAGCCTCGCAGCCACGTCGTTCAACCGCACCATCAGCATCACGACCGCGCCCGGCGCGTCGCGTTTCTACCAAGTGATCACGCCGTGATGTCTTGATATTCCTTCGCCGGCGACTTCCACCCGGGGAGCCGCTTTCGACAAACGATGGCCAGTGAGCGACGTTCCCAAAACAAACCCATGCAGCTTATGATTAATGACGAATTCCGAATCACGAATGACGAACGGTCAGGTGCATGGCGCGTGGAGCGTGCGCCTGTTCCTAGTTCAAGGTTCGAGGTTCAAGGTTCAAGGTTCCGGCCTTCGGATGTTTCACTCTGGTCCATTCGTCATTCGTCATTCGTCATTTTGTTCCTCCTGCTCTTCGCGCTCACCTTCCCGTCCGCCCGCGCGCAGAACATCCTCATCAACGAGATCATGTTCCATCCCGCGTCGCACAATCTCCGCGAGCAGTATGTGGAACTCTTCAACCCGGCCACGACCAACGTGGATCTGTCCGGCTGGAAGTTCACGCGGGGTTTCAAATTCACTTTCCCCCCTGGCACGACCATCGCGCCGTCGGGCTATCTCGTCGTCGCCGGACATCGGCAGACCTTCACCAACAAGTATCCGGCGGTGACGAACTACGTCGGTGACTTCGTCATCGTGCGCACCACGAACGTCGTCGGCTTCACCTACACGAACTTCGCCAACGCCCTCAGCCACTCACACGAGACGCTGGTGCTGGAAGACACGCAAAGTCGCGTCGTAGTCTCCCAGTTTTACGCTGACGAGGGCGACTGGAGCATTCGCCAGCGCGGGCTGCCCGACCTCGGTTACCAGGGCTGGCGCTGGTTCAACGACGCGGATGGCGGCGGCAAATCACTGGAGTTGATCAACCCAAACCTGCCCAGCGATCTCGGCCATAACTGGTCGGCCAGCACGGCGATGAACGGCACGCCCGGCGTGGCCAACTCCGTTCTTTCCATCAACGGTCCGCCGCTCCTTACCGGCGGCGCGCACTCGCCCATCGTCCCGCGCAGCACCGACCCGGTGGCCATCACCGCGCGGGTCGTGGACGAGGCGGCGAATCCCACGCTGCGTTTGTTCTGGCGGCTGACTGCGAGCGTCTCGCCGCCGGCCTTCACCACCGCGCCGATGTTCGACGATGGAGCGCACGGCGACGGCACGGCGGGTGATGGGATTTTCGGCGCGTTCATTCCCGCGCAGGCCAACCTGAGCATCATTGAGTTCTACGTCGAGGCCGTGGACATCACCGACAAGACAAACACCTGGCCCCGCAAGGCGGTCAACCTCGACGGCGTGACTGTGCTCAACCGCGCGAGCAATTCCGTGAACGCGCTCTACCAGGTGGACAACACCGCGCCCACGAACAGCGCGCCGTATTACAAAGTCATCCTCACGCCGGCGGAACTTGCCGAGTTCACCGCCTGTATTTCCAGTTCGCCCAACAGCGACGCGGCTTTCAACTCCACGATCATCAGCCTCGACGGACAGGGAACCCAGGTGCGTTACCTCGGGGTCATTCGCAATCGCGGCCACGGCAGCCGCTCCAGTGCGGTGCATAATTTCTGGCTCGGCCTGCCCAGCGACTCGACGTTGAACGGCGTGCTCGCGCTGCACATCAATGCGATCAAACCGCATCTCCAGACTTTCGGCGCGGCCTTCCTGCTCCGGTCCGGCGTGACTGGCAACCGCTCGCGCGCCGTGCAATTCCGCATCAATGGCGGTCCCGGACTCGGTGGCCCGCCCACCTACACCTACTACGCGGCCAACGAAGCGCCCAACAGCGACACGGCGGATTTGCGTTTCCCGTCCGATGCCGGCGGCAACATCTACGAAGTCTTTCGCGACAACAGTCCGCCCGACATGATCTGGCGCGGCCCGAATGCCTCGGCCTACACGCCGACGTATTTCAAAAACTCCAACACCGCCGAGAACGACTACACGGACATCATCGCCCTGCACCGCATCATCGGCACGAACGACCTCTGGAACGTGGCCAACGCCCGTGCCGTCCTCAACGTCGAGGAGTGGCTGCTGCACCTCGCGGCCATGGCCATTCTGAACAACACCGAGACGGGACTGAACAGCGGTTTCAACGACGACTATCAGTTGTATCGCGGCCTCAACGACCCGCGCTTCCAACTCGTCTATCACGACCTCGACACCATCATGGGCGGCACCAGTTCGGACACGCTCTTCGGCGCGCTGGCGAACAACGGCGTCGGGCCGGCCATGACGCGCCTGATCCGCACCGCGCCGTTCGAGTTGCAGTATCACCAGGCCTTGCAGCGTTTGCTCAACACCAGCTTCGCCAAGACGAACTTCGACGCGCTCGCCGACCAGACGCTCGGTTTCTACGTGCCGGCCAGCACCATCAACAGTTTGAAAACGTGGGCCGACGGGCGGCGCACTTTTGTGCAGGGCCAGTTGAACAACTACTTCGCCACCAACCCGCCGCCGCCCACGGCGACGATCTCCGGCGAGCCGCGTTCGCCCACGCCTTTCGCGACCGCGACGCTCACCGTCGGCGGCTCGAATGTCGTGAGCTACAAGTTCAAGTTGAACAACAGCTCCTACAGTGCTGAGACGCCGGTGGCGACGGCGATTGCGCTGAGCGGACTCGCGAACGGCAGCACCAACGTCGTCGCCGTCATCGGCAAGAGCAGCGCGGGCGCGTGGCAGGACCCGAACTCGGCCACACTTTCAAAAGTCTGGATCGTCAACCCCGCCACGCCCGCCGTGCGGCTCAACGAAGTGCTGGCGCAGAACCTCACCGCGCTGAATCACGGCGGCATTTTCCCGGACGTGATCGAACTCTACAACGAAGGCGCGACCAGCGTGGATCTCGGCGGCTTGCACCTGAGCGATGACGCGACGAACCGGCTCAAGTTCACCTTCCCGTCGCCGACGATTCTCCCCGCAGGCGCGTATCTCGTGGTCTATGCGAACGCCAACGACGGCAGCGGCGGCCTACACACCGGCTTTGCGCTCGATGCGGATGGCGAGGGCGTCTATCTCGCGGACGCGGGCGGCGCGCTGCTCGACTCCGTGACGTTCGGCGTGCAGTTGCCCGACCTGTCCGTCGGACGCTTCGGCACGAGCGGCGAATGGAAACTTTGCCAGCCGAGTTTTGGCGCGACGAATGTGGTCAAGCCGACCGGGGTGCTGGCGAACGTCCGCATCAACGAGTGGCAGGCGTCGGGCGTGCCGCCGTTCACGGAAGATTTTGTCGAGCTGTTCAATCCGGGCCTGGCCCCTGTCGATCTCGGCAACTGTTACCTCACGGACAACGCCATCGGCGCACCCACGCGGCACCGGCTGCCGCCGCTGTCCTTCATCAGCTCGAATGGCTTCCTGAGTTTCAAGGCCGACGGCAGCGCGGCGGCGCGGCACGTCAGCTTCATGCTCTCGACCGTGCAGGGCGAAATCGGATTGCTCGACCCGACCGTCGCCGTGATCGACAACGTGATTTACGGCCCGCAGTTGTCGGGCGTTTCGCAGGGGCGCTGTGCCGACGGCGTCGCGAGATTTGTTTCCCTCGCCACGCCCACGCCCGGCGCGCCGAACGCCTGCCCTGCGCCCGCCACTGGACTCCTGCTGAACGAAGTGCTGGCGAACAATCAGACCCGCACCGAACCGGACGGCTCCACGCCCGACTGGGTGGAAATTTACAACGGCACGAACGTCACGCTGAACCTCGCCGACCTCAGTCTGAGCGACGACGTGGCGAATCCGCGCCGCTGGATTTTCCCGCCCGTCACCTTGGCCGCGCAAACGCATCTGCGCGTTTTCTTTGATGCAGACAAGCCGGCTTCGGCGACGAACACCGGCTTTCGTCTCAAGGCCGGCGGCGGCGCTGTGTGGCTGTTCAACAGTCTCGCGTCTGGTGGCGCGTTGCTCGACTCGATTGCTTTCGGCCCGCAGGCGGCGGACTTCTCCATCGGCCGCGTGCCGAGCGGCGGCACAAGTTGGCAACTCGGCGTGCCCACGCCCGCCTTGCCGAACGTCGTCTCGGCGCTGGGTGATCCGCTGCAACTGAAGATCAACGAGTGGCTGGCGAATCCC
>JAYVNY010000239.1:0-3686 GCA_043758205.1 Akkermansia sp.
TCCAGGCAAGTCCCGCGCTCATCAGTGGCCGGAACTTGAAGGATCAAACCCTTCCGGCCAAAAGAAAACGCCCGATGGCCAAAACCATCGGGCGTTGAATTTTTGATTAGCCGCGCTCTCACGAGTCGCGGTCAAAACAGGCTACACGTTGTAAGTGCTCGAAGCGGTCGTGCCGCCGCGGCCGGTCCAGTTCGTGTGGAAGAACTCGCCGCGCGGTTTGTCCACGCGCTCGTAGGTGTGCGCACCGAAATAATCGCGCTGCGCCTGGAGCAGGTTTGCCGGCAACACCGCCGAGCGATATTGATCGTAAAATGCTAGCGCGGTGCTGAACGCGGGCACCGGGATGCCGCGCAGCGCGGCGGTCGCCACGATTTTGCGCCAGCCCTTTTGCGCCTTCTTGATCTCGGCGCGGAAATAATCGTCCACGAGGAGGTTCATCAACTTCGGGTTGTTGTCGTAGGCTTCCTTGATCTTGCCGAGGAAACGCGAGCGGATGATGCAGCCGCCACGCCACATCAGCGCGATGCCGCCGTAGTTCAAGTTCCAGCCGTATTCCTTCGCCGCCGAGCGCATGAGCATGTAGCCCTGTGCGTAGCTGACGATCTTCGAGGCGTAGAGCGCGAGGCGGATGTCTTCGATGAACGCCTTCTTCTTCTCCGGATTCGCCGCGATGCTGGTGAGCGTGGCGCGCGGGCCTTTCAATTTGCGCGCGGCTTTCACGCGTTCGTCCTTCAACGCCGAAACGCAGCGGGAGTAAACCGCTTCCGCCATCAACGTGATCGGGATGCCGAGGTCTTGCGAGTTGATGACCGTCCATTTGCCCGTGCCCTTCTGGCCGGCAGTGTCGAGAATCTTGTCCACGAGCGGCGAACCGTCCTCGTCCTTCTTCGCGAGAATGTCGCGCGAGATTTCGATCAAGTAGGAATCCAAATCACCCTTGTTCCACTCGGCGAAAACCTGATGCATCTCGTCGGCGCTCATGCCGAGGCCGTTCTTCATGATGTTGTAGGCTTCGCAGATGAGCTGCATGTCGCCGTATTCGATGCCGTTGTGAACCATCTTCACGTAATGGCCCGCACCCGCTTCACCGACCCAGTCGCAGCACGGGACGCCGTCGTCCACCTTCGCGGAGACGGCCTGGAAAATATCCTTCACGAACGGCCACGCCTTGGGCGAACCGCCCGGCATGATGCTCGGCCCGCGACGCGCGCCTTCTTCGCCGCCGCTCACACCGGTGCCGACGTAGAGCAGGCCCTTGCTCTCGACGTATTTCACGCGGCGGTTCGTGTCGTCGAAGAGCGAGTTGCCGCCATCAATGATGATGTCGCCCGGCGAAAGATGCGGGAGGAGCTGCTCGATGAATTCGTCCACCGGCTTGCCGGCCTTGACCAGCATCATCACGCGTCGCGGCGTCTTGAGCTTGCTGACCATGTCCTCGATGGAGGTCGCGCCGATAACCTTGCTGCCCTTGGCCTCGTTGGCGAGGAACTGCTCCACCTTGTCCACGGTGCGGTTGTAGGCCACGACGGTGAAGCCGTGGTCGTTCATGTTCATGATGAGGTTCTGGCCCATCACGGCCAGTCCGATGAGTGCGATATCGCCTTTAGGTTCCATTGCGTTAATTCAGTTCAGTTTGAAGGGCGAAACGATAGCGGAGGGGCAAGGGTGCGCCAGAATAAATTCTCAGGGGGAATGTTTAACCGCTAATGGACGCTAATTAACGCTGATGAAAAAGGGTAACTTGCCCCGTAAGGTCGACAAGAATTTATTCCCTATAGGCAACCTGATCGGCTTGCTGAGAATAGTCGTATGTGGCCGCAGTTTTCGCATTCAACCGGTAGAAGAGCGAAGTCGCCGCTCAGGTCGCTGCAAGGCGTAAGCATGGCCGGATTGTGGGCAACCCACACTTCGTTCTGGCAGTATTCGCACGCTGACGGGACGCCAGCGTGTTTCAAAAACTCGGTCAGGCGTTTCAGTTTTGGTTCCTTCAATGTTCCAGGGTTGGCAGGTTTGATTTTCATGTCTTGTTCGTGTCGTTGTTTCTGATTGCCCGTGATACCTCGCCAATGCGAGCAAGAAAGAAATGCCAGCCGTTCCGCACTCCGGCAGCCCCAAGTCTGGCTCCATTCAACAGCAGGAACTTGGACAGAAGCAGGGCGGCAAGGCAGGCGGCGAAAGTGCCGACGAGATACAGCGCAGCCCAAGCTGTAGCGGTTCCGTACACCTGAGTTCGGGTGACAACATGTAGTGGTGTAGCAACAGTGTTTAAGAACCAGCGGTATCCTTCCTCATCTGTGAATTCTTCCGCACTGTAGGCAACGGGGATTCCGCCAAACTCATCGCGACTTGAGAGTTGAAGTCTCGCGTGTTTGATTCTCGCCCGAACAATGTTGTTGTTGTGGCGTGACCGGCTGCGTTCCATGACAGCATCGGCAACAACCAGATTTGTCTCGGCCATTGCCGCCTCGAATCGGCTCACGGTTTCGGGGTAATCGCCTTCTTTGTGCAGTTCCTTCGCTGTGTCGGAGAACCTTTCAACGCTGGCCCATATTGCAGCGCAAGCAGCAATGACGAGAAAGCAGACTGTGCTTCGTTTCATGTCGTGTCGTGGAGGTTGACTGGTCGGAAGGAAATGGCGCGAACCTCACGCACCCCTCACTGCGGCTTGCAACGGCCTTGGGAATGAGTGCACAAGGCCGCGCCAACCGGCGCTAACCTCGGCTGGATCATCCCCACGAAAGTTGCAATTTCAGTGAGACCCGCCGCCTACGCTAAATCAAACGGGAGCAAAACGAGGCAGGGTGAAACCGTCAAGAATGGAAACAGGCGTGCGCCACCTTGATACGTTCGCGGAGCGACGGGGTTTTCAGGTCAAACCGTCACCACTGAGCCAAATATGTTAATGCCTTAATTAGCGTCCATTAGCGGTTTGAAAAGCTTTCAGCCGCTCACACCTCTATCAACATCCGTGCCGGGGCTTCGATGGCGTCCTTGATGCGTTTGAGGAAGGTCACGGCTTCGCGGCCGTCCACGAGGCGGTGATCGTAGGTCAGCGCGAGGAACATCATCGGGCGGATTACGACCTGGCCGTCGCGGGCCACGGGGCGATCTTGGATGGCGTGCATGCCGAGGATGCCGCTCTGCGGCGGATTCAGAATGGGCGTCGAGAGCATGGAACCGTAGATGCCGCCGTTGCTGATGGTGAAGGTGCCGCCCTGCAATTCCTCGGGCTTCAATTTGTTGTCCTTCGCGCGCTTCGCGAAATCGCCGATGGCGATTTCCACTTCCGCAAAGCTCAGGCGCTCGGCGTTGCGCAGCACCGGCACGACGAGTCCCTTGCCGCCGCCGATGGCCACCGCGATGTCGTAATGGTTTTTATAGACGATGTTCTCGTCGCGAATTTCCGCGTTCACCTCGGGCACCAGCTTGAGCGCATCCACCGCCGCCTTCGCAAAGAACGACATGAAGCCGAGCTTCACGCCGTGCCGCGCGAGAAACGCTTCGCCGTGTTCTTTGCGCAATGCCATCACGGCCGACATGTCCACTTCGTTGAAGGTCGTGAGCATGGCCGCAGTTTGCTGCGCCTCGACGAGTCGGCGCGCGAGCGTGCGGCGTAGGCGAGTCATCGGCACAATCTCTTCCTCACCACTGGCATCGACTGGCTCAGCGGAAACGCGCGTGGGGAC
>JAYVNY010000240.1:0-12408 GCA_043758205.1 Akkermansia sp.
GACAGCGAGCCGGAGATGAACGGCTTTGCCATTGCTGGCAACGATCGGCGTTTCTATCCCGCCGAAGTCCGTTGGCTCACCGAGGTCGGCAAAGACAACACCAGCAAGACCATCAAAAACATTCTCGTGCTGAGCAGCCCATTGGTGCCAGAACCGGCGCACTATCGCTACGCCTGGGCACGCAACCCGATGGCTAACATCACCAACCACCGCCAAGTCATCCTGCCCGCGCAGCGCAGCGATGACTGGCTGCTGGAAGAGACGCCGCTGAAGTTCCCCACGCCCACCGGGATGTCCGCCAAGGATGCTGGAAGCCAAGCCCGCGCCCAGCTCACGAAGGAACTGGGGATCAATGATACCGAGCGCCGCATCAAGGACGCCGAAGCGACGATCACCAGTCTTCAGGAGAAATTGGCGAAGGAGAAGAAGGCATGGGAGGCGGCCAAGCGGGCCAAGGGTGCCGCTGGATTTTCAACCGACCCAAGAGACGCACGATGACCGCTAATCCCCCAGCACCTCAGCATCACCAAAACCCAATGAGCACCAAACGAAACATCCTTAACCGGAACCATGCAGTAGATGTGACCCGGAAGGCACCGCAGAGACGGGAAGGGCGCAGAGAGGACAAACTTTCTCTCCCTTGGTTTCGGCCCACTATTGGGTGGTGGGCCTGCGGTTTCCAGTTCCGCTCTTTCTCTGCGTCCTTCCCGTCTCTGCGGTGCCTGCCCGTTTTTCCGACGGCATGGTTCCGGCTTAAACACGGCCTCCTACTTCTCGCCTCTCTGGCGCTGCCGCTGGGAGCGGAGGCGAAGGCCAAACCGCTGAAAATTTTCATCCTCGCCGAGGCCGCCGTGTGGAAGCGCGGCGCATCCAACGCCGGCTACTACTACCTCGGCTGCGCGAAGACGTTCCCGCTGATGGGAAAAGCTTTCCCCGAAGCCACGCTAGAAATGATGCGCAATCCAAAACCCCGATGACCCCGATTATGAAAACTACCACCATCTTCTTTGCGCTCCTGTGCGTTCTTTGCGGCCCCGCCTCTGCCGCCGAGCCGCCCGCGAAGAAACTCAACGTGCTCTTCATCATGGCTGACGACTTGCGCGACGTGGGTGGTGTGTTCACGCGGCCGACGTTGAAGACGCCGAACCTCGACCGGCTCGCGGCGCGTGGCGTGCGCTTCGATCAAGCTTTCGCGCAGTATCCGGTCTGCAATCCCAGCCGCGTCTCAATGCTCACGGGCTTGCGTTGCGAGGAGACGGGCATCGTCGCGAACACGACGCTGTTCCGCTCGAAGCTGCCGGACATCGTCACCATGCCGCAGTTGCTCCGCCAGCAGGGCTGGCACGCCGCGTCGTATGGAAAGATTTATCACGTCGGCGAAGCGGCGGGCGATGTGCGCGTGGGCTGGACGGATGAAGGCAAGTCGTGGGACGAGGCGAAGATGTTTCAGCCGACCGCGCTCGGCCGGAAGGGCGACGTGCGCAACCTCGCCCCCGGCAAACTCACATGGTGCAAGGTCGGCGCAATGGATGGCACCGATGACGATCAGCCCGACGGACAAAACGCCGTCGCTGCCATCGCCGCCATCGAGAAGCAAACGGCCGCCGGCAAACCGTGGTTCATCGCCGCGGGCTTTCACAAGCCGCACGATCCCTTCCTCGCGCCGCGCAAATATTTTGATCTCTACCCGACGAATTCGCTGAAGCTCTATCGCGACCCGGTCGGTCTTTTCACCGCGACTCCGATGGCGATTCCCAAGGGCTTGGCCGAGGTGTTTGCCGAATTCAGCGACCACGACCGTCTCGAATTTCTCCAAGCTTATCTGGCCGGCGCGTCGTTCATGGACGCGCAGGTTGGGCGACTGCTCGACACGCTCGACCGGCTCAAGCTGTGGGACAACACCGTGGTCATCTTCCTTGGCGACCACGGCTACCACCTCGGCGAGCGTGGTTGGTGGAACAAGAACACGCTCTTCGACCGCTCGTGCCGCGCGCCGCTCATCATCGCCGGCGCGGGAGTGAAAGGTGGGCAAGTCTGCCGCGCGCCCGTCGAGTTTCTCGACCTCTATCCGACCGTCGCCGAACTCTGCGGTGTGAAAGCCCCGCACCAACTTTCCGGCCAAAGCCTGCGCCCGTTACTTGCCGACGTGACGCGCCCGCACAAGGACGCCGCCTTCACCCTGGTCACGCGCGGTCCGAAAAATTTTGGGCAATCGGTCCGCACCGCGCGCTGGCGTTTCACACAATGGAGCGACGGCACCAGCGAACTCTACGACCACGACGCCGACCCGGAGGAGACGCGTGACGTTTCCAAAAGCCCGGAGCACGCCGCCGTCATTGCGCAATTGAAAGAACGCCTGCGCTCGCTACCCTCGTGGCCCAAGACCAAATGAAAAAGCTTCTCCTCCTGATCGCGGCCTTTGGCGTCCTGTGTGGTCATCTGGTTGCCGCCGAGACGCGACGGCCCAACATCCTCTTCTGCTTCGCCGACGACTGGGGGCGCTACGCGAGTTGCTACGCGAAGCTCGACGCCGGGCCGTCGCTGAATCAGATCGTCAAGACGCCGAACATCGATCGCGTGGCCCGCGAGGGCGTGATGTTTCGCAATGCCTTCGTGCCCGCGCCGTCCTGCACGCCGTGTCGCAGTGCGCTGCTCACGGGACGCTATTGGTGGAACACGGATCGCGGCGCGATTCTCCAGGGCGCGGTGTGGAACACGAACATTCCGAGCTTCCCGCTGCTGCTGCGCGACGCGGGTTATCACATCGGCAAGAGCTACAAGGTATGGAGCCCCGGCACGCCAGCGGACGCGCCGTTCGGCGGACAGAAGTACGCCTATGAAAAGGCGGGGCGCGCGCCGAACAATTTCTCCGAGGAAGCGACGAAGCGGGTGGAGGACGGGATGAGCGTCGCGGAGGCGCGCGAGAAGATTCATGACCAGGTGCGTGGAAACTTCGATGCTTTCCTCGCTGATCGAAAAACCAATCAGCCGTGGCTTTATTTCTTCGGTCCCACCACCACGCACCGCACCTGGATCAGAGGTTCGGGCAAAAAGCTTTGGGGCATCGAACCGGATTCGCTCAAGGGCCAGCTGTCGAAGTTTCTGCCCGATGTGCCCGAGGTGCGAGAGGACGTGGCGGATTATCTCGGCGAGTGTCAGGCTTACGATTCGTACATTGGCGTGCTGTTGAAACGCCTGGAGGAAGCAGGCGAACTCGACCGGACCATCATCGTCATCAGCGGCGACCACGGCATGCCCGGTGTGCCGGGCGGCAAGTGCAACCTCTACAGCTTTGGGACGGCGGTCGCGCTGGTCGCGCGCGTGCCTGGCGGCCAGGGCGCGCGTGTGGTGGATGACTTCGTGAACCTCATGGACCTCGCGCCGACGTTCATGAAGATCGGCGGCGTGAAGATTCCTAATGCCGTCAGTGGTCGCAGTCTCGTCACTCAGTTGACTTCCAGGAACAGCGGGCAGGTTGATCCGACGCGCGACTACATCGTGACGGGCCGCGAGCGGCACGTCGGCGCGGCGCGCGACGGGAACCTGCCGTATCCCATGCGCGCGATTCACACGAAGGACTTTGTGTTCATCCGCAACTTCGCGCCCGACCGCTGGCCGATGGGCGCGCCCTACGCCGTGACGGAGACCAGCGAACCGTCCGAGAGCGAACTGGAAACCAACACGCGCGCCGCCTTCCCCGACATGGACGCCAGCCCCACCAAGGCGTGGCTGATCGCGCATCGCCAAGAAGCGCAGGGGAAAACCTTTTATGATCGAGCCTTTGCCAAGCGTGCCGGCGAAGAGTTTTACGATCTTCGCAACGACCCCGGGCAAACCACAAATGTCGCCGCCGAAGCCTCCTTCCTCGTCGAGAAGAATGAGATGTCACGGCGCTTGATGAAGGTGCTGACCGACACGCGTGATCCCCGAGTGACTGGAGATGGTGGAAAGTTTGATCGAACTCCGTTCACCGATCCGGAAGCCGCCGCCCCGAGAAGGCAGCCCGCGAAATAATCCAAGAAGCCTTTCGCACGCTCACATCACCAGACGGAAAGCCGTCCATCCATTATGAAAACGATTCGCCTCCTGGTCTTCCTGTCGGCCGGATTCGTCGCTGTCCCAGCCGCCTTCGCGGCCGGTTTGTCGCGCCCGAACATTCTCTGGATCACCAGCGAGGATCACGGCGTCGAAATGGGCTGCTACGGCGACAAGTTCGCGACGACGCCGAACGTGGACCAGCTCGCAGCGCGCGGGATGATTTACACGCGCGCGTGGTCCTGTGCGCCGGTCTGCGCACCCGCGCGGACGACGCTCATCTCGGGGATGTATGCGCAATCCACCGGCGGCGAACACATGCGCAGCCTGGTGCCATATCCGGCGGGCAAAAAGATGTATCCGCAATTGCTGCGCGAGGCGGGCTACTACTGCTCGAACAATTCAAAGGAGGATTACAACCTCGTGAAGCCCGGCAAAGTTTGGGACAACTCGTCGAAGACCGGCCACTGGAAAAACCGCGCGAAGGATCAGCCGTTCTTCGCCGTGTTCAATTCGGAAAAGAGTCACGAGAGCAAAATCCGCGCGCGTCCGCACACGGCTATCCACGATCCCGCGAAGGTGCGCGTGCCGCCGTATCATCCCGACACGCCCGAGGTGCGCCGCGACTGGGCGCAGTATTACGACATCGTGAGCCAGGCCGACGCGGACGCCGGCAAGCTCCTCGCGCAACTCGACGCCGATGGTCTCGCCGACGACACGATCATTTTCTACTACGGCGATCACGGCTCCGGGATGCCGCGCAGCAAACGCTGGCCGTACCACTCCGGCCTGCACGTCCCGCTCGTGGTGTTCATCCCGGAGAAATTCAAGGAACTGCGCCCGCCGGATTACAAAGTGGGCGGCTCGTCCGACCGGCTGGTGAGCTTCGTTGATTTCGCGCCCACGCTGCTGAGTCTCGCGGGCGTGCCGCCGCCGGAGTGGATGCAGGGCCGCGCGTTTCTTGGGAAGTTCATCGCGCCCGCGCCGGAATTTCTCCACGGCTTTCGCGGGCGCATGGATGAGCGTTACGACCTCGTGCGCAGCGTGAGCGACGGGCGCTTCGTCTATGTGCGCAACTACATGCCACACCTCATCTACGGGCAGCATCTCGATTTCATGTGGCAGACGCCCACGACGCCGGTGTGGGAGAAATTGCACAAGGAGGGAAAGCTCACGCCGGTGCAGGACGCGTTCTGGCAGCGCAAGCCGCCGGAGGAGCTCTACGATTTGCAAAGTGACCCCGACGAAGTGAAGAACCTCGCCGCGTCGCCCGCGCATTTGGAAATCAAGGCGAAACTCCGCGCAGCGCAGCGGGAACACGCCCTGAAGATTCGCGACGTGGGATTCATTCCCGAAGGCGAACGCTTCGTCCGATCAAAGGGCGGTTCGCCCTACGACCTCGGCCACGACGACACCAAGTATCCGCTGGCGCGCGTGCTCGAAGCCGCCGAACTCGCCTCGATGCTTCAGCCTGACGCGCTGCCCGCCTTGAAGAAGGCCATGACCGACAGCGACAGCGCGGTGCGTTACTGGGGCGCGCTCGGCGTGTTGATGCGCGGCTCCAACGCCGTCACCGAGGCGCACACGGAGTTGCAGACGGCACTCACGGACGCGAGCGCCGACGTTCGCATCACCGCCGCGCAGGCGCTCGCGCAGTTCGGCGGCGAGGCCGACGTGAAGGCCATGCTCCCGCTGCTCGCCGATCACGCTGACTGGAAGAAGCACACGGTGTTCAGTTCGCTCGCCGCGTTGAACAGCCTTGATGGCCTCGGCATGAAGGCCGCCCCGCTCGCCACCCTGATCAAGACGATGCCCACCAACGGCCCGGCCCCGGACGCGCGCTACAAATCGTACGTCGGACGTCTGATTGAGGATCTGCGGGACAGACTCAAATAAGAACCGCCGCCTCTGATCACGGTGAGGCTTGCCGTAATTTCCGCCGCGCAGTTGAATCGGGCCATGCGCCCACTCCTACGATTGTTGCTGGTCGTGCTCCTTGGATTCGCCTGCGCCACGCGCGCGGCCACGCCGCCCTTCCGTGCCGGCGCGCACGCGATGGACATTTCGCCGACCGGATTTCCCGTGCGTGTGAACGCCATGTTCACCGAGCGCTCGGCGGACAAGGTCGTTGATCCACTCTTCGCCAAGGCGCTCGCGCTCGATGATGGCGCGACACGGCTCGTGATGTGCGTGGTGGATACGTGCATGATGCCGCGCGATCTCATCGACCGCGCGAAGGCGGAGGCCAGCAAGGCCACCGGAATTCCGACGGAGCGAATGCTCGTCTCTGCGACGCACACGCACTCGGCACCGTCGGCGATGGGTTGTCTCGGCAGTCGTGTGGACCCAGGCTATGCGGCGTTCCTGCCAGGGCGAATCACTGCGGCCATCGTCGGGGCGGTGGAACGACTCGCACCCGCGCGCATCGGATGGGCACAGGCGGATGACTGGGAACACACGTTCAACCGTCGCTGGATTCGCCGCCCCGACAAAATGCTCACCGACCCGTTTGGCCAGCGCAACGTGCGCGCCCACATGCATCCTGGCCACGAAAGCCCGGACGCCGTCGGCCCCAGCGGGCCGGTCGATCCGCAACTCTCCGTCCTCGCCGTGCAGCGGGCGGATGGCAAGCCGCTCGCGCTGATGGCGAATTACTCGATGCACTACTACGAGTCGGCGCTGCTCTCGTCGGATTACTACGGACGCTTCGCGCGTCACGTCGCGGCGATGCTCGGCGCGGATGACGCGTTCGTGGGCATCATGTCGCAAGGCACGAGCGGCGATCAGATGTGGATGGACTACGGCGCGCCCCGACGCCAGATCGGCTACGACGCCTACGGGAAGGAAGTGGCCCAGCGGGTTGCGGCGATGGTGCGCGGGATCAAATGGCAGGAGTCGGCGCCGCTGAAGATGGCCGAGCGCAAAATCGATCTTGGCTATCGCGTGCCCGATGAAAAGCGCCTCGTCTGGGCGCGCGAGGTCGCTGCGAAACTTGGCGACAAGCTCCCGCAATCGCAGCCGGAAATTTACGCCCTCGAAGCGATATACCTCCACGAACGTCCGCGCACGGAATTGAAGGTGCAGGCGTTATCCATCGGCGAACTCGGTATCGCCGCCTTGCCGAATGAAGTGTTCGCCCTCACCGGCTTGAAGCTGAAACAGCACAGCCCGTTCGCCGCCACGTTCAACATCGAACTCGCCAACGGGGCCGAGGGCTACATCCCGCCGCCCGAGCAGCACAAGCTTGGTGGCTACACGACGTGGGCGGCGCGCACCGCCGGGCTCGAGACCAACGCCGAACCGCGCATCACCGAGACTGCACTGGCTCTGCTGGAAGCAGTCGCGGATCGTCCGCGTCGCGCGCCCGCCGATGAGCCAGGCGCGTATGCTCGAACGGTTCTTGACGGGAAGCCCGAAGCCTATTGGCGTTTCGAGGATACGGTCACTCCCACCGCGCGCGATGCGACTGGGAAGCACGACGCGACTTTCGAGGACGGCGTCGCGCTCTATCTGCCCGGCGCCGATGGTCGTGTCGGCCATCAGCCGCCGCAACCACCGGCGACCAACGCGTTCTCCGGCACGCGCATCAATCGCGCCGCACACTTTGCCGGTGGTCGCGTGCGTGCCAAGGTGCCGCTGGGCGAAAACTACTCCATCGAGTTGTGGCTGTGGAACGGACTGCCCGCCAACGCGCGCGAGGTCGCTGGTTACGTTTTCTCGCGCGGCCCCGATGGCGACAAGGCGGCGCGTGGCGAGCATCTCGGCATCGGCGGCACGTTTCGCGCCGACGTCACGGGCAAGCTGATTCTGTTCAATGGCAACGAACGCGACGAAGTGCTCGTGGGCCGCACGACGCTGGCTCTGCGCGCGTGGCATCACGTCGTGCTGGTGCGTGAGGGCAACAAGGTGCGCGTGCATCTCGACGGCCGAGCCGAGCCGGAGATTTCGGGAACCTTCAATCACACCGTTCCTGCGGGCGAGACCACCGTCTTCATCGGCGGTCGCAACGACGGCATGTTCAACTTCGAGGGCAAGCTCGATGAAGTGGCGCTGTATCCGCGCGCGCTGCCTGCCGAGGAAATCGCCGCCCACTACAAAGCCTCCGCGCTCACGCCACCCATCGCCACCGTGGTCGCCGCGCGTGCGCCCGATTCACCTCCGCTCTCTCCACTCGAATCGATGCGGAAAATCCATCTCAGTCCCGGCTTCGGAGTCGAACTCGTCGCCAGCGAACCGCTCGTCTTCGATCCCGTTGCCATCGACTGGTCGCCCGACGGACGGCTCTGGGTCGTGGAGATGGCCGACTATCCGCTCGGCCTCGATGGCAAGGGCAAACCCGGTGGTCGCGTGCGCGTGCTCGAAGACACCGACGGTGACGGACGCTACGACAAGGCGACGTTGTTCGCCGACGGTTTGAGTTTCCCCACCGGCCTGCTGACGTGGCGCGACGGAGTGATCGTGACCGCCGCGCCAGAGATAGTTTTCCTGCGCGACACTGATGGCGACGGGAAGGCCGACTCGCGCGAGGTGCTCGTCAGCGGATTGATGGAAGGCAACCAGCAGCTCCGCGCCAACGGCCTGCGCTGGGGACTCGACGGCTGGGTCTATTGCGCGGCGGGTGGGCATCATCGCGGTCACGGCGCGGGCAACAAAATTCGTTCCACTCGCGCGGGCAAGGAAGTGGCCGTCGGCGCGCTCGACTTTCGCTTCAAGCCCGACACGGGCGAACTGGAGCCGGAGAGCGGCCCGTCGCAATTCGGGCGCAACCGCGACGACTGGGGCCACTGGTTCGGCACGCAGAACTCGCGTCCGCTCTGGCATTACGTCCTCGCCGACCGCTACCTGCGCCGCAACCCGCACGTCGCCGCGCCTGATCCCACGCGGCAGGTCGTTGTTCCGCTGAACCCGAAGGTGTGGCCGGTGAGTTCGCCGGAGAAGCGCTTCCACTCCTTCGACAATGCCGGCCACTTCACGTCTGCCTGCGCCGGGACAATTTATCGCGACGAATTGCTCTTCGGAAAAAGCTCGCCGGGCGCGGACGAGATGCACGCCTTCACCTGCGAGCCGTTCCACAATCTCGTGCAGCGCAATATCATCACGCAGGACGGCGTGACGTTCGCCGCGCGCCGCGCCGCCGGTGAGGAACGCTCGGACTTCTTCGCCAGCGAGGATCGTTGGTGCCGTCCGGTGATGACGCGCACCGGTCCTGACGGCGCGCTCTGGGTCGTGGACATGTATCGCTACATGATCGAGCACCCAGACTGGCTCCCCGCGAACGGCCGCGCCGAACTGCTCCCGCACTACCGTCTCGGCGAGGGCCAGGGCCGCATCTACCGCGTGTTTCCCGTTGGCAAACTCCCGCGCAAGCTGACGCGCCTCGACCAACTCACCACCAGTGAACTCGCCGCCGCGCTCGACTCGCCCAACGAATGGCAGCGCGACAAGGCGCACATGATGTTGCTCTGGCGCGCGGACAAATCTGCTGCCACACCGCTGGCTCAAATCGCGGCAGACAGCGCCAACCCGCTGGCGCGCCTGCACGCGCTCTGCGTGCTCGATGGTCTCGGCACTCTCTCTTCGGAACAAATCATTCGCGCGTTCGGCGACGCGTATCCCGGTGTTCGCGAGAACGCGTTGCGTTTGGCGGAGAAACAATCCGCGCCCGAAGTCATCGCTGCTGCCGCGAAGCTCGTCGTCGATCCGGACGCCAAGGTGCGCTTGCAACTCGCCTGCACGCTCGGAGAGTGGACCGACCCCCGCGCGGGCGAAGCGCTGGGCCGTCTGGCCGTGGCGAATCACAAGGACGACTTCACAGTCGCCGCCGTGATGAGTTCCGCCGTCCCGCACGCCCGCGCCCTCATGGACGCCGCGGTGCGCGCCGACGCCCCCGCGCTGGCGACGCTCTCCGAGCCGTTGGTGAATCTCACGCTCGGCCTGAATCAACGCGACGCACTGGCCGCCTTGCTCGCACCGACGTTGTCATCGAAAGACGGCGCGTTCACCGCCGCGCAAGTGACCGCGTTCAGCCAGTTCCTCGACACGCTGTCGCGTCGCAAGACGACCCTGGCTTCGCTTACGACAGGCAATGACACGCTCGCGAAACAACTCGCCGCCACCGAACCGCTGTTCGCGTCCGCGAATGAAATGGCCGCCGACGAATCAGGTTCCATCGCCGCTCGTGCCGCCGCAGCCAGCCTTCTCGCGAAGATTCCGGCCCGCCGATCCGAGACGCTCGCCCTGCTCTCCGGCTGGCTCGTGCCGCACCTGCCTGCCGAACTCCAGCGCGCGGGCATCAGTGCTTTGGCGATGACGTCCGACGCGTCCGTTCCCGCCACGCTGCTGGGCGGTTGGCCGGCGCTCTCTCCCGAGACTCGCGTTGCCGCGCTTGATGCACTGCTCTCTCGCGAGCCGTGGACGTTCGCGACGCTGGTTCATGCGCAGACGAACGGCGCTCCCACGTTCGACGCGGCACGCGGTGGCCAGTTGCTCAAGCATTCGTCCGCGCGCGTGCGCGACTTGGCCGGAAAAGTTTTCAACATCGCCGGTGGGTCGAGCCGGGTGAAAGTGATCGAACAATTCCAGCCTGCGCTCAAACTCACCGGAGTCGCCGCCCGTGGCGAAGCGGTGTTCACCAAGCTATGCAGCGCGTGCCACAAGCGCGGGGACATTGGCCACGAAGTCGGCCCCGATCTTCTTTCCGTCGCGAATCATCCGCCCGAGAAGCTGCTCGCGAACATCCTCGACCCGAGCGCCGACGTGCAGCCCGGCTTCCACGCCTACCATTGCCGACTCACGGATGGCACCGAACTTTATGGACTCATCAGCGCCGAGACCGGGAACAGCATCACCTTCAAGTTCGCCGACGGCACCACGCGCGTCGTGCTGCGCGCAGCCATTGCCGAACTGAACGGCGGCAGCCTGTCGCTCATGCCCGAGGGCCTCGAAGCCGGACTCAGCCACCAGGACATGGCGGACTTGATTCAGTTCCTCCGCTCTGGTCTGGCGAAGCCGCAGACTGGTGCCGGAGTGAAAGCGGCCACCGATGTTCGCGTGGGAGCAGCCGCCGTGAGCCTGAAGTCCGACGAGTCAATGCCGCTCGCAGGCTATTTGGAAAATCGTTTCACCAAGGAACAGGAGGGCGAGTTGCGAGCGGTCGCGGTAGTCGTCGAGAAACCCGGCGCGGGAAAAGTCGCCATCGTCGCGTGCGATGTGCTGTGGGTGACGCGCGCCATCGTGGACGCGGCGGCGGCGGAGATTGAGCGCACGACTGGCGTTCCCGCCTCGCACGTTCTGGTCAACGCCACCCACTCGCATCACGCGCCGGGCACGGCACCGGCTCACGCCTTCGATTCGTCGGAGAAGTTCGCCGACGAAATGCGTCGCGGCATCGTGAAGTCGGTGCAGGACGCAAACGCGCGACTGACCGAAGCGTCGTTCTTCTTCAAACTTGGCGAAGAGCAGACGGTCGGTGCGAACAGCCGCCTCTTGTTGCGCGATGCCAACGTCTCCTGGCTCAACCCGATGGGCGAGGCCGGCGACTTCGTGCAGCCGACCGGGCCCTTCGATCCCCAACTGCCCGTGCTCGACTTCCGCGCGCCCGACGGCCGGACGCTGGCGCTCATTTACAATCATTCGACGCACACCATCGGCACACGCAGCGGACGCGACGTGCGGTCGGCGAGTTTTTACGGATTGGCGGCGCAGGAGCTGGAGCGTGAACTCGGTGGCGTGGTGAACTTTCTCGAAGGCGCGTCCGGCTCGACGCACAACGTCCGGGGCGTGCCCGTGCCCGTCGCCATCGAGCGGCTGAAGCGTGCCGTGCTCGACGCGCGCGCCGGTGCCGAGCCGCGTCCCGTCACGCGCGTCGCGGCGATCAAGCGCCCGTTCACCTATCGCGTGCGCCAGTTCGACGAAACAGTGGAAGCCGCGAAGGTGGATCGCTACACCGCCGCCTACGCGAAGAGTTCCGCCGCCCGCATCGGAGAAATTTTCGCCACCGCCCGCCGCGACTTGAAACCGCACCAGGGCGAAGAGCGCACGACCTGGCTGCAAGTGATCGTCATTGGTGATGTCGCCATCGTGGGCGTGCCCGCCGAGTATTTCACGGCGCTCGGCCTCGACATCAAACGCCGTTCGCCCTTCCCGAACACGTTCATCGCCGAACTGGCCAACGACTGGATCGGCTACCTGCCCGACCGCGAAGGCCACCGCCTCGGCGGCTATCAGACCTGGACCGGCCTGCACAGTTACGCCGAAGCCGGCACCGGCGAACGCGTGGCCGATGAAGCGGTGAAGATGTTAGAGGAACTCTCGCGGCAGAACTGAGCGTCGCCCAGCCATGAAAACAATTCCCATTCTTCTTTCGTGCCTGTT
>JAYVNY010000241.1:0-34156 GCA_043758205.1 Akkermansia sp.
CGAACGGCTGGCCGAGACCCTGGCCGGCTACCACTGGCTGGCCTTCGCCCTCCTCAGGCTCAAGGCCGTCCTCGCCAAAAGTGCATGACAGGCTCTAAACTCGAACTCCGAAGTCGGAAGGGGTGGCACAGGCTACCAGCCTGTGCCGCCCGGCTACCAGCCGGGCGGAAGTGGGGCGCGAGGAATGGGAAGCGGCGCACCAAACTTTTCGGACGCACCCTTCCGTTCCGCGCGGCACAGGCCAGTGGCTTGTGCTACCCCGGCGGCGGTGCCGCCGCCACTTCGGAATTCGGACTAAAAAAGCCGGGAAATCAGGAGGGTTAGCCCGTTGGCGCGCAAATAACTGCAAAAGCGAGACCTCCATACCCGCCTGGACGCAAGTGTCACCAGCACCTTAAGGCCACCTCGCACGCACCTTGACCTCGACTGACATGGCCCCGGCTCAGGCTCGCCCGCGTCTTGGCCCAGAGGGACACGCTCCCGGCCTAAGCTCGCCGGCACCTTGAGCGACGCGGCCAGAACCTCGGGAGATGGTGGCCATAGTCCGGCGTCGGCTCGCATCCATCTTGGATGCTGCGGTTCGTGTCCCGAGGACAATTCGCACGCGCCTGAACCACCCTCACATGATCCAGTGCGCGATTCGCATCCGCTTTGGATTCGATTTTTGCAGGGCTGGCTTCGACGTGCCGAGGGCGCGGGATCAGGACGTGGGAAATTTTTCATGTGGCGGCAGCCATCCTGGCTGCCAGTGAGCCGTGGCTTCCAGCCCGGCGGAACAAAGCCGAAACAAAACCAAAACTGGAGACGCTTCATGAAGTTTTCCGGCGCGTCAGTGCGATCACGCTTTTTCTCCGGGCGGCTGGAAGCCAGCCCTCACTGTCCGGCAAGGATGCCTGACGCTACAAAAAAGAACGGCTGGATTGCTCCAGCCGTTCTTCGTGAATTGATGTTCGTGTTTACGAGCGCGCCGCTGGCTTCTTCGCGGCTTCGTCCAAGATCGTGCTCAACACGCTGTTTGGCACCTGCTCGAAGGAAAACGGTTCCATCGAGTAGCTCGCGCGGCCCTTGGACAGCGAACGAATCGCCGTGGAGTAGCCGAACATTTCGGCGAGCGGCACGCGGGCGTTGACGGCCACCTGGCCGAACTTCGCGTCAATGTTTTCAATCGCGCCACGGCGGCGGCTGATGTCGCCGACGATGTCGCCCTGGTAGTCGCTGGGCGTGGTGGCTTCCACTTTCATGATCGGTTCGAGCAGGATCGGGCCGGCTTTCTTGAACGCGTCTTTCAACGCGAAGATGCCCGCCATCTTGAACGCGAGTTCGTTCGAGTCCACTTCATGGAACGAGCCGTCCGTGACCTCCACCCGGATATCAATGACCTGGTAGCCGGCATAGACGCCGCTCTTGATCGCTTCCTCGATGCCGTTGATGACGGCCGGGATGTATTCCTTGGGAATCGCACCGCCCACGACCTTGTTCAAAACCTCGACGCCCTTGCCCTTTTCGTTGGGCATGACGTTGACGCAGGCGTGGCCGTATTGGCCGCGACCGCCGGATTGGCGGATGAATTTGCCTTCGCCTTCCGCGGCCTTCGTGATCGTTTCGCGATAGGCGATCTGCGGAGCGCCTGAGTTGGACTCGACCTTGAACTCGCGTTTGAGACGGTCGCAGATGATTTCCAAATGCAACTCGCCCATACCCGCGATGATGAGCTGGCCGGTTTCCTCGTTGGTGAAACAGCGGAAGGTCGGGTCTTCTTCCGCGAGACGTTGCAAACCCTCGGACATCTTGTCGCGGTCCTGCTTGGTCTTCGGCTCGACGGCCATGCTGATGACCGGCTCGGGGAAGGTCGGCGGTTCGAGGGCCACGTCGAAATCCTCGTCGCAGAGCGTGTCACCGGTGGTGATGTTGCGGAGGCCGACCAGCGCGGCGATGTCGCCAGAGTAGGCCGCTTCCACGTCTTTGCGCTCGCTGCCTTGAATAATCATCAGGCGGCTGACGCGTTCGCGTTTGCGCGTGCGCGGGTTGTAAATGTTGTCGCCCTTCTTGACCGAGCCGGAATAGACGCGGAAGAACACGAGCTTGCCCGCGTAGGGGTCGGTCCAGAGCTTGAAGGCGAGCGAGCAGAACTTCGCGCGGTCATCCGAAGCGACCGTCACCTTGTTTTCCGTGCCGGGTTCGTGGCCTTCGGCCTGCGGGATGTCAATCGGGCTGGGCAGGTAGTCAATGACGGCATCCACCAGCACTTGCACGCCCTTCTTCTTGAACGCCGAACCGCAGAGCACGGGCACGAATTCAATCTTGCAGGTCAGGCGGCGGATGGCCGCCTTGAGCGAGAGAACGTCAATGGGTTTTTCCTCCAAGACCATCTCGGCGATGATGTCGTCCTTGTTGGACACAGCGTCGATCAGTTCGGCGAGGGCGGCCTCGGCGCGTTCCTTATGCTCGGCAGGAATGTCGGCGACTTCGTAGTTCAGACCTTCGTTCTGCACGTCGCCTGGGCCCCACAAAATGGCCTTCTGGCTCACCACATCAATGACGCCGAGGAACTGGTCTTCCGCGCCGATGTTCAGGAAAATCGGGAAGGCATACGCGTTGAGCTTCTTGCGCATGTCGTTGAGCGCGTTGTCAAAGTTCGCGCCGGTGCGGTCCATCTTGTTGATGAACGCGATGCGCGGGACTTTGTACTTCGTCGCCTGACGCCAGACGGTCTCGGACTGCGGCTGCACGCCGGCCACGCCGCAGAATACGGCGACCGCGCCGTCGAGCACCCGCATCGAACGCTCCACTTCCGCCGTGAAATCCACGTGGCCGGGAGTATCGATGATGTTAATGCGGTGCGGCATGTTGAGGTACGACTTGTTCAGTTGGTCCTCGCCCGGCTTGGTCGCCTTCTGGGTCCAATAGCAGGTCACAGCGGCGGACGTGATGGTGATGCCGCGCTCCTTTTCCTGCTCCATCCAGTCGGTCACAGTGTTGCCGTCATCCACGTCGCCGATTTTGTGAATCAGCCCGGTGTAAAAGAGGATGCGCTCGGTCGTCGTTGTCTTGCCCGCATCAATGTGCGCGGCGATGCCGATGTTGCGGGTGCGCTCCAGCGTGTATTGCCGGAGGGGTGAATTGATCGGGTTGCCGGTTTCGATGACTGCTTCTGCCATAAATTTAGATAATAAAAGCGCCCCGATGGCTTACGCTCTCGGGGCGCAGGGTTAAACTTTCGTTCTACCAGCGGAAATGCGCGAACGCCTTGTTCGCCTGCGCCATCTTATGCACTTCGTCGCGTTTGCGGATGGCGTTGCCCTGGCCCTGGTAGGCTTCCATGATTTCGGAGGCGAGCGCCTGCTTCATGGGCGTGCCCTTGCGGGCGTCAGCAAAATCCACAATCCAGCGCACGGCCAGCGCGAGTTGACGGTCGGTGGGAATTTCCAGCGGCACCTGATACGTGGCACCGCCGACGCGGCGGGCCTTCGTTTCGATGCGCGGCTTGGCGTTGTCCACCGCGCGCTGGAGGATTTCCAGCGGGCTGGTCTGCGGATTTTTTTCCGCGATAGTGTCGAACGCACCATAGACGATGCGTTGCGCGATGCTCTTGTTGCCGCCCTGCATGATGGTGTTCACGACGCGGGTCACGAGCGCGCTGTGATACTTGGCATCTTCGACCAGGGGGCGTTTGGTGGCTTGACGACGGCGAGACATGGTTTCTTAAAAAGTTAAAGGGTTGAATCGCAGATGGAATTACGCGGCCTTCTTGGCTTCCTTCGGGCGCTTCACGCCGTACTTGGAGCGGCTCACGCGGCGCTTCTCGACGCCGGCGGCGTCGAGCGTGCCACGGACGATGTGGTAACGGACACCCGGCAAATCCTTCACCTTGCCGCCGCGCACGAGCACGATGGAGTGTTCCTGCAAATTGTGCCCTTCGTCCGGGATGTAGGCGATGATCTCGTGGCCGTTCGTGAGCCGGATCTTCGCCACTTTACGCATCGCGGAGTTAGGCTTCTTGGGCGTGCGCGTCATGACCTGGAGGCAGACGCCACGACGAAACGGCGCGTTTTCCAACGCGGGAGACTTCGACTTGTAGCGAACTTTCGTGCGCCCTTTCCGAACGAGTTGATTGATTGTCGGCATTGCTAAAAATCAGTGATTAAAAATCCCGCCGCCCGGCAGGCCGGGAAACGGAGCCGGGATATTTAGCAGAGGGTGTTTCCCTTGCAACAGGTATTTGAGATTTTTTGGGCCGGGAACAGTGTTCACGCCTCCCGCCCCATCACCTGCACGATAAATTTCCGCATCTGTTCAATTTCTTCCTCAATGATGGTGTGCGGCTTGTCGAACTCGTGCCACTCCAGCGCAAGTCCCCCGGCGCGAAGCTCGTCCATCTGCTCTTTCACCTTGTGACACGGGATGAGCGGGTCCTGCCGTCCGTGGGTGATGAAGATTTTTTGCTCCTTCGCCATGGGCGAGTTTTCGCGGAGCACAATTTGCGGTTCGAGCACGTAACCGCTCAGGCCGATCAGTCCCGCGAAACGGTGCGGATAGCGCAGGCCGGCTTCGAGCGTCATCAGGCAGCCCTGCGAAAAGCCGGATAGAATTGTCTGCTCCGTGGGAAAGCCGGCGGCGCGTTGCGCGTCGAACAGCGGATGCAACAGGCTGATGCTCCGCCGCACGCCGGTGGCCGCGTCGCCGGCGTAATCGTACCATGAGAAGCCGCCATAATATTCGTCCGGCGCGTTCACAAGCAGATAGTTTAACCACGGAAATTTCAGCGCCTCCGGCATCCAGGTGTAACCCGCCATGCTGTCACCCAGACCGTGTAGCACGATCATCAAGTGCTTCGAGTCAGCCTCCTGGGCCGGAATCAATTTCGTTTCAAGCATCCCGCCACGATGCGGCAGGCACGGAAACGCGGGCAAAGAAAATCAGCGGTCGTGAGCGTCTCGGAGGGCGGCGCTCCGCTCTTTTGGAAAGGCCGCACGGGAATTCCATGGGCGGCCCGGTTGACTTTCCACTTCGTTCCCGCAACCTCGCGCGCAACATTAACCACGGAGAAAATTATGGCCACGATGCACGAGATTGATTTCAAGATTTATGGCGACGACATGCAGTTCGTCGAAATCGAACTGGACCCCATGGAGGCCGCAGTGGCCGAGGCGGGCGGCATGATGTTCATGGAGGACGGCATCCAGATGGAGACCATCTTCGGCGACGGCTCGAACCAGAACAGCGGCTTCCTCGGCACGCTGCTCGGCGCGGGCAAGCGGCTCATCACCGGCGAGTCGCTGTTCATGACCGTGTTTCAAAATCGCGGCGCGGCGAAGAAGAAGGTCGCGTTCGGCGCGCCGTATCCTGGCAAGATCATCGCGGTGCATCTCACGGATGTCGGCGGCGAATTGCTGGCGCAGAAAGACTCGTTCCTCTGCGCGGCGAAGGGCGTGGCGCTCGGCATCGCATTCACGAAGCGTTTCGGCGCGGGGCTGTTCGGCGGCGAAGGTTTCATCCTCCAGCGGTTGCAAGGCGATGGACTGGCCTTCATCCACGCGGGCGGCACGCTCTACGAACGCACGCTCGCACCCGGCGAAACGCTGCGTGTGGACACGGGCTGCATCGTGGCCTTTCAGCCGAGCGTGGACTACGACATCCAGATGGTGGGCGGGATCAAAAGCGCGCTTTTCGGGGGCGAAGGTTTGTTCTTCGCCACGTTGCGCGGGCCGGGAAAAATCTGGCTGCAATCATTGCCGCTCAGCCGGCTTGCCGGGCGCATCGTCGCCGCCGCGCCGCGGACGGGACGCGGCGGACGAGAAGAAGGTTCCGTGCTCGGCGGACTTGGGCGAATGCTGGACGGGGACAATTCTTAGGGTGAATGACGAAGGAGGAATTTCTAATGACGAAGCCTTGTCCCCTTGGTCATTCGCGCGCAATCAGCGCGCGGGCGCAGGCTCTTTCAACGGCGCAAAGTTTCCGTGCTCGCAGCACGCAACGAAGCTTTCCGTCACCGACTTCAAATCTTCCCAGCGCGCGCGGATGGTCTTCGCCTCCTTCGCGCTGATCTGATTGTCCGCCGCCGCCGTGGCGATCACCGCGAGCAAGTCGGCGAACTCCTGCACGATCTGGTTCGTCGCGGGAATCAGAAAGTCGGGATGCGCGAGATGGGTCTTCGGATTGCGGATGAAAAATCCGCCGCCCTGCTGGCAGAGCCACTGGAGCAACCGCTCGTCCTGCGTGGCGCGGTAGAGCGCGGCGATGCGTTCGAGGGGATTGCCGGTGGGCGGGCCGTCGGCCACGGGCGCTTCGGCCCATTTGTAAACGAGTGAGAGAGACAAATCCAAATCAGCGGCGATCTGCTTGGGGCTGGTGCGTTCAAAAATCTCGCGCAGAACTTCGTGCGATTGCATGGCGGCGATTTCAACAGGACGGCGCGCGGAGACAAACAAATTCCACGGACTCACGGCTGGATCACACGGTAGAAGCGCAGCGGGTTTTGCAGCGCGTTGGTGTCGGTGATGGTCGAAGGAGCCGAGCCGTTCGCGTAAGTCACGCTCTCGTCCATGTGCTTGGGCGAGAAGGCGGTGGACCAGTTGGTGAGGTCGGGGCAGCGCGGATGATGACGGAAAGGCGAGCGTCAAATCGGGCGCACGGCCCGGCTTTTACCGACGCAGAAATTTCGCCACCGCTTCCGTGCGCGTCCGCACCTGGAGCTTTTCGTAGATGCGGCGGATGTAGGTGTGGACGGTCTCGTAGCTGATGCCGAGCTTCTCGGCGATTTCCTTGTAGAGAAACCCCTGGCTTAGGCAGTCGAGCACCTCGCGTTCGCGCGGCGACAAATCCTCGGTCGCAGCGGCGGCGGCGGATTTTTCACGTTGAAAGGATTGCACGACCTTGCGCGCGATATGCGCGGTCATCGGTGAACCGCCGCGATGGACTTCGCGAATGGACTCCAACAGTTCCGCGCTCGACGTGCGCTTGAGCAGATAACCGGACGCGCCCGCCGCCAGCGCGTTGAAAATATTCTCCGTGTCCTCGTACACGGTGAGCATAATGACCTGAATCTTCGGCGCGATTTCCTTGAGCTTGCGCGCACACTCCACCCCGTTCATGCCGGGCAGGTTGATGTCCTGGAGCACGACTTCGGGCATGTCCTTCGGCAAGCCTTCGAGCGCGGCTTCCGCGCTGCCGTAGGTGCTGATGCACTTGAAGCCTTCGGCGCGATTGAGCACGCGCGAGAGCGTGTTCCGCAGCGGCTCCTGATCCTCAACAATGGAAACGGTGATGGGCATGGGTTTAATGACGAATGACGAATGGCGAATGACGAAAGGAACGGGCAAACGAAAGACACTGGTAGGGCGTCGCTGTCCTCAGCGCGATGGGCTGGAATCGGCATAGCACGCTCGAACAAAAGGACGCCTCACTCCGGCGCGCTGAGGACAGCGACGCCCTACCAGCCGCAGCAAAAGTCATCCATTCGTCATTCGTCATTTCTTGTCCGCCATCGTGGACTTCGGCAGCGGCACGGTCAACCGCACGCGCGCGCCATTCTCCGCGCCGCGTCCGATTTCAAATTTCCCGCCCACGTCCTCCATCCGCTTGCGCATGTTCTTCAAGCCGTTCCGCACGCTCGGCGCGTCCGGGTCGGCGAGGCCGCGTCCGTTGTCCTCGATCTCCACCACGAACGCGCCGCCCTCGACGCGCACGCGCACCCACGCGGCGGTGGCCTTGGCGTGGCGCACCACATTCGTCACGGCCTCTTTCGACGCGAGGAAAACATTGTGGCGCACCTCGGGGGTGATGACGGCGGACGGCAGATGCTCCTGCACTTCCAACCGGTAGCGCAGCCCGGCCACGGCGAGAAAATCCTGCGCGTGTTTGCAGATGTAATTGACCAGCCCTTCCAGCGTGTCGTTCGCGGGGTTCACGGTCCACACGATCTCGTCGAGCGCGCGCGTGGTCTCGCGGGCGCACTGGGAAATCTGCCGCGCGTGCTCCTCGATCTCGCGCGGCAAATCCTTGTCCGTCTCGACCAGTTCGCCGAGCAGCGCGACCTGGGTGAGACTCGCGCCGACTTGGTCATGAATGTCGCGGGCGATGCGCGCGCGTTCCTTTTCCAAGGCTTCCTTCTGGCGCAAGACCGCGAGCTGCCGCTGAAGTTTTTGCGTGGAGAAATAATGCACCACGGCGGCGATCAACCCGAGCAACGCCAGCGCGGCCAGAGTGAGAAACCACCAGGTGCTCCAGAAGGGCGGACGCACGAACACCGGCAGCGCCGCGCCCACGTTGTTCCACACGCCGTCCTCGTTCGCCGCCACCACGCGGAAGGTGTAGTGGCCCGGATGCAGCTTGCGATACGTGGCCTTGCGGTCGCGCCCGTCGTCGAACGACCAGTCTTTGTCGAAGCCCACGAGCTGATAACGAAACCGCGCCCGCTCCGCCGCGCCGAGGTTCAGGCTCGCGTAACGCAGTTCCAAACGCTCGTCGCGCGGCAGCAGGACCAGCGTGTTCGTCCCCTCCACGAGTTCCAATTTCCGCAGCGCGTCATCCACCGTGATGGACTCGATGGTCACGGGCGGCGGGTTGGTGTTCGAGCGGACGAGCGCGGGATGCGCCGCGACCACGCCCTTCGTGGTGGCGAACCACAGCGTGCCGTCGGGCGTGCGCGTGACGGCGGGCTGCGAACGATACGGTCGCCCGCGGGTGGGCAATCCGTCGTTCTGATCAAACGCGCGGCAGGCGATGAAACTTTGCCGCCGCTCCGCAAAATCCAGCAGCGACTGCTTCGGCACGCGCAAAATGCCCGCGTTGGAACTCATCCACAAATGATCCTCGTCGTCCTCGATCAGACAGCCCAGTTGATCGCTGGCGAGACCCCCGCGCGTGTTGAAGCGCGTCCAGTGTCCATTACGCCGGCAGCCCAGGCCGTTCGCCGCCGTGGCGGCCCACAGCACGCCCTCGCCGTCCACCAGCAGCGCGGTGATTTCATCGCCCGGCACGCCGTCCGTCTGGCGCAGGGCGGTGAAACTTTTTCCGTCCCAGCGATTGATCCCGGAACGTTCGGTGCCAATCCACAAATTGCCCGGCGCATCGTCGGCGAGCGCGGTGATGCCGTTGCCGGTCAGCCCGTCGCGCGTGGTGAAGCGACGCCATTCGTTGCTGTGCAGCGAGACGAGTCCGCCGCCCGTGCCGAACCACAGCCGGCCCGCGCGATCCTCGTGGATGGCCTGGACGCGGTGCTGCAAGTTCGTGCCGCTCGCCACGCGCTCCAGCCCGCCGCTTGGCGACAGGCGCCAGAGGTCGGGCCGCGAATCATCTTCCGAAGTGCGGACGGCGAACCACGCCGTGCCGTCGCGCGCGGTTTGCACGGCGGTGATCTCCACGCCAGGGATCACCACACGGTTGGTCACACTTTCGCGCCACGCGAACAGTCCGTAGCGGGTCGTGCCGATCAGCAAGGTGCCGTTCGTGTCGCTGGCCAGCGATTCCACGGACCAGGTTGAGAGCTGGTCCGCCACACGAAAAGTTTGCTGCCGGACGCGGCTCAAACCGCCGCCGTCCGTACCCACCCACAGGGTGCCGTCCCGATCCACCAGCAGCGAACGGACCTGCGGATTCGGCAGCACCCCGCCGCGCGCCAGACTGGACAACGCGCTGACCTCGCCGTTCGTGGAAACAAAAAAAACGCCCTCGCGCAACGTGCCCACGATCAACTGTCCGTCCTGATCCTCGCACGCGACCGGCGACTCGTAATTCCACGGCACTGGCTCCACCAGTACGCGCTCCGTCGTTCCCTCCACGCGTGTCACCGCCAGGTTCCGCCGCAGGCCGACGCGCCAATGTCCGCCGCGCGGACTGGCCGTGAGCGAAAGCAACTGGCTCAACGCGCGCGGCTCGCCAACCAGCGGAAGGTTGGTGCCCGTGAAATTTCCGCGCGGATCAATTTCCAGTTGGCGCTGCAAGAAACCCGCCCGCACCGCTCCGTCCGTCTCGCAAATAATTGACCGCGCGCCGCCGCCGCGTCCGCCGGGCGGCGCGGGGAACGCTTGAAACGCCCCGTTCGCCACACGCCACACATCGCCGTTCACCTTGAGCAGCCAGACTGCGCCCGTTTGATCCTCGCATGCCGCCTGCAAGCGCCGGTCGCGCGCCCCGGCGGCCAGCGGCGGGGGCACGTGGATTTTTCCGTCCCACAAAAACACCACGCCGGCATTCTCCAGACCGATCCACAGCCGTCGCTGGCTGTCCTCGAACAGGCCGACGATGCGGTTCTCCGGCAGGCCCGGCAGGTTGCCGGTGTTGAAAATTTTGAAGCTCACGCCGTCGAAGCGCACCAGCCCATTCAAGGTGCCGAGCCACAAGTAGCCGTCGCGCGACTGCACCATCGCGAGGATGGAATTGTTCGGCAGACCCTCGTCAGTCGTCCACGAACGCACGGCGTAGGTGCGGTTGGAGAGCGCGCCGCTTGTCGGCGCGGCGGCCCAGACCGCCGGCAGAAGCGCGGGCCACCACAGCCCGGCAAGCGCGAGAAGCCAGCGGAGTTTTGCCACGCTGGAATTTTTCGCGTCCGCACGCGCGGTGTAAAGGAGGGAGTTGCGGAACGCGCGGACATTTCTGTCCGCCGCAAGCCGGGAAATCCACCGGTGTTCCTGCCGGAGCCAGCCTGTCGTCGCACCGATAGCGGAGTATAATTTTCTGAATCATGCACGGCGGCCGCCCGTCAATTTCGCCGTTCCACGCACGAAAATTTATGAGCCACCACGCACCACGTCTGGAGGACGCGTTTCAAACGCGCCGCGACTTTCTTTGTAAATGCGGTCTCGGCCTCGGCGCGCTGAGTTTGTCGGCGCTGATGCAAAACGCTTACGCGGGCGAGTCGTCTTCCGCCGCCGTGGACCTCGGCACGCCGCTGGCCCCGCGTGCGCCGCACTTCGCGCCGAAGGCCAAGCGCGTCATCCACATCTTCGCGCAGGGCGGGCCGTCGCATGTGGACACATTTGACCCGAAGCCGAATCTCACCAAGCACGACGGCAAAGTGATCAAAGACATTTGGAAGGAAGCGCCGTTCAGCGGCACGGTCTTCGGCTCGCCGTTCAAGTTCCAGAAGCACGGCCAGAGCGGCATCGAGGTGAGCGACATTTTTCCGAACGTCGCGAAACATGTGGATGAGATGACGGTGATTCGTTCGGCCTACACGACCACGCCGAGCCACGAGCATTCGATGATGCTCATCAACACGGGCAGCGATCGGCTCATCCGCCCGAGCCTGGGCGCGTGGGCGACGTATGGGCTGGGGACGGAGAATCAGAATCTGCCGGCGTTTGTCTGCATGTCGCCGGGGCGGCCGTTGCAGGGCGAACAGAACTGGCAGAGCGCGTTTCTCCCCGGTGTCTTTCAGGGCACCTACGTTGATTCCAACAAGAAGCAGGTTGATCAGCTCATCCAATACATCAAGAGCAACAACACCTCGCTCGCGGAACAGCGGCGGCAGTTGAACCTGCTCGCGCAGTTGAACGCCGAACACGCGGCGAAGCGCGAGAAGGAAGCGCAGCTTGAGGCGCGCATCCAGTCGTTCGAGATCGCGTATCGGATGCAGATGGAAGCGACGGACGCCTTCGACATCAGCCGCGAGCCGGCGAATGTGCGCGCGATGTACGGGGAGGGCACGCAGGCGCGGCAGATTCTCATTGCGCGGCGGCTCGTGGAGCGCGGCGTGCGCTTCGTGCAGGTCTGGCAGAATTCGTGGGACCACCACAGCCAGATCGAGAGCGGGATGAAAAGTTCCGCAAAGGAAGTGGATCAGGCCATTGGCGCGCTGCTCACGGATTTGAAAGAACGCGGGATGCTCGAAGACACGCTGGTCATCTGGGGCGGCGAGTTCGGACGCACGCCCACCGTGGACGCAAACCAGAACGTGGATCAATCGAAGGGCAAGGGGCGCGATCATCATAACAAAGCCTTCTCGATCTGGATGGCGGGCGGCGGCGTGAAGAAGGGTTTTGTCTATGGCGAGTCGGACGAGTGGGGCTACGGCGTGGTGCGCGACAAGATGGACGTGCCGGATTTCCACGCGACGGTGTTGCACCTGCTTGGCTTCAATCACGAGAAGCTGACCTTTCGTTACGCGGGCCGCGACTTCCGGCTCACCGACGTGAGCGGGGAAGTGGCGAAGGAAATTATCGCGTGAGTGATGGCAAAGATTTTGTTCACTTCCAGGATTCACAATTTGGCAGCCCGAACGGGGCGCCATTCGACAGCCCAGGGCCAAGCCCTGGGTTGTTCGTCTTCAAACGTGTTCAGCCCTGAAAGGGCGAAACATCGTGTCGCCCTTTCAGGGCTGATGTTTTCCCGCGTCTTCAAACCCAAGGCTTTGCCCTGGGCTGTCGGATGGCGCGCTTTCAGCGCCGGGATTTTGGTCGTCACGATTTTGTTCCTGGCCTTCGTTTCTCGCGCCGCTGATACCAACTTGGCCGGCCTGGAATTTTTCGAGGCGAAGATTCGGCCCGTGCTCGCGGAGAGTTGTTATTCCTGCCACAGCGCGAAGTCCGAAAAACTCAAAGGCGGACTGAAGCTCGACACGCGCGAGGCGGTGCTTAAGGGCGGCGATACCGGTCCCGCGCTCGTGCCCGGCAAGCCCGACCAGAGTTTGCTCATCAAGGCCATCCGCTACACCGACCCGAATCTCGAGATGCCGCCGAAGAACAAAAAGCTGTCGGCGGAGCAAATCGCGGACTTCGAGAAATGGGTGACGATGGGCGCGCCCGACCCGCGCACGAACAGCGTGGCGACGAATCAATTCACGATTGATTGGGTGAAGGCGCGTGAGCATTGGGCGTTCAAGCCGGTGCAGTTGCCGCCAGTTCCGAAAGTGAAAGATACGAAGCGGGTGAAGACGCCCGTTGACGCGTTCGTGCTTGCGAAACTGGAGCGTGCCTCCGTAGCCACGCCTCGTGAGAGTGCGGACAATCCATTGAAGAACGATCCGCCGCGCTCTCACGAGACGCGGCTACAGCCCTCACCACCCGCCTCCCGCCGCACGCTCATCCGCCGCGCGAGCTACGATCTGATTGGCCTGCCTCCGCCGGCGGAGGAGGTCGAAGCGTTCGAGCGCGACCCGTCGCCGGATGCTTTTGCCAAAGTCGTGGATCGCCTGCTCGCCTCGCCGCATTACGGCGAGCGCTGGGGTCGCTACTGGCTCGACGTGGCGCGCTACTCAGACACCAAGGGCTACGTCGGCGGCAATGAGGAGCCGCGTTATCCGTTCGCCTACACTTTTCGCGACTGGGTGGTGCGTGCCTTCAACGAAGATTTGCCGTTCGACCAGTTCATTATTCAACAACTGGCCGCCGACCAGATGAACGCGGACACGAATGACAATCGTTCGCTCGCGGCGATGGGTTTTCTCACCGTGGGCCGCCGCTTCCTCGGCAATGAGAACGACGTGATTGATGACCGCATTGATGTGGTCTGCCGCGGCCTGATGGGACTGACCGCGACCTGCGCGCGCTGTCACGACCACAAATACGATCCGATTCCGACGAAGGATTACTACTCGCTTTACGGCGTCTTCAAAAGCACGACCGAGCCGACGAACGCACCGCTCATCACGCCGCAGACTGACCACGCGGAATACACGAACTACCTCGCCGAGGTCGCGCGGCGCCAGAGCCTCGCGGAAGATTATTACCGCACGAACGAATTCGCCGTGCTGAAAAGTCTGCGCACGAATGTCGCGGCCTACCTGATGACCGTCCACGAAGCGCAGGCCATCACGAACAACACGAAGCTGGATGAGTTCGTGCGCGGGCGGAAGTTGAACAACGCGATTCATCGCGGCTGGAATACAAACCTCGCGAATTGGGCGACGAACGGACATCCGCTGTTCACACCGTGGACGGAGTTCGCGAAGCTGGCGACGAATGACTTTCCGGTAAAGGCGAACGAGCTTGCCCGCCGCTTTGCTGCCAATGAAGGCACCAATCAACTCAGCCCGCTCGTCGCCGCGATGTTCAAGAACGCGGAACTCACCAACCTCACGTCGGTCGCGCGGCTCTACGGCGATTTGTTCCGGCGCGTGGAGAGCGATTGGGAGTTGCTGGTGGCATTATCGAACGCACCCACCGTGGTGAAGCAGGGCGAGGATTGGCCGCAGCCACCCACCGCGCTGGTTAGCGCAGATGCGGAAACGATCCGGCAGTTTGCGTTCACGACCAACTCGCCGCTCTACCCGCGCGAGTTCCTGAACAACTTCCTCTTCGTGGACGACGTGAAGAACAAGGTCGAGAGCCTGCGGCGCGACATCAAATCCGTGGACGGATTGCACCCCGGCGCACCGGCGCGCGCCATGTCCATGCTCGACCGACAGAAGCCCAGTTCGCCACGGGTGTTTATCCGTGGCAATCCCGGCACGCCCGGCGCAGACGTGAAGCGGCAGTTCCTCGAAGTGGTCGCGGGCGAACCACGCACGCCGTTTCCGACCAATGCCAGCGGGCGGCTGCAACTGGCCCAGGCCATCGTCGCGCGCGACAATCCGCTGACCGCGCGCGTCTTCGTGAACCGTATTTGGATGCATCACTTCGGGGCCGGACTCGTCCGCACCGCCAGCGATTTCGGTATGCGCGCCGACACGCCGGTACATCTCGGACTGCTCGATTATCTCGCCGCACGTTTCATGGACGACGGCTGGTCGGTGAAGAAACTGCACCGGCTCATCATGCTCTCCAGCGTTTATCAGCAGAGCAGCGGAGCGCAGGAAACGACGGCCACGCGCGGTGGGTTGCTGGCGAAGCTGGGCTTCAATTCATCCGACCAGAAAGCCTTCGCGAAGGCGGCCCAATTTGATCCAGAGAACAAATTGCTCTGGCGGCAGAACCGTCAGCGGCTCGACTTCGAGTCGCTGCGCGATTCCTTCCTGCAAGTCTCAGCGCAACTCGATCCGGCGCTGGGCGGCCAGTCGGTGGACCTCATGACGAACAATGGCGTGGCGCGGCGGACGATTTACGGATTCATTGATCGGCAGGATTTGCCGAACGTCTTCCGCACCTTCGACTTCGCGAATCCCGACGCCAGCGTGGGCCAGCGCTTCCAGACGACCGTCGCGCCGCAAGCGTTGTTCCTGCTCAACAGTCCGTTCGTGACCGAGCGCGCCAAGGCCATCGTGCAACAGACGAATTTCCAAACCTGGGCCGACGGCCAGCGTGTCACGAATCTGTATCGCACGCTCTTGCAGCGCCCGCCCACGGCGCGTGAGGTGACTCTGGCGCGGCAGTTCATCGGGGATTCGCCCGAGGCGGATGTGCTGATGCCGGAGATTTCCAACTGGCATTACGGCTTCGGTGAGTACGACACCAACACGCAGCGTGTGACGGAGTTTTCAGAACTCAGCAAGTTCACCGGCGCCGCCTGGGAGGCCGGCACGAACGCGGCGGAAAAGAAAATTGGCTCGCTCACCCTGACGCCCGATGGCGGTCGCCCCGGCCCGACGAACACGGTCGCGGCCATCCGCCGATGGGTCGCGCCGCACGACGGCAAAGTCAGCATCGAGGGCGACTTGAAGACGACCGAGACCCGTGGCGACGGTGTGCGGGCGCGGATCGTTTGCGACAGCATCGGCCTGCTTGGCGAATGGGTGGCCACGACAAATTCCGTCCGCACCGCCGTGAAGACCTGCGCGGTGATGAAGGGTGACACGATTGATTTCGCCGTGGACTGCCTGGGCGACGCCACAGGCGACACGTTCAAATGGGCTCCGCTGGTCACGATGATTGATGCGGAGTCCAGGGCTGCGATGATCAGCGTCGGCCAGCCGACGGTGTGGGATGCGAAGGCTAACTTTGTGGATCCAGCCAAACTGCCGAAGCCGCTCGGCGCATGGGAAAAACTCGCGCAAGTGCTGCTGCTCTCGAACGAGTTCGCGTTCGTGGATTGACCTCTCGTAGCGGCGTCTCGGTTGAGCGCCGGTAACATCATTTTGATTGGCGGCGCTCTGCCGAGACGCCGCTACGACCGGCTGATTTCCCCACCGCGTCCTTGATCACCCACTTGGTTTTCTCCAGTGCCGCGAGCGCCGTCGGTTCATCCCAGCCCGTGAGCGTGCGCACGATGCGCACGGCGCGGGCGCGGAGCTTCACGTTGCTCGCCTTCACGTCCACCATCAGGTTGCTCAGGACTTTACCCGTCCGCACCATCGCCAGCGTGGTGATGATGTTCAGTATCAACTTCGTGGCGGTGCCGGACTTCAAGCGCGTGGAACCGGTGAGAATTTCCGGGCCGACATTGGGCGCGATGAAAATGTCGGGACGATGGGCGCGTGGAATTTTCAAATGCGGATTCAGCGTGAGCAACACCGTGGTCGCCCCGCGTGCTTTGGCCTCGTCGAGCGCGCCCCACACGAACGGCGTGCGTCCGCTGGCCGCGATGCCGATGACGGTGTCGCGGTGGTTCACGCCGCGCGCTTCCATCGTGCGTGCGCCTGCCGCCGGATCATCTTCCGCGCCTTCCACCGCGCGCCAGAGCGCCGTCTGGCCGCCGGCGATGATGCCCTGCACCAGATCGGGATCGGTGCGGAACGTCGGCGGACATTCGCTGGCGTCGAGTACGCCGAGGCGCCCGCTCGTGCCCGCGCCGATGTAGAGCAGGCGCCCGCCACTCTTGAACGAACGCACCACGCCTCGCACCGCCCGCTCGATGGACTTTTGCTCTGCGAGAATCGCGCCGGGGATTTTTTCGTCCTCGCTCAACATGAGCAGGATGGCGCGGTCGAGCGGCAGTTGATCGAGGTTCATCGAGAGCGGGTGGCGTTGCTCGGTGGGGGAATCGAGAAGTCCAAAGTCCTTGGTCCAATGTCCAAGGTCGGCGGCGGGTTGGTTCGCGACCTTGGACTTGGGACCTTGGACCTTGGACAAAAGATTTTTCGCCAGTGCCACCGCGCCAAGCGCTGCCTCGTGTCGAAGCGGCACGACTTCCGCGCCCGGCCATTCCGCGCGGATGATTCCGGCGACGCGCTTCTGAAACGCGGGCTGGTTCAGCAGCACGCTGCCCGCGAGGACGAACTTCACGCGCGCCCCGCGCTTCGTCAGTCGCCCGGCGCAAGTCAGCGCGTCCTTGGCGATGCTGTGTGCCGCGCCTTCGAGGATGTCTCGGGCGATGCGGTCGCCGGTCGCGGCGGCGGCGGAAACTTCCCGGGCCAGCGCGGCGATGTCCGTCTTGCTCGCGGTGAGCGCCCACGGTGGGAGATCGTTCAACTCGTTGAGGGCGAGAAAGCGGAGGACACGGCAGCCGAGCGGGGACACGCGACCATCGCGGTCAAAGTAGAACAGCACGGCCTTCAACGCGCGCAGGCCAATTTCGTAGGCGCTGCCCTTGTCGCCGACAATGTGGCCCCAGCCGCCGACCTTCACATTCTGGCCGCGCGCATCCTTTCCGAAGAAGCACGAGCCGGTGCCGCTCAAGGCCACGACCAACGCGGACAATTTGTTCTCGCCCACGCGCTCATCGATCTCGGCGGCGGCCAGCGCGGTATCGAGATCGCCCCAAGCGGCGCAGGGGACGCCGGGCCAGATTTTTTCGGCGGCGCGGCGGACCAGCGCGCGGTCGCTGTCGGTGCGGGCACCAGCCATGCCGATGGCGACGGCTTTTGGCCAGGGCAAATTTTTGTGAACGGATTTCAGTTCGCGGAACAGCGTGAGCAGTCGCGCGTCGCTCAACAGTCGCACGTTGCCCGGCCCCGCCTCGGCGCGGCGCGTGAGGCCAGCGCCTTCGTAGATCGCCACCGAGCGTGTGCCGCCGCAATCAAGGCCGAGGAACGCCGTCGGCGCATCCGCTATGTGCTTCATCCACGCGACGGTACAGGCGCGGCGGGCGGGGAGGCAATTCAGTCTTGGCGCGGCGCGGCGGCTTCAGCGGGCGGCGGCGAGTTCGACTCGCGACCGAATACGTCAGCGATGATGGCGAGCATCCGTTGATTGGTCGGTCCGTCCTTAACCGCAATGCGGACGGCGCGCGTGTTCACGCCCATGTTGGAGACATCGCGAAGGAACAGATTCTTGGCGCGGCAACGCCGGACGAATTCAGCGATGGAGGTCTCACCTTCCGGCAACTGGCAGAGTAGAAAGTTCGCGACGGCGGGCGTGACTTTGAAACCAAGTTGCGCGAGTCCGTGTGCGAGCCTGTCCCGATTGGCGTGCGTCTCGGCGTAGCGTTGCTGGTAGTAGGCGGGGGCTTGCAGGGCGCGCACGGCGGCGACCTGAGCGGGCAGGCTCATCGCCCACGGCGGCGTGATGGCGCGCAACTCCGCCATGAGAGATCGCGGCCCGCACAGATACGCCGCGCGCACCCCGCTCAGCGCATAGACTTTAGACATTGATTTGCAAACGATGACGTTTGCACTGGCGGCGGCGAAGCGCTCCAGCGACTGCTCGGCCCCGACGTATTCGACATAGGTCTCATCAATCCATACGCGCGTTTTGGCAGGTATCGTTCCCAACACTGCGCGCAGCACCGTGGCGTCCACATGCCGGCCCGTCGGGCTGTTGGGATTCACGAGAACGATCCAATCGAAATGGGACTTCAACGCTTCCACCAGCGCGGCGGGGTTCACGTCGTAATTGTTTTCGGCATCCACTCGAAACCGAGTGACCTCGCAACCAATGACGTGTTCCAGCACATGCGCGTATTCGCCGTAGGTGGGATCGAGCAGCAGCACGCGTGACTCGGGGGCAAGCCATTGGCGCAGTGCGAGGAAAATCAAATCAGACGAACCGCCGCCCGGCACGAGGCAGCATTCGTCCACGCCGCGCACACGGGCAAGGGTGCGGAGGAACCCTTCACAACCGGCGGGCGGCGAGGTGCGGACCAGCCACGGGAGAGTTTCCTGGAGCGCACTGACCACCGAGGGCGCGGGCGGAAACCACGCGTCCAGCACGTCGGCGTTGATGATGTCATGGCGCTTCCACAGCGTGTCGAATTCATCGCCAATTGCCTCGAAAAAAGCCCCGCCATGAAAACACGGCGCGGGCGGATGAAACGGACAGGGCAGTTGCCAGTCGATCCCTCGCGCTGCGCGGGTCAGCCACGCCGGAGTGAGCCGTGCGCGCAACTGTTCCGTCGTCGCGCTCATCAACTCAAACGTCACCGCGCCGGAACGCACTTCGCGGCCCAGCGTAGTGAATCCAACCTTGCGATATACCGGCAGCACTTCGCGCCGTCCGATGCCGATGATGCGGGTGCCACCGTTGGCTTCCACATAACGCAGCGCCGCATACATCAGCGCCGTGGCCACCAAGGTGCCGCGATGGCTGGCGCGCACGGTGAGGATGCGCGCTTCGAACAAATCGTGTTGGCGGGCGAACGGCAGTTCCACGAGTGGGATATACTTCTCCACTGAAAACGTCGGCGCGCTTGGCGGTGTGAGGCTGATGAAGCCGGCCAGTTCGCCGCCCGTGTGCGCGACGAGGTAAAGGTTCGCGGCGTCCAGCGCATCCACGAGCGTATGCGCGGCGTTCGCTTCGTGCTGATGCAGTTCGTCGGCATAGACCTCGTGGCGGAGGCGATAAATTTCTTCCCGGTCACGGGTGTCGGCGAGACGCAGAGTGAGTGAGGCTGGTGCATTCATGTGTGATTCCATTCCACGGTTTTCATTTTTGAACTGCGGCGACGCTACGTCGTTCCATCAGCCCTCCGGTCATTGATAAATCCCATGAGGGAATTGAACAGTGCAATGCGCGGAAGTTCTGCCATTCTCGGCGAGGGAAGACGGCGGCGACGCGGTCCAATGTGTGGCGCTCTTCGTTCTGAACAACTGCGAACAAATATGAAAATGACCCTGATGGCATTGATCGTGGCGGCTCTTCTCGGACTGGCCGGTCTGACCGCTTACCAGCGACTCGGTTCCCGCCACGCCGCAGAACGCGCGCAACAGCAGGCCGCCTGGGATGCGGAAAAAGCCGAACTGGAAGCGGCCCTCGCCGCCGCCCGTGAGCACACGCCCGTAGCTCCGTTGGTTTCACGGGCCGTTCTCGCCAGCACGCCTGCCGCCGGGCCGGAGCTGAAAACGACGGCGGCGGAACTCATCGCCAAGTTGCGGGCGCTCGCGCCCACGCCGGGCCGCCCGCGCGCCGCGCGGCGCGTGATCCAATTGCTCGAGGAATTGATCGCCCTCGGGCCGGACGCGCTGCCGGCCATCCGCGCGGTGTTGCAGAGCCACGAAGACAGCGCCCTCACCTCTACCGAGGCTTTGAAAAATTTTAAGGACTCTTATCTCCGCGACACCTTCTCCAGCGAGTTCTTGGTACCGCCCTCCCTGCGCTTCGGGTTGTTCGATGTGGTGAAACAAATCGGCGGCGCGGACGCTGAGAAATTATTGGCGGAAGTTTTGTCCGGCACGGGACAGGGCGTGGAAGTGGCCTGGCTGGCCCGCGCGTTGCAGGAGACGTCGCCTAACAGTTATCGCGACGCGGCGCTCGCGGCCGCCCGGACCTTGCTGGCCCGCCCGACGGCGAATCCGCCGGGGCCGCTCGACCGTTTCGAGCGCGATCAACTCTTCGGCGTGCTGACGATGTATGGGGACGCGAGTTTCGTGGCGACGGCGCAGGGGCAGTTGCTGCGCGCGGACGGTCAGGTGGACGGCAGCGCGTTGAAGTATCTGATGCAAACGCTCGGGCAGCAGTCCGTGGCCATCGCCGCCCAAATGTATGACGACCCGCGCCTCGCTGACCCCGCGAAGAAGGAGCCGCTGGCCCGGCTTGCGCTGAATTACGTCGGAGCCGACGCGCAGGCCAACGAGTTTTATCTGAAAGCGATCAACGACCTCACGCTGCCCAAGGAAGACCGGAAGAACCTGATCGAAGATTTGAACCAGGACGGATTTGCTGATCGCAAAAATCTGACGGCCCGCGATCTGACGCTGATCGAGAATCGCCTCGCGCTCATCGAGCAACTGGCACCTGCCGCGACCGATCCGGTGAACCTCGCGGCGTTGAAAGAGGCTTACAAAGACCTGACCAAGATGCGGGATCGGGTTCTGAACCCGCCGCCAGCGGCGAAGTAGCCGCCGTTCCCGGCGGGAAGGAGCGCGGGCGTCCCGCCCGCCCGATTGAAACGAGACGCCGTTCCTCCGAGGCAACGTGCCGAGTCCGGAAATCTTTCGCGCCCTCCGGCGGGCGGGACGCCCGCGCTCCAATGCTGTCCCCGTGCGCCCAAATTTCTGTTGGCGCGCTTTTCCTCCAGCCGCTTAAATCTCCGCCCTAAATGAAACAGAAAGCTTACGCGCGGGCGGGTGTGGACATAGATCTCGGCAACCAAGTGAAGGCCACGTTGCCGCAACTCCTCGCCTCCACGCATCGTCGTGAAGTGCTCGGAAAAGTCGGCGGGTTCGGCGGTCTCTTCGCCCTCGACGTGAAGAAATTCCGCGAGCCGGTCCTCGTCTCCAGCGTGGACGGCGTGGGCACGAAGCTGAAGATTGCCTTCCAGATGAACCGCCACGACACCATCGGCCAGGACTTGGTGAACCACTGCGTGAACGACATCGCGGTGCTCGGCGCGGAGCCACTGTTCTTTCTCGATTATCTCGGCACGGGAAAATTGGAGCCGAAAGTCTTCACCGAAATCGTGCGCGGCTTCGCCAAAGCCTGCACCGAGAATAACTGCTCGCTCATCGGTGGCGAGACGGCGCAAATGCCGGGCTTTTATCAGAAGGGCGAATACGACCTGAGCGGCACCATCGTGGGCGTGGTTGAAAAGTCGCGCATGTTGAACGGGCAGAAATCCATCCGTCGCGGCGACGTGGTCATCGGCATCGAGTCCAGCGGCCTGCACACGAACGGGTATTCGCTCGGGCGCAAAATTTTCTTCGAGCAGTTGAAGATGAAGATCAACACGCGCGTGCCGGAATTGAAGAACACGATTGGCGCGGAACTGCTCAAGGTTCACGTCAGCTACGGCCCACTCGTGCAAAAGTTGCTGAAGCGCTTCAACCCAAAACCCGAAACCCGAAACTCCGGGAACGGCGTGCGCGCCCTCGCCCACATCACCGGCGGCGGCTTCATTGACAACATCCCGCGCGTGCTGCCGAAGAACTGCGACGTCATCATCCGCAAGGGGGCGTGGGATATGCTGCCGATTTTCAAAATCATCAACGACCGCAGCGGCGTGCCGGAGCAGGAGCTGTATCAGGTTTTCAACATGGGCATCGGCATGGTCGTGATCGCGTCGAATGACGCGGCGCACAACGTCCTCAACGCCATCCGCGCGGCGGGGCACCGGGCGTGGACCATCGGCGAGGTCGTGCCGGGCACCGGACTCTCGCGCGTCGAGTAAAAGGAAATGACCATGACGAACGCCGAAAAATCCAACACCAGCGCGCTGTTCAACATCGCCAGTTACGGCGCGGCGGTGGCCTTTGGCGTGATGGTCGCGACGCTCTTTGCGCTGGAGCCTTCGCCGAACGGCCTGGTGTTCCGCCTGAATGCGCTGGCCGCGATTTCGTTTCTCGTGGCCGCGCCCTTCGCTTGGTTTTACTGGCGGCTCATCGCGCGCATGGCGACGGAGCGTGCGCCCGAGCAGCGGCGCAAGAATTTCATCGTCTTCTCCGCCGGACTGCTGCTCGTGGGTGTGGTGGCGTTTCTGTATCCGCTTAAGTTCGTGCCGGCGGAGAAGCGCAAGGATGTCTTCATCGGTCTGGCGCTGGCCTTCGGCTGCATCAGCGGCGTGGGTTTCGTGATGCTCAAGGTGCGGAAGTTTCTGGAGGCGGATTTGAAGTCGTCGGAGGCGGAGGGTGAGCGGGACGGGAAAGCTCAGTAGAAGTTAGGCCGCTAATCCATGAGCACTCGCATATTTCCAAAACGGCTGGTGGCGGTTCTCGCAGTTTTCATCGTGGGCGTGTTCGTTGCTTTTGGTCTTCGTGTTTGGCGGCGTTCGGGCGCGGAGGAGTATCGCAGATTCGCCAGCCCGGATGGGCGGTTCCAGATTGTCGTCTTTCGCATTCCAAGCCGAGTTGCCATGCCGGGCCAGAGTTCTGATGGACCTGGCTACTTCCAGTTACGCGATGCGCGGACAGGCCGAGTTCTGCGCGAGAGTAGCGTTGAGATGGTTCAGCTTGTTGACCGCATCGAGTGGTCGCCGACGAACGTGGACGTTCGGCTCTTGGCAGATTGGAGTTTGCCACCGTGATGCGGCTTCCTGACAAACTAGACCCGTAATCGGCGGCGAGCCGTCGCTGCGTTTGCGTCGTCGATTCCTCTGCCGCTCCGTTGCCGCCAGATAAATTCCCGAGAGGATAATCATTCCGCCCAGCGCCTTGCCCCACGTCAGCGCCCCACCACCCAGGAAGACTGCGAGGAAGCCGCGATTGGCCGTAACGCGGCGCAGCCGCTCTCGGGGTGCGCGGAGCGCGGGGGAGTTTTCTGTCGCTCCGCTCCGCCCAGAGCTGTGATGCTCACAGCAGTCCAGGGCTGGTGGCGTTACTTTTTCACGCGCAGCTCCGTTGGCGCCGGGCTGAGGACCCCCACGTCACAACCCGCCCGTGGCGATCTCGACCAGCGCGGCTTCCTTCTCGGGGCCGGTGAGAAAATCGAGCGAGCGCAGGTAACGATCCTTGTCAGCGGCGGACGTCTCCTTGGCCGTGATCAATTTCACGAGCATCGGCAAAGTCTTGGCCGTGCGGGAGCGCCAGACGATGTCGCGGCCTCCGGCGGTGTCCCACTTCCCTTTCGCTTCTTCCAACCACGCCGCGAAGAACTTTTCCTCCTGCTTGTCCGCGCCGATGCCGAGGGCTTCGAGATACCAGCGGTCCTGGCCGTCGTGCTGCGCGGCGAGCCTGGCCCAATACTTCGGGGCGTCCGGCAGGTCGCTGTGGCGCAGCGCGATGGCACACTCGCGGCGCACGGCGGCGCTAGAATTGCCCACCAAGTTGCGGAGGTAGTTGTCCATTGGCAGCTTCAACTCGCGCGCCATGCGGATGCCCGTGATGGTCAAGTCCGGCACGCCGCTGCGCATCGCCGTCTGCACGTAACGATCTTCTTTGCCCTTGATGCGCGCGAGCAATTGCACCGCGCGCGCGCGCTGGCGGACATCCGAACTATTCCACAGTTTCAACAGTTCCTTCTCCGCGCCGCCCTGCATCTTGTTCAAGGCCGTCCACGCGAGGTAACGGGTCGCGCTATTCGGCGATTGCAACGCGGCCACCGCGCCCGCCGCCGTGGTCAAATCCAGTTTCGCCGTCGCATACTTCGCGCCCTTGGGAGCCACGCGATAGACGCGGCCGCGCATGATGTTCACGTCGTGATCGCCCGCCGCGTGACCGCCCACGCCGGGATCGTTCCAGTCCGCAATCATCAGCGAACCATCCGGCGCGACACACACGTCCGAGGGGCGATACCATTGGTCGGAGCTGGTGAGGATGTTCACCATCTCGGCGGTGTAGCCCGCGCCGCTGTTCTTCACGGGGTAAGCGCGCACGACACGCGGGCCGGCGTCGCAGTGGATGACTTGGTTGCGGAAAATCTCCGGCAGCAGCTTGCCTTCATAGACCGCGAGGCCCGTCGGCGAACCCGCGCCGGTGTTCAGCAAATTGGGAACGACGCCGGGATCGTGCTGGTACCATTCGTAGAGAACTTTGTCCGCTTCGCTCGCGCCCTTGGCCTGGCCCTTCTTCCAGTTCGCGCCCCAGCTCGCTCCGGTGCGTTCGTCGGTGTAGCCGAAGTTGCCGCGCTCCATCACGTAGTTGATCCGCACGCCCTTGTTTCCGTCGTCGTCGTTGTCGGACTGCCAGAGCGTGCCGAAGGAATCCACCGCGACCTCGTAGTTGTTGCGGAAGTTGTGGCCGAGCACCTCGAACTCGCTGCCGTCCATGTTGCAGCGGAAGACCATGCCCTGGCGGTAGGGTTTGCCCTTTGCGTTCACCGTGTTGCCGTCCACGTCCACGATGGGCTTGCCGTCCTTGTCACGGATGTCCTCACCGGCGTTGCCAAAGTTGAAATAGAGTTTTCCATCAGGCCCGAAGCTGAAGGCGTGAACGGCGTGATCGTGCTGCACGCCCTTGATGCCGGTGAACAGAATCTCCTTCTTGTCCGACTTGCCGTCGCCGTCCTCGTCGGTGAAGACGAAAACATTCGGCGCGCAGGAGACGATGGCCTTGTTGCCGAGCACGCAGATGCCGAGCGCGCTGTTAATGTCCGTGCCCTGATAAAACACGGTGGACTTGTCCGCCGCGCCATCGCCATCCGTGTCCTCCATGATGAGAATGCGGTCGCCTTCGGGGCGCACCGGCGGGTTGGCCCACTTGCGATAATTCGCGCCCTCGGTGATCCACACGCGGCCTTTCGCATCCACGTCCATGTCGCAAGGGTTGACCATCATCGGCTCGCTGGCGAAGAGCGAGACTTCGAGGCCGTCGGCCACGGTCATCTTCTTCAAGTCTTCGAGTGCGGCCTCCCGGCTGGCCGGGCGCGTGTGCGCGGGCTTCGGCGCGGCGGGTTTGGTTTCTGGCGGCGCATCTGCGGCAAAAGCGGAGGCGAAGGAAAGGACGACGAGGGACGGGAGTACAAGGTGTTTCATTTCTTCTTGGGATCTAGGTTCTGTTGCAAATCATCTTCGCTGATCAAGGATTCAACACCGTTCGCGGGCACGGGTGCTTTCGCGATCCAGAGCAGCACGTTGAGCACGACCTTGCGCTGGTTCGGGTTGCCCCAGTTCGCGTGCGTGTGGCCGCCGGTGAAGCCAAAGCCGCGTCCGCCATCGTCGCGCTCGTAAGTCCACATCATCGTCTCCTCGCGACCGCTCGCGGCGACGATATGCGGATAGGGGCCGCGCGGATAAACGTAGGGGCCGTCGCGCACGTCGTCGGAGGGCGTGGCGGTGAGAATGGGAGTCGGACTTGGCGGGCCAAAAGATTTTCCAGCCAACGTGGACATTGTCAAGCGCAGGTTGAAATACCACTCATCCTTGTTGCTGAATGGCTGAACGCCATTCGCCACCGGATGCTTTGGGAACTTCTTAAACTCGGGAGACCACATCGGGTTGCAGGAGAACTGATGCTCGTAGTAGCCGCCGATCCATTGGAGAAACTCCGGCCCGCCGTTCGTTGCGAGCACCTCCACGCCGTAGTGCATGAAGCCGATGCCCACGCCCTTCTGCGCCAGCGCGCCCAGCACCTGCTTGTGGTCGCCCTGAATCGCCGGATTTCCGCCGCCGCCGTCCGCGTAAATCACCACCGCATCCGCCTTGTCCAGCGCGCCCGCCATATTCGGCCAGCCGTTGGAATAGACCGTCACGTTCACGCCCGGCGTGCTCGCGAGACATTTTTGCAGGAGCAGCGAACCGGCGCGGAACTCATGCATGCCCGCCGGATGGCTCGGCTTGCCGGCGATGATGACGATGTTTTTCGTGGATGCGCAGCCAGTCAGCAAGACGACGGCCAGCACGGCAGCAAGGACGGAACAGGTTTTCATTTCTTCTCGGGAAGAACGGGACTGATGAACGGCTCGGCCTTCGGCGCAACAGCAGCGGCCTTCGGCTTCTGACCTTTGGGATCGAGATTCGCCATGAGGTCGTCCGGCGTCACGACGCACTCCACGCCGTTCGCCGGCACCGGGACTTTGGCGATCCAGAGAATCGAGTTCAGCGCCACCTTGCGGAAATTCTCATTCGCCCAGTTCCGATGCTCGTGCGCGCCGGTGAAGCCAAAGCCGCGCCCTCCATCGGGACGCTCGTACGCCCACACCATCGTCTCCGCCTCGCCCTTGTGCTTCTGCACCTCGGGATTGCCGCCGTGCGTGCTGTTCGCGCCGGGACGCCCGCGCGTGTTCTCCGGCGGAATCGCGCTCAGGATCGGCGTCACGCCCGAATCGGCGAACTTCATGTGGTAATACCATTCGTCGCGAATCTTGAACGGCTGCACGCCGCGCGTGATTTCGTGATTGGGCAAATTCGTGAAGTTGGCCTCCCAGTGCGGGTTCACCGACCAGTTGGTGAGAAAGTAACCGCCCTGCCAGCGCAGAAAATCCGTCCCGCCTTTGCCTTCAGGAATCTCCACGCCGTAGTGCATCGTGCCGAAGCCCGCGCCGTTTTTCAGCACGCCGTCGAGCGTCTGGCGGCGGGAAGCCTGCGTGAGCAAATGGCCGTCGCCGCCCGTGCAGAAGACCACCACCGCATCCGCGCCCTCGAAAACTTTTTCATCCTTCGGCCAGCCGTTGCTCACCACCGTCACGTTCACGCCCGGCACGCTGGCGAGGCATTTCTGGAAGAGCAGCATGCCCGCGCGATGCTCGTGTTCGAGATGCCCGTGGCTCGGGCTGCCGGCAAGGAGGATGATTTTTTTGTCCGCCGCGCTCGCGGTGACGACGGCTCCGCACAAGAGAAACAAAGGGAGAAATTTCATAAGACGAATAAATGAGAACGAACTATTCCCGCTTGTACGTTACCAGCAGCACGCCGCTGTCGGCCTCGGATTTGAACTCGCTCGGGCGCGCGGTGCTGCCGAGGCCGTAGCACACGATGAGCGTGTCGCCTTTCAATTTGTAAATCGCCGGGATGTTCACCTTCTCGCCGTCGGCTTTCTGGCGCACCACGTCCATCACGGCCGGAGACTTGGAGTCGTCCACGCTGATGACGCCCTCGTCCAGCTTGTCGCCGATCTTCGAGGTGTATTTGTTGCCCTCAATGGTCAACAGCACGGCGTCCAGTTTCTCGCGCTCGACGGCCGAGCCGTTGGCGATGACTTCGACGGGTGCCCACTTGCCGGCGAACTTTTTCATGGTGTCGGCGGCGGCGGAATCCTTGCCGAGATTCTTCATCCGAAGGTTTTTGAACTGCACGTTCATCGGCGGGCCGACATGGATTTGCAGAGCCAGCACGCCGGACTTCGGCGCCTTCGCTTCGTGCTCGTCGGTCACGTCCACCGTTTGCGCGCCGTTGATGAAATGCTGGACGTGATTGCCCTTGGCGATGATGACGTAATCGTTCCACTCCTCGTGTTTGATCTGCGCCTGAATCTCCTTGGTGTCGCCGACGGAGCCAGCCACTTCCACCTTGTGCTTCTTGGGGTCCGCCGCGTCGGCCTTGATGACCGTCTTCTGTCCGCGCTGCGCGAGAATGCCGCGGCCCTGCTCCTCATACAGAATCCCGCTGTAAGTTTTCCCCGCCTCGAAGTCCGCCTGATAGCCGCCGACAATCGGCCCTTGCGCGCCCTGGCGCAGCACCTTGCTGCGATACTGGACGCCCGAGTTGCCGTTCACGATTTTGTACGAGAAGCGGAGTTCAAAATCCGCCACGTCACCGTTCGTCCACACGAGGAAGGTGTTGTGCGTCAGCTTCGGGTCGGCCTTGGTGATGCCCTGGATGGTGCCATCCTGCACTGACCAAAGATCAGGATTACCGGACCAGCCGGTCAAATCCTTGCCGTTGAAGAGCGGTTTGAAACCGGTCTCATCGGCGGCGGTGGCAACGAAGGCGGCGCAGATGAGGGCGCTGAAAGCAAAAAGTTTTTTCATGGGTGACGAATTGTTCCGCCAACCGACGCCCCCCGTCACGCGAAAATTCAGCCCGCCTCATTCACGTGTGGCAGACGGAGGTGACCACGGAAGACTGGGAAGACCCGGAAGGGGGAAAACCATCCCCTTAACCGGCGCTTTTCCGTTCCGTGTCTTCCGAGTCTTCCGTGGTTAATCCCTTTGAACGCGCGCCCTCGGCGTTCGGGCGCGTCGTTGTGAATCTCCTCCATGCCTCACTTCACCGCGTTGCCGTCCGCGTCGAGGAGGTGCAGTTCGCCCAGGTTCAGTTCGCGGATGCCAGCTTCCACTTTCGCGCGGTCGCCGACCACGACCCAGATCAGTTTCTCGGGGTGGATGACCGTCTTCGCGGCGGCGGCGAGTTGCGCCTGCGTGAGCGCGCGAACCTTGTTCGGGTAAGTCGAATAATGATCATCGGGGAGGTTGAAGCGCACGAGCTGCGCGATGGAGCCGCTGACCGCGCCCGCCGTTTCCCACGCGCCGGGCAGTTGCAAGGTCTGGCTGGTCTGCGCCTTCTTGAGTTCGTCAGCGGTGATGGGTTTTTCGCCCAGCACGTTCTTCACTTCCTTGGTCAGTTCAATCAGCGACTCCTTGGTCTTGTCCGTCTGCACCGGGGCCATCATCAGGAACGGGCGTTGCGCGCGCGTGCCGGTGATGTAGGAGCGTGAGCCGTAGCTCCAGTGCTTGTCCTCGCGCAGGTTCATGTTGATGCGCGAGGTGAAGCTGCCGCCGAGGATGTTGTTCATGGTCTCGATGGCGATCTCGTCGGGATTGTTTTTCGGCGGCGCAATTTCGCCGGCGAAAATGATCGACTGGATGGAGCCGGGGCGATCAATGAGATACACGCCCGGCTGCGCGGCGGAGCGGTTCAACGCGGCAATGTTCTTCTTCGGCACTTCTCCGGCCTTCCAGTTGCGGAACAGTTTTTCGAGTTTCGGCGCAATCTCCGCGAGCATGGTGTCGCCGACCACGACCAACGTGGCGTTGTTCGGCTTCATCCAGGTGTCGTAATACTTCCGCAAGTCGGCGGTGGTCAGTTTCGCCACGCTCGCCTCGGTGCCGGAGCCGGTCATGGGATTGCCGTAGGCGTGATCTTTGCCGAAGAGCAGGGTGGGGAAGATGCGCATGGCCATCGCGCTCGGTTCGGTCTTCTCGCGCGCGATGCCCGCGAGCGCCTGCTTCTGCTGGCGCTGGAAATCCTTCTCGTTGAACGCGGGATTCAGCACCACGTCGGCGAAGATGGCCAGCGATTCGTCGAGCTTGCTCTTGAGCGCGTTGAGCGACACGGAACTCATGTCGAGGTCCGCGCCCGCGCCGAGGTTCGCGCCGAGGCGCGCGAGTTCGTCGGAAATTTCCTCCGCACTGCGCGACTTGGTGCCTTCATCCAGCATCCGCATGGCGAGCTTGGCGGTGCCGGGCGTGGCGAATTGATCCGCGGCATAACCGGCGTCGGCCATCAGGCTGAAACTGACCGTGGGCACCGCGTGGCGTTCCGCGAAAATAATCTTCAATCCGTTCGCGAGCTGCGTGCGCTGGAGTTCGGGGAACTTCACTTCCGGCTTCAGGTCAGGGTAGGGGACGCTCTTGCGATCCACGACTTCCTTGGTCTCGGTGAATTTCGGGAACGGATGCACTTCGAGGATGTACACGCCGTCGCCGAGCCATTCGCGCCCGGCCGCGAGCACATCCTTGGGCGTGGCGCTCGCCGTCTCTTTGAGCGCGGTCTTGTAATAATCGGGCTGGCCGAGGAACACCGAGTTCTGCGCGAGAATGTCCGACTTGCCGCCGAAACCGCCGATGCGTTCGATGCCGCGGATGAAGCCGGCTTCATATTGCGTCTTCGCACGTTCGAGTTCGTCCTTGGTCGGGCCGTCCTTCAAAAACTTCGCGAGTTCTTCATCAATGGCCTTCTCGACTTTTTCCAGCGGCACGCCCGCACGCGCGGTGGCCACGATGGCGAACTGTCCGCCGATCTCGCTCAAGTCCACGTAGGCCGAAGCGTCGGTCGCGATCTCGTCCTGATACACGAGGCGCTTGTAGAGGCGCGAGGACTTGCCCTGCGCGAGCACATCGCTGACGAGGTTCAACAGATTGCCGTCGCGCGTGCCGTATTGCGGGATGTTCCAGACCTTGTAGATGCGGGACTGGGGCACGCGATCCTGCACGGTCTGACGACGTGTGCCCGTCATCTTCGCAACCCACGATTGATGGCGTGCGACGGGCGGGCCGCTGGGAATCCAGCCGAAATATTTTTCCACTTTCGCGCGCACTTCCTCCGGCTGCACATCGCCCGCGATGGTGAGCGTGGCGTTGGCCGCGCCGTAGTAGGTCTTGAACCAATCCTTCACGTCGTCCAGCGAGGCGGCGTTCAAATCTTCCATCGAGCCGATGACCGTCCACGAATACGGATGGCCGGCGGGGCGCGTGTTCTTCTGCATCAGTTCATGGGCCACCGCGTAGGGCTGGTTCTCGCCCTGACGCTTTTCGTTCTGCACCACGCCGCGCTGCTCATCGAGCTTGGCCTGCGTGATCGCGCCGAGCAGATGCCCCATGCGGTCGGACTCCAGCCAGAGCAGGAGATCGAGGGCGTCCTTCGGCGCGTTCTCGAAATAGTTCGTGCGATCCTCGCTGGTCGTGCCGTTCATGTCCGTCGCGCCGACCTTCTCGGTGCCCTTGAAGAAATCGTCGTCGAAATTTTCCGAGCCGTTGAACATCAAGTGCTCGAACAGATGCGCGAAGCCCGTCTTGCCCAGCTTCTCGTTCTTCGAGCCGACGTGATACCACACGTTCACGGCCACGATGGGCGCCTTGTGATCCTGATGCACGAGGAGCGTGAGACCGTTGCTCAGGACGTATTTCGTGAAGGGAATTTCGATGGTGGACGAGGGCAGCTTGTCCGCCGCGCGGGTGAAAGAGGGAACGGTGAGCAGCGCCGACAGCACGGCGAGCCGGAGCACTTTTGAAATTCGCATGAGCGGGAAAGTAGGGGGGCGGGCTGCATGGAAACAAGTCCCGCATGAATTCAGGACGGAGATGGCGGGTGGATGAACCAAACTTATTTTTAGCGGGCCTTGGTTTTCTCTGACCCTTCCCCTCACCCCGCCCTCTCTCCAGCGGAGAGGGAGAACGGCACGCCGCCTCACCAATATCGAACACGCTCGACTCGACGAATGCTGAATGACTGTCTCCCTCTCCGCTGGGGAGAGGGCCGGCGTGAGGGGAAGGCAGCGCTCCTTCGGTCAACGATCATCAGCTTTTCCCTTTTGGCCCCAGAGCGAGACCGGGTTCGCAAACACGCCGTCAGGACGACGCGCTTCCAGGCCGCCGCCGAATTGATGGACAGCCTGCCGCTCCTTGTTAAACATCCCGCCGCCCATTGAGTTCTATGAACACAACCAGCGGCGCGGTCGCCGGAGAGAATACGCCGGCCCCGTCCGAAGCCGGACCTTCCGCCCACGGCGATGCGCCTGATCCGAAGGGCCGCGCGCTCATCCTCCTCGCTCTCGGCGCGGTCGGCGTCGTCTATGGCGACATCGGCACCAGCGTGCTCTACGCCGTGCGCGAATGCTTCCATGGCAATGAAGGCGTGCCGGTCACGCGCGACAACGTCCTCGGCGTCCTCTCGCTCATCTTCTGGGCGCTCACGCTGATCATCTCCGTCAAGTACATCGCCTTCATTCTGCGCGCGGACAATCGCGGCGAGGGCGGCGTGCTCGCGCTCATGTCCCTGGCCGTGCCGGAAAAGCGCGGGCAACGTCCGACGGGCATCACGCGGTTGGCGCTGTTGTCCGGCGTGTTCGGAGCGGCGCTGCTCTATGGTGACGGCATCATCACCCCTGCCGTTTCGATTCTAAGCGCGGTCGAGGGATTGAATGTGGCCACGCCCAAATTGAAGGACTGGGTCATCCCGATCACCATCGTCATCATCATCGGCCTTTTCGCCATGCAGCGGCACGGCACGAGCGGGGTGGGAAAAATTTTTGGACCGCTGACCGTGGTGTGGTTCTTCGTCATCGCCGCGCTCGGCGTGCGGGGCATCCTGTACGACCCGACGGTGTTTGCGGCGGTGAATCCGGTGCACGGAATCAATTTCCTGCTCCATGCGGGCGTAAAAGGTTTCATGGTGCTCGGTGCGGTGGTGCTCGTGATCACCGGCGGCGAGGCGCTCTATGCGGACATGGGCCACTTCGGACGCAAACCGATCCGCCTCGCCTGGTACACGCTCGTCTGCCCCGCGCTGCTGTTAAACTACTTCGGCCAGGGCGCGTGGCTGCTCAGTCATCCGGCCGACAAGGAGAACCCTTTCTACAACATGGCGCCCGAGTGGGCGCTCTATCCGCTGGTCATCATCGCGACGTGTGCGGCCATCATCGCGTCGCAGGCGCTGATCTCGGGCGCGTATTCGCTGACCATGCAGGCCATTCAGCTCGGCTACTCCCCGCGCATGGAAATTGACCACACCTCGTCGCAGACGCGCGGGCAAATCTACATGCCGCAACTGAACTGGGCCTTGATGCTCGCGTGCATCGGCCTCGTGTTGGGCTTCAAATCGTCGAGCGCGCTGACTTCGGCGTATGGCGTGGCGGTGACGTTCACCATGTTGATCACCACCATCCTGTTCTACTTCGCGGCGCGGCGATTGTGGGGTTGGAAGTGGTGGCAGGCGGGTTTGCTGTCCGGCGTGTTCGTCGTGATCGAAGCGCTGCTCTGCACCGCGAACTTGCTGAAGATCGCGCACGGCGGCTGGTTCCCGCTGGTGGTCGCCGCGTTCGTCTTCACGCTCATGGCGACGTGGAAGACGGGCCGGAGAATTTTGGGCGAACGCCTGCGCGGCTCGTTCATTCCGCTTTCCCTCTTCCTCGAAGACGTGGAACAAAACCCGCCGCTGCGCGTACCGGGCACGGCGGTGTTCCTGTCGAGCAACGCTGACTCCACGCCGCTGGCGCTCCTGCACAACCTCAAACACAACCGCGTGTTGCACGAGAAAGTCATCTTCCTCACCATCCTTACCGAAGAGGTTCCGCACATCCGCCTGGAAAAACGGATCCAGCTCGAAGAACTGCGCCCCGGCTTCCATCGCGTCGTGGCGCGCTACGGGTTCATGGAAGACCCGAACGTGCCCGAGGTGCTCGATCAATGCCGCCCGCTCGGCCTCGAATTTGATTGGATGAGCACGACGTTCTTTTTGAGTCGTGAGACGATCCTGGCCTCGAAGCAACCCGGCATGGCCCTGTGGCGCGAGCGGCTCTTCGCCTTCATGTCGCGCAACGCGCAACCGCCCACCGACTTCTTCCGCATCCCCGCGAACCGCGTCGTCGAACTCGGGATGCAGGTGGAGATGTGATCCGTGGGAAGCTCCGAGCCCAAGGTCTAGCGAAACACCAAGCGCCAAGAGACCGGGCGAGTTTGGGCAGGATGGCGATAGGGTGGACTTTCTTCGCTCAGCTTTTCATCGCCACCGCCCTCCTGAATTCACGCGGCCTAAACCCGAACTCCGAAGTGGCGGCGGCGCCGCCGCCGGGGTAGCACAGGCCACCTGCCTGTGCCGCGCGGCTACCAGCCGCGCGGAACGGAGAAGGATGTGGAAAAGTTTCGGGCGTTCAGTTCCAGACTAAGCTCCCTCCCATTCCACCCGGCTGGTAGCCGGGCGGGACGGGCTGGTAGCCCGTTCCACC
>JAYVNY010000242.1:0-5987 GCA_043758205.1 Akkermansia sp.
CGTCGCTCCGCGCGCGCCGGGCCTGGCCGCGGAGAAGCTTTGCGGAACTTGCGGAAGCCCCACCCCGGCGCGCGCGGAGCGACGACGCCTTACCAAGAACAGTGTTCGGATGCCCCGAAGCTCGCCGTCGTCCCGTCTTTTGCTAACCTCGCCCCGTGCTGACACGAATTCTTCTCACGATGCTGGCCTTCGCGTTCTGCGGCTGCGTTTCCTCCGAACGCGCCTCGCGTCGCTACGAATACACACGCCCACAGATGGGCCTGCCCTTCCGCATCGTGCTCTACGCCCCGGACCAAACCACGGCCGACGCGGCGGCGGAGGCCGCTTACGCCCGTATCAAGCAGCTCAACGACATCCTCAGTGACTACGACACGGACAGCGAATTGAGCCGCCTGTCGCAGACCTCCGGCTCGGGCCGCGCCGTCCCGGTGGGCGCGGATTTGTGGCGCATGCTGAAACTCTCGCAACAGGTCGCGCGGGAGACAGACGGCGCGTTCGACATCACCTGCGGCCCCGTGATCAGTTTGTGGCGCAAGGCGCGGCGCGAGAAGAAACTGCCCGATCCGGTCAAGCTCACCGAAGCATTGCGCGCCGTGGGCTGCCAGAAGTTGCAGCTCGATCCCAAAAGCCACACGGCGGAATTGCTCGTGCCGTACATGCGGCTGGATTTGGGTTCGCTCGCGAAACCCTACGCCGTCGATGAGGCGCTGCGCGTATTGCGGGAACACGGCATTCGCGCCGCGCTGGTCGCCGGATCGGGTGACATGGCGGTGAGCGAAGCGCCGCCCGGCCAACGCGGCTGGCGCATTGAACTCGCGCCGCTCGACGCCACGAACGCGCCCGCGACGGAGTTCGTGCGGCTGCGAAATCAGGCTCTCGCGACCAGCGGCGATCTTTTTCAACACGTCGAGATCAACGGCGTGCGCTACTCGCACATCGTGAACCCGCGCACGGGCCTGGGCCTGACGGATCACAGTCTCGTCGTGGTCATCGCGAAGGATTGTCAGACGGCGAACTCGGTTTCCACGAGCGCCGGACTGCTCGGACCGGAACGCGCGCTGAACTACGCCGGAGCGAAGGGTGCGTGTGCGCGCATCACGCGCCGGCCGACGGAGCGAATCGAAGTGCGGGAGTCGGACTGTTTCCGGAAATTTCTCACGCCGTGATGAGGGAGCGCGGACCGCCGAGTCCGCGCGATCCAATGACTGCGAAAAATGTCCGCCCATTGACAAGCGCAGGAACACGCGGACTCGGCGGTCCGCGCTCCTGAAAACAAATCCCGCGCCTCGTTCCCAAGGCGCGGGTTTGAAGATTGCTCTGAGCCAGTCGGCTTACACTTGATCCACGCGGGTCTTGCCGGGGACGGGCAGTTGATACAGGCCGTCGGGCCCGGGCTTGGTCGGCGTCTCCGAATCCCACGAGAGGTTCTTCGGCATCGTATCAAGCTTGGAATTCATGGCCTGTTCCCACGTCACTTCCTTGCCGGTGTAGGTGGACATGCGCCCGAGGATTGCCGTGAGCGTGCTGTGCGCGCCATAGACGGCTTCGTTGTAGGGCGTGTTGTTGCGGATGGCGGCGAAGAAGTCATCGTGCTCCTGCTGATACGGGTCCTTCGTGCGGCCCTGGAAGCGCCACGGCGTCGCGCCGGTGATTTCGTTGCGCTCGAAGTTGCTCTTGCCCTTGGTGCCGATGGCGTATTGCGTGACTTCATTCCAACAGCCGAGCTGATGGCGGCATTGGCTGAAGCAGACCGAGCCGTCGGGATAGGTGTACTCAACAACGTGGTGGTCGAAGATTTCGCCGTAGTCCGGTCCCTTGCGGGTTTCGCAGCCGCCGTTGCCGCGGGCGCTCACGGGCGGGCCGCCCTTGAGCCAGTTGATCATGTCGAGGTTGTGGATGTGCTGCTCGTTGATGTGGTCGCCGCAGAGCCAGACGAAGTAATACCAGTTGCGAAGCTGATACTCCATTTCGGTGAGCTTGCGGCCCGCGTTTTTTTCCAACTCGGCGCGCGGATGAACCCAAGGCGTGTTGCCATTCCAGTAGGCGCGCATCGCGACGATGTCGCCGATTTGTCCGTCCTGCAAACGCTTCACGCATTCGATGTGGCCCGCGTGATGATGACGCTGGAGACCCACGCCGACTTTCAAATTCTTCTGCTTCGCCACTTCCGCCGCCGCCAGGAACTTGCGCACGCCCGTGCCGTCCACAGCCACGGGTTTCTCGGTGAAGACGTGTTTGCCCTGGCGCACCGCTTCCTCGAATTGCATCGGGCGGAAGCCGGGGGGCGTGGCGAGAATCACCACGTCGGCCAGCGCGATGGCCTGCTTGTAAGCATCGAAGCCCACGAACTTGTGGTCGTCCGGCACTTCAACTTTGTCTTTGTGCTGCTGGGCGAGGCCCTTGAGGCTGCCGTCCATGCGGTCCCTGTGCACGTCCGCGACGGCGACGAGCTTCACGCTCTCGCTGGTGCTGAGGGCTTGATTGGCCGCGCCGGAACCGCGACCGCCGCAACCGACGAGCGCGACCTTGAGCGTGTCGCCGGGCGAGACCGCGCCGAAGGCGAAGCGCTCAATGGGCAGCGCGCTGAGCGCAGCGGCACCGGCAACAGTTTTGGAAGCACTGGAGAGAAAACTCCGGCGCGTGAAAGCCTGGGAGGCTGTGATGATTTTGTTCATAAGCTATGGGTTAAAACGCTTTTCTCAGACGCCCAAAAGGCGCGGCGCTATTCACGCGCCGTGGAATTCGGGAGACGCCGAAGCGTGGCGATTCGATTTCGGGATGTCCAGTCCGGCGTGGGCGAAGGGTGTGATTAGAAGTGGCGGGCAGGAGCGCGGCCTTCAGGCCGCTTCAACGTCTAGCCGACCGCGGGTTTTAAAACTTCCAGTGCCTTCCCGCCCAGCAATAGTGAAGCGGCGTGAACGCCGCGCTCCTGCGTGGTTTGACCGCCACTTCCAATCGCACCCGTGGGCGAACGCTGGCGGCGGTCCCGAGGCGCGCCGATGGCAACTGCGATGGCCCGCCGCCGTTCGATGGTGGTGAGCGGCCAACCCTACGACGAAGCCAAAGCCTTCGACAGCACTCCGGCCAGCACCGCCCGCCGCCTCAAGAACCTCCACCACCACGCCCTCGACTTAAACATGAAAGTCGTGCCCGCATAGCAGCATCTCAACGCTGTTACTGAGGAGGCGGCGTTGTGTGGATAAAATCAGTGTGTCGAATGGCGCGCTCTCCGGTAACGGGTGAAGCGCGCGACTGCAACGCCAAACCCGACGAGTGTGGCGACGATTAGGACCGGGCCAAGCCACGACCACGTCGCTACTGTGCCGGGAAGCGAGAACTGAACATCGTAACCGAAGTAGAAATAGGTCCTGCCCTCCATGTCGCCCAAACCAAATGGCCCGTGCGCCGTCCAAGTGATGCGCTCGTGGTCAAAGGCCGGCATCAAAAAGCACGAACCCCGCAAGCACGACAAGAGAAGTGCCGAGATAACGAGAGCGGCCTTTTTGTTTTGCGAGCGCATAACGTGTGAAGCGGCCTAACATGTGAGTAGCCAGAAAGTCTTGCGACGTGGGTTCTGGCTCTTCCGGGGCGGCACGGGGGGGAGTAGAACCTTTTTCCAGAACCGCACACAAGTTTCTCTTTGCTCCGGCAGGTCCTGGCGTGGTCGGGGTGGGCGCCAGGGCGTCCTGAGTTCACGCCGGTGGGGGTCCGCAGCGGTTCCCGGAAGCTCCGCAGGGCGCAACCCCAAAGGGGTTGTATCACCAAAGCCCAGGGTTGCGACGGAGGCGCTACCCTGGGTCGTGCGTCAGAATGGAGACAACCCTGTAAGGGTTGCCTCACGCCACGGCAACCTGTGAGACAACCCCTTCAGGGTTGAAGAATCATTTTCCGACCGTCCCCCAGGGTAGCTCCTGCGTCGCAACCATGGGCTTCGGTGCGGCAACCCCTTTGGGGTTGGGAAGGCGCACGGCCTATTCAGGGCATTACCACTGCGCCGGACGCTTCTCCCATTTCAGCTTTTCAGCTTTTCAGCCTTTCATCCTTTGCTAGCCTGACCTCCACATGTTTGACCCGATTCGCGCCCAGATCGACGCCACCGCCGCCAAGACGGCCCAGTTGCGGAGGTTTCTTTGACGTCGCCAGCGCGCAGAAACGCCTGAGCGAGCTGGAGTCGCTGATGAGCGCGGAGTCCTTTTGGAACCAGCGCGAGCAGGCCCAGAAACTGGTGGACGAGGGGACGCGCCTCCGCAAGCGCATTGACCCGCTGCTGTCCGCCGAGAAGGTGGTCGAGGATTTCCGCGTGATGGTGGAACTCGCCGAGTCGGAACCCGTCGCGCAACAACTCCCTCACCTCCAGGACCTCGAACGAGATCTCGCGCGGCTGGGCCGGGACTTGGAGGCGCTGGAGTTGAAGGTCTTTCTGAACGGGCCGCATGACGCGCGCAACGCCATCTTCAGCATTCAGGCGGGCGCGGGCGGCACGGAGGCGCAGGATTGGGCCGAGATGTTGTCGCGGATGTACGGGCGGTGGTTCGACTCGCGCGGTTGGAAGTGGGAGGTAACGGATGCGTTGCAGGGGGATTCAGCGGGATTGAAGAGCGTGACCTTCCGCGTGGAAGGGGAAAACGCATATGGCTTCGCGAAGGCGGAACGCGGCGTGCATCGGCTCGTGCGCATTTCGCCGTTCGATTCCAATGACCGGCGGCACACGAGCTTCGCCAGCGTGGATGTGATCGCGGAGTTGAGCGACATCATGGAGACGGACATCGTGATCCCCAAGGTCGAGATTCGGCGCGACACGTATCGCTCGGGCGGCAAGGGCGGCCAGAACGTGAACAAGGTGGAGACGGCGGTGCGCTTGACGCACATCCCGACGGGACTCGTGGCCGCGTCGCAAGCCCAGCGCAGCCAGGTGCAGAACGAGGCCACCGCGATGGCCATGCTCATCTCGAAACTCTACGCGCTGAAGCTCGACGAGGCGAAGGGCGACATGGAACGCTTCTACGGCGACAAAGGCAGCGTGAGCTGGGGCAACCAGATTCGCAGCTACGTCTTCCAGCCCTATCGCATGGTAAAGGACCTCCGCACCGGCGTGCAGACGAGCAACGTGCAGGCGGTCATGGACGGCGACCTCGATGCATACGTGAATGCGTGGCTCCGCGCGGGCTGTCCCCTCAAGCGCGTGCAGGCGGTGAAGGATGAGGAGGAGTAGGTGCTGACAAGCTGCACACCAAAAATTGAACACTGCAAGCCGCACCTCGCGGAGTTGCGCCCAGTTGTTGAATGTTGGTTTTCTGTCTTGGAGGAATACGCCGCACGCACTCAGGACGCTCAGGGCAAATTGGACGACATTCCGTTCTGGTACAAAGAGCGGCCTCAAGTCGGATTTTTTTCAATCGCAGCTTGGTTAAGCGGGTGGGCGGCACTCGAAGAGTGGGGCACAAAAAAAGGCGTGGAACAAAACGCGGCATACGGTCGAAACGACCTTTGGATTCGGCGTGGAGACGTCGAGTGGTTTATCGAAGCAAAGCACGCATGGTGCGATCTTCAGAACGGTAGAGAGAAGACTGTTGAAACCGTGAAGAGGGCTGTGAAATCGGCGACTGATTCGGCAAAACTAAATCTCGATTACGGCGGTTCTAAAAACTTGGCTACGGCTTTCATTTCGCTCGTTTGGAAACCGGCAGGGAAGTCGCTCGATATCAAGCAAGCGCAGGATGATTTTTTGGGGGCTTGTTACTCAACTGAAGCAGACTTGATTGCGCGGTTTTTTTCGGTTGATCCCGAGAAATGTCGGATTGGTGACAAGGAGGAAAGATTCGTCGGGTGCGCTCTTTTGATGAAGACTTCCGCATAGCTTGCCTATTGAGATGAACATCCTCGACACCATCGTTGAACAGAAGCAGCGCGAAGTCGCCTTGCTGCCGCGTCGCGACGTCACCGTCGCGTCGTTGAAGAAGGCGCTGACGAAGCGCGGGGATCATCGA